>JAYWIC010000129.1:0-39039 GCA_043789195.1 Arenimonas sp. | reverse complement strand
TGGCGTAAACGTGTTTCAAGACGGTCGCGACGAAATGGCGACAGAGCGGCAAGGCCCTCAAGGACGATCATGTCCAAAAAATCCGTAAATTCGGGGCTGCCATTCTAACAGGCTGGCGTTTTTTGGCCCAGTAGGGGCGATTCACGAATCGCCCGGCAACGCTTGATCGATCTCTTCGGCAGCCTTACTTGGCGCTGGATTTCGCCAATTTATCCAAAGCAGCCAACATTTGCGCCGGCGCAAGATAACCACCGACCTGAGAGCCATTTGCCGCATAAATGGCAGGGGTACCGTCAAAGCCCATTTTTTGGCCCAGGGCGTAATCGCTGGCAATCGGATTGGTACAGGTTTTATTGGGCACCGGGCGATCATTCTTCGCATCCGTCAAGGCTTTGCGGCGATCGGCGGAACACCAGACGTTAATCGCTTTATTGGCGGCGTCCGTGCCCATGCCGGCGCGCGGGTAAAACAGGTATTCCACGCTGATGCCGAGATTATTGTATTGCGCGATTTGCTGATGCATTTTGCGGCAGTAGCCGCAATCGATATCGGTGAAAACGGTAATGCGGTGCTTCGGCTTTGCGGCGGCAAAAATGATGCGGCGCTCGGGCCCGACCTTGGCCAATATTCCGCTGCGGATCAACGCTTCGCTGCTGTCTGTCAAACTGGTGCGCGTATTCAGATCAAATAAACTGCCTTGAATCAGATAACGGCCGTCGGTCGACGCATAGACAACCCGGCCACCGACGGCGACTTCGCGAAAGCCGGCAATGGGCGATGCCTTGATGCTGTCGACACTCGCATTCGGCATCGCTTTGGCCATCGCGGCGCGCACGGCAGCATCACTGTTGTTTGCCACGGCAGTTGCCTGCGGCGTTGCAAGTCGCGGTTGCGCCATCGATACAGCGGCGGAAAATGCAAAAAACAAAAACAACGAAATACGGAGAACGCGCATTATCTGTGACCTTGATGGGAATTGACGATAAGGACCCGTGCGAGCAAGGGTAGTTCAATTATTTTGACATGAAACCGGTCAGCGATGGTTCCACGCGTCAGACGAACGGTTCAAGCACGTGGATGATGGGCTTGATGAAGACGCTTCAGGCCTTCCTTGGCGACCAGGGTATAGATTTGCGTCGTCGACAGGGAGCTATGACCAAGCAACATTTGCAGCGCACGCAAATCGGCGCCGTGGTTGAGTAAATGTGTCGCAAAACTATGACGCAAACCATGCGGGCTGACTTTTGCCGAATCGATTCCCGATTGAACGGCGGTCTTTTTAATCAGACGCCAGAATTGTTGCCGCGTAACCGGTTGCGCCTTCGTATTCAGGAACAAATGCGCAAGATTTTTTTTCTGTGCGAATACCGGACGGGCCTGCTGCAGATAACGTTCGAGCCAATGCTGAGACTCCTCGCCCAGCGGCACCAAACGCTCCTTGCTTCCCTTGCCCATCACGCGCAACACCCCTTGCCGCAGATTGATCGCAGTACTTGGCAAGTTCACCAACTCACTAACGCGCAAGCCGGTGGCATACATCAACTCGATCATGGCGCGATCCCGCAACCCGATATCGGTGCTGACATCCGGGCCGTTCAGCAATGCCTCCACTTCGCTTTCTGACAATGCCTTGGGCAAGCCTTTGCTAAGCTTGGGCAGTTCGAGCAAAGCCGTCGGGTCTTCGTGGATCACACTAAATCGCAATTGTTGAGAGTAAAAAGAACGCAGCGCCGACAACAGGCGCGCATTACTGCGAGCCGCATAATTGTGGCCGCTGCGCTCGGATAAATAATCAAATAAATCCTGACGTTTTACCGACAACAAATTTCCATGCCGTCCCTGCAACCATCGGGACAATCCTTCCAGATCATGGCGATAGCTTTCCTGGGTCGGTCGTGCCAAACCGTTTTCTGCCCAAAGCCGTTCAAGAAATTGCCGAATAATCGACGCCTCCGTTTCTGCCACGGGGGGCAATGCTTGAGCCTGCATTCGGCGGTCAGTGATGGTGATTGGTTTATTTTTCACAATGAATAGTAACCATAATTCTGGAAGATATCGGGGCGCTGCTCGGGCGTATTATCGATATCGGGACGAAAGCCCCTCCTACAAAACGGCAAAGCTCGCTATGCTATCCCGATGACGACATTAACGACTTCGAGCGAACGCAGCCAGGCCTGTCCGGCGCATCTAGGCTGGCGATTACTCGCCATGACATACGATGCGTTGCCGCTGATAGCGATACTTTTCTTCAGCAGCATCGCTTTACTTGCCGTCCACGGTGGCAAGCCGGCAATGCCGGGAACACCCTGGGCATTTTTCACTATTCTGGTTTACTGGTGCATCGTCGGTGGCTACGCCATTTTTTCGTGGCGTCGCGGCGGACAGACCATGGGCATGCGGCCTTGGCGTTTATTGGTAGTCGGCAAAGACGGCCTAAATGCAAGTTTCAAAGCACTTTGCCTGCGCTATGCCCTTGTCTCGCTCAGCGGTGGACTGGCTTTGTTGTGGTGTTTATTCGATTCACAAAAACGCGGCTTGCACGACATCGCCACCGGCACATTAATGGTGCGAAGAGAAGCTAGCGCAAGCGTCGAAAAAGGAAAAAGCTCAACACCATCAACGTAATGGGAGGCAGAGCCAGCGCGATACGTACATCGAATCGATACACATTTGCCAGATCAACGAACAATCGTTGCAGCAATAAAAAACTGATGCCAATAACGATGCCGTAAAACAGCCTTTTACCAAAGCCGCCCGACCGCAAAGACGAGAAGGCAAACGGCAATGTCGCCAGACACAGGGCAAATACATTGATGGGATAAAACCAGCGCTCCCAATAGGTACTGACAAATTTTTCCGCATCCAGTTTATTGCGTTGCAAATATTGGATATTGGTCAGCAATTCTTTACTGCTCAAAAACCGCCCGCCAAGCAGTGCCGACTCCAACGCTCTCTTGTCGAGCTCGCTGGGCCAAAACCACTTCTCTTGCTTGGTTGTTACGATTTGGGCAGGCTTGAAATCCGTGCGTTCAACACTGGAAAATTGCCAGCCTTTCGCCTGACGGGTCGCCGTTTTTGCATTGGTCAGACTGATCAATTTACCGTCGTCGCCAACTTCAAACAGGCGCACATCCTGCAATTCGATGGTGAGCGAGTTGCCAATCATTTTTTCGCCGCCGCTGCGCGCATTCATGAACATTTTGCCATCGCGGGCCCACATGCCGGAGTAGCGGGCCATGATGACCTTGCTCGACCTGACTTCGTTGGCAATAATTTGGCTCTGCTGCTCACCGGCAGGCGCGACGGTCTCCATATTGACCATCATCAACAGGGTGAGTAACCCCAATGCAATCAAAGCCCCTAGGCCAATGCGCAAGCGGGAAACACCCGATGCCCGCATGGCGGTTAATTCCGAGCGAGCGGCCAGACCACCTAGCCCCAACAAACTGCCAATCACGGCAACGTAGGGAAACATCACATACAGCCGTCTTGGAATCGTAAAGAAAATATAAAGTGCCGCATGGCTAAGGCTGTAGTTACCCCTGCCAACTTTTTCGAGCTCCTGCGCAAAGGCGGAGATGGTGTCGAAACCCACCAGCACGGCCCATACTGCCAAAGTCGACACCAGAACATGTCGCGCCAGATAGCGATCAATCAGGCCGAATGCACTCATGCTTTCGCCCCAATGGCGGGCGAGGGTAGTTTGCCGTCACGCATATACAACCACAGTGCCATCGCCAGCATGGGGATATGCAACCACCATAACCCCATCCAGCCTGGGATCGCTCCCTTTCCGAGAAAATCGGCACTGATGAGCAATAAATTCATGCCGACCAAATAACTCAGAAAAGCCAGAATCAATCGTCCGTAGCGTGCCTGACGTGGTTCGCTACGCGCCAGTGGCAAGGCGATTATGGCGAGCACCAAGGTGAATATCGGCATCGCAATACGCCAATGCAGTTCCGATTTTGCCAAGGGATTTTTGTCCCCCAGTAATGACCAGGTGCTGCGAATTTTCATCGAGTTATCGACTTCCTGTTCGCGATCGGGCACACGAATCTCGTTTTGTTCGAAATGCATCATTCGGTAGTCTTTGGTGTCGCGACCGCCTTCCACACGATAGCCGTCCTGCAAACGCAAAATACGCTGGGAATCCCCTTCGAGCACGAGGTTCCCGGAATTGGCAGTAATCACGTCGAAGCGACCGTCGCGCTCGCTCAATCCAAACATTTTTCCAAACTGCGTACCATCGGTGGCCAGCTCGCCGACGTACAAAATGCCGGCGCGTCCGGGCAATTCGACAAATCTCCCTGCTTCAAGCCCCGCAATCAGGAAAGACCGATTGGCGGTATCAATCATTTCCTTGGCTTTACTGGATGCCCACGGCCCCCACCAAAGCGAACAACAGGCAATAAAGATCATCACCGGCCAGAGCAATCGCGAAATCGGGAGCCATAATTTCCTTGGCCCGATACCCACCGAAAACAATACCGACATTTCGCTATCGGCATACAACCTGCCAATCGACAGCAACAAGCCCAGAAACATGGCGAGCGGCAATACCAATGGCAACCAGTGCAGAGTCCGCAGCCCCAATTGCGATAACAATAATGAAGCGGGCACGCGGCCTCGGGCAATTTCACTGACCAGGTCGGTAAATAAGGCTCCCACGCTCACTAGCAGCAGGATTATTGCCACTGCGGCAAATGTCGAAGCAAATTCACGCCAGAGGTATCGTTCGATTAGGGACATGGGTTTTAGTTTAAACTTGAGGGCTTGCAAGCGGGTCTTTCGAGGCCCATCTACACAATTACCCTCCATTGTACGGAAAAACATCCATGGCCCTCGACTTTCAAATAAATTCCCAATCTCCGCTGCTCACCGAAACCGATTGCCTTGTCGTGGGTGTCTATGCCGATAAGAGCCTGAGCCCTAGTGCGAAAGCACTGGACGAAGCCAGCAACGGGCGATTAAGTGCATTGCTTGAGCGCGGTGATATTTCCGGGAAAACCGGCCGCACCAGCTTTTTGCATGATATTGCCGGCGTCAAAGCCCCGCGTGTATTAGTGGTTGGCTTGGGCGAAATCGCGAAATTCGCCGTGCCGCAATACATCAAGGCCGTTAGCGATGCCGCACGTGCACTCCGCACGGGCCCTGCCAAAAATGTCCTCGTCACACTCACCGAACTCGCCGTGAAAGGTCGCGATGCCGACTGGAACCTGCGTCAAGGCATTATCGCCGTCGATCACGCTGCCTACGAATACACGGCAACCCGCAGTAAAAAAGCCGAAGTCACCTTGCAAACAGTCAGCTTTCAAGCCGATGCCTCGCAAACCAAGGCCCTGACGAACGGCGTTGCAATCGCTACCGGCGTTCAACTGACCCGCGAACTGGGCAACCTGCCGCCCAACATCTGTAACCCGGCTTACCTGGCAGATCAGGCACGTAAAATTGCTACCGATCATGAAGGCGTTACTTGCGAGGTTCTTGAACGCACCGATATGGAAGCACTCGGCATGGGATCCCTGCTTGCCGTTTCAAGAGGTTCGGCCAATCCACCGAAATTGATCGTGCTGAAATGGAACGGTGGTGGCGAAGCAAAACCTTACGCACTGGTGGGCAAAGGCATCACCTTTGATACCGGCGGCATCAATCTGAAAACTCAGGGCGGCATCGAAGAAATGAAATTCGATATGCTCGGAGCAGGTACCGTCATGGGTACCTTCCTCAGCACCGCCATGATGAAGTTACCGCTGAACTTGGTGATGATTGTCGCCGCCGTTGAAAACATGCCTGACGCCGACGCTTATCGTCCAAGCGATGTACTCACCTCGATGAGCGGCAAGACTATCGAAGTTGGCAATACCGATGCCGAAGGCCGTCTGATTCTTTGCGATGCACTCACTTATGTACAACGTTTCGAACCACAGGCCACCGTCGATGTGGCAACACTCACCGGCGCCTGCGTGATTGCCCTCGGCAAGTACGCGACGGGCTTGATGAGCAAGCACGACGATCTCGCCGACGAGCTCTACCAAGCCGGTGAACACGTATTCGACCGCGCCTGGCGTCTGCCTTTGTGGGATGAATATCAATCGATGATTGATTCTGCCTTTGCCGACATCTACAACATCGGCGGCAAAGGTGCCGGTGCGATTACCGCCGGCTGCTTCCTGTCGCGATTCACCGAAGGCCAGCGCTGGGCCCATCTGGATATAGCGGGCACTTCTTCCGATGAAGGTCGCAAGGGCATGGCCAATGGACGGCCAGTCGGTTTGTTGACGCAATGGTTACTGGACCAGTCTGCTTGAAGCGCAAGGTGTAAGGTGTAAGACGGGATACAGAGTTTTTCTCCCGTCTTTCGTCTCATCTGCCATCAAATATCATGCCCCGCGCCGATTTTTACCTCATCGCCAAACCGCGTTTTATCGAAAAACCACTCTTGCTGGTGTGCGAGCTTGCGCGCAAGGCACACGACAGCGGACAAAGTCTGCTGATTCTGGTGAACTCGGCCACTCAAGCCGAGGTGCTGGATGATTTACTCTGGGAGTTTGATCCCGATGCGTATATCCCGCATCAGATTGCCGGCCACGATGAAGACGATGACATCACGCCGGTGCTCATCGTGACACCGGAAACCGATGTGCCGATGCGGCCGCTGGTGTTGAATCTGCGCAATGCGCCGGTGACCGGGCAATTCGAACGTGTACTGGAAGTCGTGCCTGCCGATGCATCGACACGTGACCCTTTGCGCGCCCGATGGAAACACTACCAATCGCTTGGCTTCGAACTCAAGAAAATCGATATGTAACGGAGCTTAATGTGTCTGGCGCTTTTTCACTTCGTCTGCCATGTCTTCCATCAGCAGCACGATACGCCGGCGAAACTGCTCATCATTACTCAGGAAAAATTTCCTGGCGGCCATGCCCAACATTGACGCATCACCCTCTGTCATTTCCAATGCACGCTCGACGGTCGCCTGCAGTTGTGACTCTCCTACGTGATAACAGGTAGCCAGATTCTGCGTGGTGGTTCGGTCGTAGCCCACCAACAAGCCACGATCTTCGGTGACCAATTCATTCATAGGCGGCGCATCGGTAGTAATGACAACCGCCTGCATGCTCATCGCTTCCATCAAATAGTGACCGAAGCCTTCGGTGTCCGAAATACAAAGATGAAATCGATGCTGATTCTGCATCAGCTTTAATTCGGCATCGTCCAGGTAACGAAGCACATGCCGGATATTGTGCGAACTGCAATCCGCTTCAGCCCGCTTGGGATGCTGCACGATCGTCAATAAAGGCCAGTTTGGATGTTTCTGCCATAAAGCAATCAAACCCTCGGTTCCTTTATTGGCACTCTTGCCTGCAAGATGGAAAAAACCGCCCTGCTTGGTCACCTCCGGCAGCCAGCGATCTTCGCTGCTAAAGCCGGTGTAGCGGGTGTTGCAACCCAGTTCGGAAAAGATGGCTTCAGCATGACGTGTTTTTACCAATACAAAATCCAGGCTCGCCAGATGGCTCATCCATTTGGGCAATGTCCATTCCGGATTCGGCATCAATATATTGAGACTGGCGGTTTTGAAAAGCGTCGGATGCAGGCGCTCAAGAAAAATATTGATAGACGGCGCACTGGCGCTCGCCTGAATGGCCAACCGCTGAAGCCATTTACCGAGTTTATTGGTCTTGAAACGATTTTGCGCAACCCGGAAGTTACCCGGGGACAATATGGCGGCCAGCAACTGGGCATCTTTCACCAGCCCCACGCCATTGTCTTGCGTAATGATGCGGATATCGGTCGAATTCGTATTGTGCATGATGGATGAAACCTGGTGGGCGTTTACGGGGGAGAACGCTCAGCCTTGCCCTTAATGGGCACGACAGTCGAGATGGCGCGTAGTCATGTACGAATCGAGCAACCCAGAATCAAGCCATGGTGATGATTGACCGTGCACATATCAGAACTGCATGGCCAATCAAAGTTCCATCGATAAATGAATCAGCGTTCAGCCAATATGGCTTCGACTGCATCGATTGATTTCGGCACTTTGTCACTGAGGACATCGTGGCCTTTGGCAGTAATCAGGACATCGTCTTCAATCCTGATGCCGATACCATGATATTTGGCCGGCACGCCTTTGGTTCCCGGTGGAATATATAAACCCGGTTCAATCGTAAACACCATGCTGGCTTCAAGCTCGCGAAAATCACCGGCAATTTTGTACTCGCCGACATCATGCACATCGAGTCCCAGCCAATGTCCGGTTTTATGCATATAGAATTTTTTATACTCGCCAGAAACAAGGTTTTGTTTCAGAGTTCCTTTCAGCAAACCCAACGACAGCAAGCCATCCGTCAAGACCTCAACAGCGGCTTCATGACCGGCAATCCAGGGCTGTCCGACTGTGGCTTTAGATAAGGCAGCGGCTTGTGCATCCAGCACGATTTGATACAAGGCGCGCTGTTCTTTGGAATAGCGGCCATTCACTGGCCAGGTGCGCGTGATATCGGAGGCATAATAACCATACTCGGCACCGGCATCGCACAATAATAAATCGCCGTCATTCAGTCGTGCATTGTTAGCACGGTAGTGCAACACACAGGCATTTGCACCGGTACCGACAATCGGCTCGTAGGATGCCACGGCATTATTTTTCTTGTAGCAGTATTGTAAAGCCGCTTCAATTTCGAATTCGTACAAGCCTGGGCGCGTTGCACGCATCGCGTCGATTTGGGCTTGTGCGGCAATGTCGGCAGAATGCTGCATCAATTTTATTTCATCTTTGCTTTTGAACAAACGGCACTCGTGCAGATGATGACCCAGTTCCATAAATTCATGCGGCGGTTCTGCCCCCATGCGCATCTGTGCACGCGTGCGGTTGAGCCAGCCGATCAATTTCAAATCAAATTCTTTGTCGCGACCGAAGTGATAATAAACACGACGACGACCTTCCAGTAGGCCCGGCAGGATGTCGTCAAGATCATCGATGGAATATGCATCGTCCATGCCGAGTGTTTCAACAGAACCTTCCGGTCCCACGCGCGGCCCATCCCATGCTTCACGCTCGGGATTGCGCTCGCGGCAGAAAAGCAGGTTCTCGCCATGCTTGCGACCTGGCACCATCACCAATACCGCATCAGGCTCGGCGAAACCGGTCAAATACCAGAAATCGGAATCCTGACGGTAGGGATAATGGGTGTCATTGCTGCGAATGCGTTCGGGTGCCGATGGCAGAATGATAATCGCGTCGTCCGACACCATCCGCATAAGTTGTTTGCGACGCTTGATGAATTCTTTCTGGGCGATCATAAATTCGGTCGGATTAGTTTAATTTACGACGATGACGCGGACCCAGCACACAATCGCTATGGACGAGCATGGCAGCGACACGAACAAACTCGGACACCTCTTCGAAAGCTTCTTCATCACTATCGGCGTCATCATAGCTAAGTTCACTGGCGGCGATTCGGCCCATGTCCGTCAGTGCATCCTGGGTTTCTTCCGACATCTTTTTCAGATCGGCACCGGACAAACCGACGCCGCCCAGAAAGCCACAGCACCAGGCCAGCAAGGCATCGCCTCGTTCCGATACCGGGGCATCGCTGTCGGGCAATAACAAATCAAATTCGAATTCTTCGGAGGCAAGACCGGCGCAGGTGGCGTCGTACATTTGTGCCAAATCGGTACCCGACTCCACTTCATGAATGGCATCATCACTGAGCACAAGGCTGAGCCAGTTTTCTGCATTCGCCTGCCCGCCGCCGCACAAATAGCCGCATAAGCTGCCATGCAGTTCAGGCGCCTCAACCCCAAGCGAAAACATGAGGGGGGATTTCGCCAATTTGGCATACAAGGGAAGTACTGGCTGATTCATGTGTAAACCCTTTAAGACTGGCCTATATTCTAGCAAGGGTTCGAAACGTCTTGTGACATTGTGCCCGCGCCCACTACACTGATGGCCGGGAATACTTTCGACAGGGGCAAGATTTGTGCCATTGCGCGCCGCGCCAGCAATTTGTCTTAGCCGCTTAGTGTATTCAGCGGGGATGCTTGGTATTTATCTGGCGCCCGATTTTGCACTTGCCAACCAAGCAGGCGGTTCGAACCTCGCCAGCGTTGCGCCACAGATTGCTCTGGTGGCCGCTGCCGTTTTCCTGGGCCTGATGCTGTGGCATATCTGGCGTAGACGCGCCATTCAGGAAGCGGAATTACTCGAAGAAATCCGCGAACGTGAAGCAAGACTCAATTTGGCACTCTGGGGTTCGGGCGACGAGTTCTGGGATTGGAACATTCCTGAAAACAGCCTATATCGTTTAGGCGCCAACCAATTACTTGGGCAGGGTGCCTCGGAGTCCATGAGTACCGATGATTGGCGCTCGCATTCCCTGCATCCCGATGATCTACCTCGCGTGCAAAAATTACTGCAAGAACACTTAACCGGCCAGAGCGAAGTATTCGAATCCGAACATCGCATTCGTAATAGTAGCGGCGAATGGATCTGGGTGCGTTCACGCGGCAAATTGGTGGAGCGCGACGCCGACGGCAAACCACTGCGCATGGCGGGTACCGCAAGAGATATTACCCTGAGCCGTCGTGCCGAGCGCGAGCGCCGTGTTGCACTCGAAGTTTTACGCAGCATGAGTGAAGCGGTGGCGGTCATTGATCTGGAGTTCCGTTTTATTTCGGTCAACCCGGCTTTCTCACGCATCACCGGTTACAACGACGAAGAAGTCGTGGGGCAAAACAGCAGTATTCTCGATTCCACCCAGCACGGCGCCGATTTTTATCGCCGTGTTCGCGATATTCTCGAACGCACCGGCCACTGGGCTGGCGAAATGTGGCAGAAGCGCAAAGACGGCGACGAATTTCTGGGCTGGATTGAAATGTCCGAAGTTCGCGATGCCCACGGCACACGCAGTCATTTCGTTGCCGTCGTCAATGACATCACGGACAAAAAACGGGCAGAACAGGAATTACGTTACCTGGCCAATTACGACACACTGACCGGCCTGCCCAATCGCGCACTGCTTTCCGAACGACTAGGCCGCGCCATCGTGCGCGCCCGCCGTCAGGAAACCCGCGTCGCCGTATTGTTTCTTGATCTGGATCGCTTCAAGGACATCAACGACTCGCTCGGCCATGCCGCCGGCGACCGCTTGTTAAAAGCGGCCGCCAACCGAATACAAGCGACCGTTGGGGCCTCTGATACTGTGGCCAGATTGGGCGGCGATGAATTCACCGTCATTCTGGAAGATGTCGAAAGCCTGGCCGCGGTCGAGCGCATGGCGCGCGAAATTTTGACTGCCTTCTCCATGCCGCTGGAAGTCGATGAACGACACGATGTCAGCATCACGCCGTCACTGGGTATCAGCCTATATCCCGATCACGCCCTGGTGCCGACCGATCTATTGAAATTTGCCGATACCGCCATGTATCAGGCGAAAGCCGAAGGTCGCAATACCTTTCAGATTTACAACGAAACCATGGATGCCGAGGCGCGCCGGCGCGCGCAGATTCTTGCCTGCCTGCGCAAAGCTCTGGACCGCGGCGAATTCCGTCTGGTCTATCAACCACGGATGTCGCTGGCAGACGGCCGCATCACCGGTGTCGAAGCGCTACTTCGCTGGCATAGCGCCGAGCTCGGTGACATCAGCCCAGTGACCTTTATTCCTCTGGCCGAAGAAAGCGGCTTGATTCTGCCGATCGGCGAATGGGTCTTGCAGGAAGCCTGCCAAACCCTGAAACGCTGGCGCAAACACGATTTGACCGAACTTTCGATGGCGGTCAACGTCTCGGTGATGCAATTACTGAAAGGTAATCTCGTTCAAACGCTCACACGCATTCTGGAAGAAACTGAAATTCCTGCCAATCGGCTGGAACTGGAATTGACCGAAAGCATGGTGATGGAAAATGCCGAACAGGCCACTGTTGTTCTCAATGAGTTGCGCAAGCTCGGTTTGACGCTGGCGATCGATGATTTCGGCACGGGATATTCATCACTGGTGTATCTGAAGCGCCTGCCGATCGATACGCTTAAAATCGACAAGGCCTTCATCGGCGATCTCGACCATGATCCCGATGATGAAGCCATTACCGCCACCATCATCACGATGAGCCACTCACTGGGTTTGAACGTCATCGCCGAAGGCGTCGAGACCGAGCACCAATTACGTTACCTGCGAGAACAGGGCTGTGACGAGATTCAGGGCTACTGGTTATCGCCGCCCATTGATGCCCACCGCTGCCTGGCATTTATCCGCAGCTGGCAACCCAGCACCGTGGCGGCCATCCCTGCCCCTTATTGATTCAGCCTGTTTCCGGGAATTCGCTTGACCCCCTGTTGATCAGACACTATCGTGAAGCCCATGAGCCAGCCTGACGTACATAATCAAATCAAAGCTTTAGCCCAACGCGTTGATCGCCTGGTCGAAGTGACCCGACGCCTACAAGACGAGAATCGGAGTCTGCGGCAAAGTCAGGAACAATTAACCAGCGAACGTTCACAACTCATGAGCAAGAACGAACTCGCACGCTCACGGGTCGAAGCGATGATTAGTCGCCTCAAGTCCCTGGAGCAAAATGCGTGAGTACTCCGTTCAACGTCAAGATACTGGACCGTGAATTTACCGTGGGTGTTGAATCAGGAGAACAGGAAAGCCTGCTGGCGTCCGCGCACTTCCTGGATGCCCGCATGCGTGAAATCCGTGGCAATAACCGCATGGTGTCGATTGATCAAGTTGCAGTGCTCGCCGCATTGAATCTTGCGCACGAATTTTTGCAGCTCAAAAATGCGGCCGATGAACGTGACAGCGCACTGCACGAAACCCTGGGCGACATGAATAGAAAACTGGATGGCCTGTTCGATTCACTGCCACGATAGTTTTTTATAAAAAAACGCCGACTGAATTCACATTTTTTTAAAAATTAGGTTCTATACTATGTTTGTGTCCTCTGCTGTGTTTGACAGCTTACGCAAACATTTCGCCTTGACCCATAAATACGGCCCGGGAATTTGTTGACGATGACGGTGTGCATGTCCGCCCTGTTGCGGGAAGCCTGAAGTCTTCGCCCAGATGCCCACTTGATCCTCCTGGATCAAGGTCGTTTCGTAAGCATCGGCATGGTGGAGGATGCAATTTTGAATTCAAGTTCAACAATAAATCCGGACAAAAAAATCGGTGCGGAAAAACGGCAACTGCGGCTTGATTTCAAAACAAAGCGCCTGGCGATAACTGCCGCACAACGCATGCAAACTGCCGAAGCTGTGGCGCAACACCTGCTTCAACTACCCGAATGGTCATCGGCCAATTACGTTGCCGGCTATTGGGCAACGCAGGGCGAAGTACCGCTGCATGTCGTGCAAATGCGTTTGCAAACGCCACGGGTTTGGTGTCTGCCGATTATCCAAGCCGACAAGACATTAAAATTTGCTCCCTGGCGCTCGGGTGATGATCTGGTCAGCAATCAATATGGCATTCCCGAGCCGGATGTTTCGCCTGCCTCCGCGCTGGATGCTCGCGACATCAGTATCGTTTTAATTCCCCTGCTCGCATACACGCTAACCGGTTCACGCCTGGGAATGGGTGGCGGCTATTACGACCGGAGTTTTGCATTTCGACATGCACAATCCACTCCGCCACTTTTAATCGGTGTGGCTTATTCATGCCAGGAAGCGAACGATATACCGGCCCAGAATTGGGATGTAAAACTGGATATATTGATCAATGAGCAGGAAGTATTGCGTTTCAAATAAACACGATCGGCCTGCAATACAGCCAATGGCGACCCAGAAAATTTGAGGTATATGCAATGCGATATTGGCTGATGAAATCCGAGCCCGATGAATTTTCGATTGACGATCTGATGCGCGTCACACGCGAGCCATGGAGCGGTGTACGTAATTATCAGGCGCGCAATTACATGATGAAGGACATGAAGGTTGGCGACGGAATTTTTTTCTATCACTCCAACACCGCCGTACCGGGAATTTCAGGGCTTGCGGAAGTCGCCTGTGATAGCTACCCCGACCCAACCCAGTTCAACAAGAAATCCGATTACTATGACGCCGCCAGCACCCAGGATGCCCCGCGTTGGTGGCTGGTGGATGTCAGCTTCAAACGTAAATTAAAGCGTGTTATTTCGCTGGATGAATTAAAATTGCAAGCCGAGCACCTTGACGATTTCACCCTGCTAAAACGTGGCAATCGCTTATCTGTATTGCCAGTCACGGCTCAGCAATGGAAATTTATTTTAACTCTGGAGTAAGTCATGTCTCAGAACGAAGGCAAACGCCTGTCCGGTGAAGCTGCCGCCAAATTTATCGAGGACGGCAGTGTCGTCGGGGTAGGCACAGGCTCCACGGTTGCTTTTTTCATCGAAGCTTTGGCTCGGATGAAGCATCAGATTGAAGGCGCCGTTTCGAGTTCTGAACAGAGTACCGCGCTGCTTAAACAGCACGGCATTCCGGTACTTGATCTGAATTCCACTGGCACTTTATCGCTTTATGTAGATGGTGCAGATGAATGCGACACGCATAACCGTCTGATCAAGGGCGGCGGCGGCGCTTTAACCCGGGAAAAAATAATTGCTGCCGCAAGCAAGAAATTTGTATGCATTATCGATGCCAGCAAGGAAGTGAGTTTGCTGGGCAAATTCCCGCTACCCATCGAAGTCATCCCGATGGCTCGCAGCTATGTAGCCCGTGAAATAGTCGCTCGTGGCGGACAGCCGATCTGGAGAGAAGGGAAAGTTACCGATAACGGCAACTGGATTCTCGACGTCTATAACTGGCAAATTGTTGACCCGGTCGGGATGGAAGCAGATCTCAATCAGATTACCGGGGTTGTTTGTGTTGGCCTGTTCGCGAAACGTGCTGCCGACATCGTGATTGTCGATGGCGTACAGCGTAAATAAGCTTGCGTAGGTCGGGCTTGGGCCAGACGCTTCATCAAGATTGCGATGGTGCTTATGTCGGGCCGGGGTCCGACCTACGCCTGTTGTTGCAAGGCAGCCTGCTCGGCTGCAGCCTGGCTGGCAGCCAGCATTCTCTGCATCGCACCGAGACCGCCATGCAATGCGTGAACGGTGTAACCCAAGCCATTCAAGATAAATGCAGCTGCTGCGGATCGCTCGCCGGTATTGCAGTACACCACCAAGTGACTTCCGGTTGGCAGCGCCAATGCGGCATCTTCGCGTAAGCGATATAGCGGAATATTCACCGCGCCATCAATGCCTCGTTGTGCATATTCTTCGGGCATCCGCACATCAAGAATAATGGCTCCGTCTTTTACCAGACGCGCGGCATCTGCCGGCAACACCCAATGCACCATCGGTGGTTTCAGAACGGCTTCAAAATCTTCTTTTTTCAGGCGCATCAAACGCCCACCCTGCATGGTTCGCACCGTGGCATTTCGTGGCACGTTTGCCAACAAGGCGTCTTCACCAAAAATATCGCCTTCTCTTAAATAAGCGACTACCTGCGGTGCACCATCCAGATATTTGGATACCGAAGCGGTGCCCTCGCGAATGACGTAGAAGTAATCCGGCGCATCGCCTTCCCGCATGATGATCTCGCCGGGAAGTGCCTTGATCTCTTCAAAACGCTGAAACATTTTTTCGATATTGCCGGTCGGCAATTTCAGAAAGGCATGGCTATTCAATAAACGGAAAACCCAAGAGTTAGCACCTGGCGTCGAATCGAAATGCTTGTAACTTTCAGAACGGCTGACTTGGTCCCAGGTAATGATTTTTTCGAGGAACCGACGATCGAGTCTTAATATCTTGGCTTTACTGGAAGTCACTTTCGCCGCGAATCGGCGAGGTATCGCATCATTTAATGGATAGCGCCCATGTTGTGCCGTGGCGACATGGGCTACTTTACGGCCATCGGGATATTCACAATGGAGTTCGCCTTCCAATAGATAGACGGTATCGTCATCGACACTGCCCGCTTCAAATACGTAGTCATGCCGTGAATATTGGCTAACCACTGCATCGCGCCCCAACTGCTCACGCGTTTCGTTACGGAGCGACTCCAGCGGGAACAGCTTGGCAAGATCAGAAGCGGACATCGGCATAGAAAACTCCCTGAGATAAGTTCAGTCTAGCCTGAAAGATGTTAAAAGCCGAGAGCTTCTAGTATTTCCCATTCTATTTTTCCGGGCAAGCCCAAGCCTGCAATTGTTGCAAACTGCCAACAAGCAAAAACCCCGCTCTTGAGCGGGGTTTTTGGTGGATCCAGCGAAGCCCGAAGACTTCGGCAAAGCGCGAATTAACGCTTCGAGAACTGGGTCGCGCGGCGAGCTTTGTGCAAGCCGACTTTTTTACGTTCTACTTCACGGGCATCGCGGGTCATGAAACCGGCTTTGCGCAACTCGGGCTTCAGGGTGTCGTTATATTCGACCAATGCACGGGCAATACCTAAACGGATTGCGCCAGCCTGGCCAGTGATACCGCCGCCTTCAACCGTGACGCTAACATCGAACTTGTCCGTCATTTTGGTCAGTTCGAGCGGTTGACGTACGATCATGCGGGAAGTTTCGCGACCGAAGAAATCTTCAATCGAACGACCATTGATCACGATAACGCCCTTGCCCGAACGCAGGAAAACGCGTGCGGTGGAGGATTTGCGACGGCCGGTGCCGTAATTTTGCGAAGTTGCCATGAGTTATCCTAAAGCCTTAAAAGTCCAGCACTTGAGGCTGCTGGGCCGTATGCGGATGGTTTGGACCTGCATAAACCTTGAGCTTGCTGTACATGGCACGACCCAGCGGATTCTTGGGCAGCATGCCCTTGACGCCGGTTTCGATGACACGCTCAGGATGCGCATTCATGGCTTGACCCAGGGTTTCGGACTTCATGTTGCCGATGTAACCGGTAAAACGGTAATACATCTTGTCTTGAAGCTTTTTGCCGGTCACGGTGATTTTGTCGGCGTTGATCACAACTAAGTAATCGCCGGTGTCCACGTGCGGGGTGTAAACGGGTTTGTGCTTGCCGCGTAAGCGACGAGCAAGTTCTGTGCACAAGCGACCGAGGGTTTTACCGCTGGCATCAACTACATACCAGTCTTGCTTAACAGTCTCAGCCTTGGCGCTAACGGTCATGTTCTTCATGACGGCTCCAAAGGAAAAAAATTGGGTGAATAAGAAGCGGAATTGTAACCAGCCCGCGCGCTCAGCGCAAGCCCACCGGAGCTATTAATGCCAGCCATGCTAGGATTTTGCCTATGGCAGAGTCCCTTTCATCCCCGAAAACCGCGTCCGAGATGGCTTTGCTGGCCGATCTTTGCGTCCAATGTGGTCTGTGTCTACCGCACTGCCCCACTTATCAGCTGGATCGCTCCGAAACCGAATCTCCGCGGGGCCGTATAGCTTATATGAAAGCGCTGGCTTCAGGGCAAATAAGCCCGACTTACGCGGGCGACACCCATTTGGAGCACTGCCTGGGCTGCCGCCGCTGCGAGGCCGCGTGTCCGGCCGAGGTGCAATATGGCGATTTACTGGCTTTGGCGCGCGAACAACAGTTCATGCGCAAACCGCCGCCTTATCAAACAAAGGTAATAAACCGATTGTTGGCCAAACCTGGGCTATTGGGCATAGCAGGTACGCTCGGAAGACTGGCCGGAAAACTACCCGCCCTGCCTGACAGACTCGTTCCAGCGGAAAAACCCAAGTCCAGCGCGCCAAACAAGGTGGCCATTTTTGTCGGCTGCATTGCAAGTACTTACGAAGCCAATGCGCGAACCAACCTGCAGCGACTATTGAATGCCATCGGCTTTTCGGTAGAACCGATAAATGGGCAAACTTGCTGTGGTACGGCTGCAATGCATCTGGGCGACACCGAAACGGTGACAACCCTTGCCCGCAGCAATCAAGCCGCGTTCTCCGGCAACCTCACTGTGCTTACTCTGGCAACCGGCTGCCACGAACAGTTAGCTCGCAGCCTGCAAACCCAAAACAAAGTCATCGACGCGATCGATTTCATTTTGCAACACTCGGCCAATCTGAAATTCAAACCCGCCGAAAAGAAAATTGCACTGCATATTCCCTGCAGCCAGTCGACTACTGTCAAAAGCGACAAGGCCACCCGTGTATTACTGGCGATGATTCCGGAACTAGAGATCCACCCATTGCCCGACCGAGGCTGTTGCGGCGGCGCTGGATTGCATATGCTGGCCGAACCGAAGCGAGCCGACTTGCTTCGCGCGCCGCTCATTGATGACATGCTAAAATCACATGCAAGTGAATTACTGTCCGCCAACATCGGCTGTCGTTTACATCTTGCCAATGGGCTTAAAATACCGGTGCGGCATCCCATTGATTTTCTCGCGGAACATCTAGCATGAGCGAACGTCATTTCAGTTTTTTCGACAAGGCTATTATCCAGGCACAACGCGCGATGAGCACCAGCCTAGGCAATGCTTTTGCCGAACGCGCCTATCCGGCAGAAAATACTTTGCACGGCGTGCTCAATGATGAAGAGCAGCGCCATGCGGCTGGATTGATGCGAATCAATCACACCGGCGAGGTTTGCGCGCAAGCGCTTTATGTTGGACAAGCCGCTGTCGCGCGCGACGAAGACACCAAAAAGCAATTACTCGATGCCGCGCAGGAAGAGCAGGACCATCTCGCTTGGTGTGCCGACCGTTTGCGCGAACTCGATGCCAAACCGAGCATCTTCAATCCGATCTGGTATGCCGGCAGCTACACCATTGGATTGGCAGCAGGCTTGCGTGGCGACGGCTGGAATCTCGGCTTTGTGGTGGAAACCGAACGTCAGGTGGAAGCTCATCTGGAAGAGCATCTCGAAACACTGCCGCCTTCTGATGCCCGCAGCCGGGTGATTCTGAAAAAGATGAAGGAAGACGAAGCCCGTCACGCCGAACATGCCGAAAATGCCGGCGCGCGAAAACTACCTCAGCCGATTCCGAGAATCATGGCGCTGACATCGTCGATCATGAAAGCAGTGGCGTATCGTTTGTAGGAGGGGTTTCAACCCCGAACATGGTTGGAAAGCATTCGGGCTTAAGGCCCCTCCTACAATACCCACAAAAAAAACCGCCTTTCGGCGGTTTTAAATTTCAATCATCGCAATACGAAATCAATCAATCAAATTGCGGCCATGGAAGAGCTCGGCGATTTCCCGGCGCAATTGCATTTCGATACGCTGGCGATCCTTGAAGCTCAGGTTTTTCGCCTTTTCCTCGAACAAATACGTGTCCAGATCGAAATCCTTCAAATGCATTTTCGTATGGAATAAATTTTCCTGATAAACATTGACGTCGATCATTTCGTATTTTTCACGTGACGACTTCGACAGATAGTCCTGAATCGAATTGATCTTGTGGTCTATGTAGTGCTTCTTGCCTTTCACGTCGCGGGTAAATCCACGCACGCGGTAATCGGTGACCACGATATCGGAATCGAAGCTGTCGATCAGGTAATTCAATGCCTTCAAAGGCGAAATAACGCCGCAGGTGGCAACATCGATATCGGCACGGAAAGTGGCAATACCATTATGCGGATGAGTTTCCGGATAGGTATGCACCGTGATGTGACTCTTGTCGAGATGGGCAACAACCGCATCCGAAATCAAATCCTTGCCGGCCGCTTTCTTGTCGATAATCGGTTCTTCGGAAATCAGGATAGTCACCGACGCGCCCTGCGGGTCGTAATCCTGGCGCGCCACATTCAAAATGTTCGCGCCAATAATATGCGCCACTTCGGTCAGAATTTGCGTCAAACGCTCGGCATTAAACATCTCGTCGATGTAATCGATATAGCGCTGACGCTGCTCTTCAGACACCGCGTAGCAGATGTCATAAATGTTGAAACTCAATGACTTCGTAAGGTTATTGAAGCCTTGCAAACGTAAGCGCGGAAGCGGCTTGACCACGGCGATGCCCTCCAGGGGCGAGTTATCCAAGGGGCGCATTATCGGGCAAAAGACCCCTTGGGGGAACCTTTTCAATAATTAACGCATAAACCGTTGCTGAGAACTGCATCACAGCCTAAGCTAAGGCTGTTGATAATTTAGAGCATGAGCGAGTTATGGCACCACATCGCACCACCTTAAGTATCGTCAAAGCATTCACTCCGGTTCATAGCCCTCTTGAGCTCGACCCTGCCTCACTCAGCCGCTTTCTCGACCATTGCCACCGGCGTAAACATCCCAATCGCAGTGATATTTTTCGCCCCGGCGATTCAGCCAACACGCTTTATTACGTCATCAGCGGCTCCTTAAGCGTGATCAGCGAAGAAACCGATGGCCGCGAATTGGTACTGGGCTACATCAATGCCGGTGAGTTCATCGGTGAAATGGGCCTGTTTGTCGCCGCCGATCAACGCGAAGTGCTGTTGCGCACTCGCACCACCTGCGAGCTGGCAGAACTAAGCTATGAACGCCTGCATCAACTTTTTGATGGTGCGCTGATGGCGGAATGCCCACGTATTTTATATGCGATAGGCTCCCAGCTTTCCAAACGACTACTCGATACCTCACGCAAGGCAAGCCGTCTGGCATTCCTCGATGTCACCGGCCGTATCACCCGCACCCTGGGTGATCTATGCCAGGAACCTGATGCCATGTCGCACCCGCTGGGCACTCAAATTCGCGTTTCTCGCCAAGAAATCGCCCGCATCGTTGGCTGCTCGCGAGAAATGGCAGGTCGCGTACTAAAACAATTGCAGGAACAAGGCCAACTTACCGCCCGCGGCAAAACTATCGTGGTGTTCGGTACTCGATAATGAACACTCGCCCGACGGACTCCAACACACAGGTCTATATTCGCCCTGCTGTACCGGAGGACGCGACGGGCGTTGCCATCTTGTTGGGCGAGCTAGGCTATCCCTGCACACCCGATGAGGCCGCGGTCAGGCTCATGGATTTACGCGAGGAGCCCGAGCAACAATTATGGATTGCCCAGGAGCACGGTGAAGCCATTGCGATGATCGCCATCGATATTCGTTACTACCTGCCCTTGGGTGCACGCACTTGTCGCATTACGGCATTGGTAGTTCTGGAAGAATTTCACGGCAAAGGTATTGGCAAACGCTTGCTGCGCGAAGCCGAAATGAAAGCCAGGCAAGCCGGGGCTACCCGCGTCGAACTGACCACCGCATTGCATCGCGACCAAGCGCACCAGTTTTATCGCGCCTGCGGCTACGAAAATGCCTCCCTGCGCTTCGTCAAGCGACTTGGAGATGCATGAATAACCAATTTCAGGATTTCATTGCATGAACCTGAGAACCAGAACCATCTTGCTGGTGTTCTTTCTGGTTGCCTTGGCATCGTTAGGCTTGAGTGTGGCAAGCCGATATTATCTCTATCCGAAATTCATCCAGCTTGAAAATGAGCAGGCCATTCGCAATGCGAACATTGGTCTGGAACTACTAAACAACGAAGTGGCCGTCACCGCCGATCGTCCTGCCGACTGGGGCTACTGGGACGATACCTATGAATACGTGAAAGACAGAAACGAGGATTACGCCAACTCCAATCTCAGTGCCGATACGCAGTATTCGCTTAATCTAAATCTGTTTGCGATCTACGATACTCAAGGCAATAAAGTCTGGTCCAACGCGATGGACCTGGTGTCACAAAAAAGTTTCCCGCTGGATGAATACGAAGATGCCAGGCTCCCGCTATCGCATCCCTTCTTGTCGCATGAAAACACACCCGCAACACGCGCAGGTTTGATGAATAGCTCACACGGTCCAATTTTTCTTGCGTCTACGCCTATTTTGCATTCGGACCGAACCGGCCCCACTCGCGGCACCCTTATTTTCGGAAAAATGCTGGAAGCAGAAAAAATCAGGCGTGTCGCAACCCAACCCGGACTCGAGCTGAAGCTATCGCCTCACAAGGCCGTTAAAAACGGGCCGCCCCTGATCGCACTGGACAATGGCACTGGACGCTTGCAACACACACCCATGAAAATTGCGCGTTACGAGGACCTGACGGAAGTAACCACCACCTTATTCAGCATTGACGGCAAACCCAGCATCGACATGGCAGTTTCGATGCCGCCCGATATCAGCCAGCGCGGGCTCAAAACTCTCGACAGCATCAGCTTGTCCATTTTTGTCGGTGGTCTGCTATTAAGTCTGTTACTTACCTATGTCCTGAACCGCTACGTCACGCGACCGATAACCCACATTACCCAGCATCTGGTGACTATCGGAGACCAGGAAAATCTTGATGCGCGCATAGGGCTGGAACGTACCGATGAAATCGGTGATCTGGCGAACGCCTTCGACAGCATGCTGAAGCGGCTAAGCGATACTCGCAAACGCCTGTTCAAGCAAAGTTATCAGACTGGTGCCAGTGAAATGGCCAACGGCGTCATCCGGGATATCAACAAGTCCATCCAGCCGATTCGCGAGAATATTGAATTACCCCTAAGTCTGCTCGACAAATCACACACCAGCACCAGTGCCGGTCTAATCCACGAATTAGGCGACACCAAAATCGGCAGTCATCGTTTTATCGAAATCACCCAGCAGCTGATGGATTTGAATAACGAACAATCCCTGGTGCTGGCCGAAGCCCGCAGTGAAATGCGGCGACTGCGCATCGATATCGAACGGCTGCAGGAAGTCGTCTCGGATTTTTCGAAGTTTATCGCGCAAGATACCGGTACGGGCTCGGTAACGTTGACCAGTTTATTGAGCGCTGTCATCAAGAAGATGACCCCCGACGAGCGAAAAACTTTAAAAATCGATATTGACTCTGCTGTTTATAACGCAGCGCCAGTCGCTGCTTCGCAGAATTTATTACAACAAGTTATCCAAGTGCTGATATCGCATTTCCTTGGAGCTGCCGAAAAAGTAGAGTTATCTGCATTAAATCTTCGCGTTACCTGCCGTACCGAGCTGTCACACGGCAACGCACAATTGCATTTCTGTTTTGACGACAACCGGTCACGCATGACATCCGCCCAATTCCAGCAATACCATGACGCCAACTGGTCAGGCTCCGATTTCGAGCCCGGGCTGAGCCTTTCGTGGGCGGAAAACGCCATCACCTCGATGCGCGGCAAGTTATTCGCAGAGCCCTCGCAACTAACGCAGGGCATTACCATCCATCTGGTATTGCCGCGTGCGAAGCTGGAAGAACCGTAAGCATGCAGCAACGACTCAAGAGCATCTCCAAAGAGTGTGCGTGGCTTACACCGCTTCTACGAAAACAAACGCGCCAATGCTTCACCGGGATTTTCAGCACGCATAAAGGTTTCACCAATCAAAAATGCATTGACATCATGTTGCCGCATTAGCTGCACATCATCGCGCACCAGGATTCCGCTTTCAGTCACCAGCAGACGATCTTTCGGCACCATGTCTTTCATCGCAATTGTGGTGTCCAGGCTGACTTCAAATGTCCGCAGGTTTCGATTATTAATGCCGATGAGTTGTGCATCAATTTGCAATGCGCGTTCGAGCTCTTCGACATCGTGTACTTCGACGAGTACGTCCATGCCAAGATCCATTGCCAGATTGTTGAGATCCACCATTTGTGCATCGCCTAAAGCGGCAACAATCAGCAAGATGCAATCGGCCCCCAAAGCACGAGCTTCATAGACTTGATAAGCATCAATGGTGAAATCTTTTCGTAGAACCGGTAATGCACAGGCCGTACGCGCCTGTTGCAGGTAGGCATCTGCGCCCTGAAAAAAATCGATATCGGTCAATACCGACAAGCACGCTGCACCGCCACTTTCATAGCTTTTTGCAATCTCGGCCGGAATAAAATTTTCGCGAATGACGCCCTTGCTCGGGCTGGCCTTCTTGATTTCGGCAATCACCGCGGCCGCACCCGAATCAATCTTGCGATATAACGCCGCAGTGAAACCACGCGTCGCAGATTGCTGTTCACACTGTTCCTTCAGTTTTGCCAATGACACTGCTTCGGCGCGGACACGTATTTCTTCCGCCTTGCGCGCCAGTATTTTATTCAGGATATCGCTCATTTCATTCCTTGGTAGTGGGGCCGCCGTAGGCACGCTCAACCCGTGCTACCCGCAATTCAAAATGTTCATACCATTCGCTTCGCCCACGTTCGCGCGCAAGTCCATGCTCGGCATTTCGCTTCCAGTTCACGATGTCGGCTTCGCTTTGCCAGTAACTGACGGTGATGCCAAATCCATTATCGCCACGCACAGTTTCAATTCCTAAATAACCCGGTTGTTGTGCCGCCAGTTCCACCATGCGATCCGCAGTGATGCCATAACCGGCTTCTTCTTCACGCCGTTGCGAAGAAAAAATGACGGCATAGTAAGGTGGCTTCGGTGTTGAAGCGAAACTTTCCTGACTCATCTCACGCTCCGGCTATCCGTCGAGTTGCCACGATGTATTCATCCACTTTGGCACGCGCCGAGCCGTTTTCTAGCACACGTCGGGCCAAGACAATTCCCGACTCGATATTGCTTGCGCAATTGGCCGCGTACAAAGCGGCACCGGCATTCAACAACACGATATCGCGCGCCGGGCCGGGGGTATTTTCCAGCACGGCCAGCAGCATGGCTTGCGAGGCCTGCGGTGAATCTACCCGCAAGCTATCGAGACTTCCGCGCAGAAAGCCGAATTTCTCCGGCGATATTTCATACTCGCGAATCTTGCCTTCATGCAATTCGACCACCAGCGTTTTATCGGCGATCGTGACTTCATCGAGGCCATCATAACCATGCACCACCAGCGCATGCTGCGCGCCCAGCTTTTGCAGCACACGGGCCTGGATGCCGCACAAATCCGGATGAAACACGCCCATCAGGATATTCGGCGCACTGGCCGGGTTTGTTAGCGGGCCGAGAATATTGAAAATGGTGCGCACGCCCAATTCCCGACGTACCGGTGCCACATTTTTCATGGCGGGGTGGTGGATCGGTGCAAACATGAAACCGAACCCGGTGTCACTCATGCACTGTGCGACCTGATCGGGCTGCAATTCAATCGCGGCACCGAGTGCTTCGAGTACATCGGCACTTCCCGATTTCGATGAAACACTTCGGTTACCGTGCTTGGCCACTTTCGCACCAGCTGCGGCGGCAACAAACATCGCTGTGGTCGAGATATTGAAGGTATGCGCGCCATCGCCACCGGTACCGACGATATCGACCAGATTACTGGCGTCATCCAAAAACACTTTCGCCGAGAACTCGCGCATCACACTGGCAGCGGCGGCAATCTCGCCGATAGTTTCTTTCTTGACACGCAAACCAGTGAGTAGCGCCGCCGTCATTGCCGGTGAAACATCGCCGCGCATAATGCAGCGCATGACATCGACCATCTCGTCGAAGAAGATTTCGCGATGATCGATCACACGTTGCAGGGCTTGTTGGGGGGTGAAGTTCATAATGTTTCTGTAGGAGGGCCTTCTAGGCCCGAAAGGTGTGGAAGATTGGCCGGGCCTGGAAGGCCCTCCTACGTTTGCTCCAGAAAATTTTTCAACATCGCGTGGCCGTGTTGTGTGAGGATCGATTCCGGATGGAATTGCACACCTTGCACCGGCAAGGTTTTATGGCGCAGGCCCATGATTTCATCGAAACTGCCGTCTTCGTTTTCGGTCCAGGCGGTAATTTCCAGACAATCGGGCAACGATTCTTTCTCCACCACGAGTGAATGGTAACGCGTTGCCTCAAACGGACTCGGCAAGCCGGAAAACACGCCCTGGCTTTTATGATGCATCAGGGAGGTTTTGCCATGCATGATAGTTTTCGCACGAATGACTTTACCGCCAAATGCCTGACCCAGACTTTGATGCCCCAGGCATACCCCAAGAATCGGCACACTGCCGGATAATTTCTCCAATACTTCCAGCGATACACCGGCTTCATTCGGCGTGCACGGGCCCGGTGAAATGACTATACGTTCCGGCTTCAAAGCTTGAATCTCGTTGACGCTCAAATCATCATTGCGAATCACTTTCACCGATTGCCCGAGTTCACCGAAGTACTGGACCAGGTTGTAGGTGAAGCTGTCGTAGTTATCAATCATTAAGAGCATTTCGATCTCGCCTTAAAAAACTTTTTCATCAAAGCCCGCCCGCCGCCTGCGCCACAGCCCGAAATAACGCACGACCTTTGTTCATCGTTTCATCCCATTCCTTTTCAGGATCGGAGTCGTAAACGATGCCGGCACCGGCTTGCACATACAGTCGGCCATCCTGAATAACGGCGGTGCGAATGGCGATAGCGGTATCGGCATCGCCCCACCAGCCGAGGTAACCGACAGCACCGGAATAAATATTACGTTTGATCGGTTCGAGTTCCTGAATCACTTCGAGCGCGCGGATTTTCGGTGCACCCGAAACGGTACCGGCCGGAAAGGTGGCCTTGAAGACATCGGAAAATTTCAAATCGCCGCGCAGCCTGCCCTGTACTTCCGAGACGATATGCATGACATGCGAGTAGCGTTCGATCAGAAAGCGGTCCGGTACGGTCACGCTTCCGGCTTCGGCAACGCGACCCACGTCATTGCGACCAAGATCGATCAGCATCAAATGCTCGGCGAGTTCTTTCGGATCGGCCAGCAATTCTTTTTCGAGCGCGATATCTTCTTCATGCGTTGCACCGCGTGGGCGCGTGCCTGCAATCGGCCGCACAGTGACTTCGCCGCCTTGCAGGCGCACCAGAATTTCCGGCGATGAACCGACAATTTGCGTGCCGCCCAGATCAAGAAAATACATGTAGGGCGATGGGTTCAAGGCACGCAACGCGCGATAAACATCGACCGGGCGCGCGCGGAACGGGACACTCATGCGTTGCGACAAGACGACCTGAAAAATATCGCCAGCACGAATATATTCTTTCGATTTTTCGATGGCTTCAATAAAGCCTTGTTTGGTAAAGCCGGAAATAAAATCGCTTTCGTTCAATAAGGATGGGTCAAGCACGTCGGGATAGGTTGCACCGCTATGACGCAAACGATGCGTCAGCGCATCCAGACGACGCTGTGCTTTGGCATAAGCCTGCGGCTCATTCGGATCAGCGTGAACGATTAAGTACAAGCGGCCCTTTAGATTATCGAACACCGCAAGTTCTTCGCTGAGCATCAATAAAACATCGGGTGTACCAAGCTCGTCTATTTTGTTATTGCCGGCGGCCAAGCGCGGTTCGATATAGGCAATGCTTTCAAAACCGAAATACCCCACCAAGCCGCCGGTGAATGCGGGAAGCTCTGGAATTTTCGGTACACGAAAACTTTCACGCAATGCGTCGATTTCTTCTAAGGGATTTTCCAGATGGACGGTGTTGACGTGTTCGCCGTACTCATGAATTTGCATGTCATGGCCATACAAACTGAAAACGCGTTTTGCCGGCAGACCAATGATCGAATAGCGGCCCCAGGTTTCGCCACCTTCGACCGATTCAAACAAATAGGTATGTGGGCCATCGGCCAGTTTCAAATACACCGAAAGCGGAGTGTCTAGATCAGACAAGACCTCGCGGACAACGGGGATGCGGTTGTAGCTCTCAGCAGCGAATTGCTGGAATTGTTCTTGAGTGATCACGCGGTGTTTCCTTGCAGACATTATTCATGGAGATGGTTTGACGAGCACGACTGTGCGGTTGCCATAGCCATTGCCAGCAGGGAGACGAATTTTGGACCGAAAGAATCATGGCCGTACTTTAGCGATTTCCGCGCGCATTTGTCCAATAACTTGTTCGTAGTTGGGTGTATTGAAGATCGCGGAGCCAGCGACAAAGGTGTCGGCACCGGCAGCGGCAATCTCGGCGATGTTGTCGACTTTCACGCCACCATCGATTTCCAGACGGATTTTTTTACCTGTGCGATCAATCATTTGTCGCACCTGCTTCAGCTTTGTCAAGGCCGAGGGAATAAAACTCTGACCGCCAAAACCGGGGTTCACCGACATCAATAAGACCAGATCCAGTTCTTCCAAAACATAATCGAGCACGTCGATCGGCGTGGCCGGATTTAATACCAAACCCGCCTGACAGCCAGTCGATTTGATCAATTGAATAGTGCGATGCACGTGTTCGCTGGCTTCGGGATGAAAGCTAATCAGGGTTGCGCCCGCTTTGGCAAAATCCGGCACGATGCGATCGACCGGCTTCACCATCAAATGCACATCAATCGGTGCGGTCACGCCATGCTTGCGCAGGGCTTCGCAAATCATGGGACCAATGGTGAGGTTGGGCACGTAGTGATTGTCCATCACATCGAAATGAACCCAGTCGGCACCGGCTTTCAGCACGGCATCGACTTCTTCACCGAGCTTGGCAAAATTGGCAGAGAGTATGGAGGGAGCGATGATGGCGTTGGACATGATTATTTTCCACGAATTTTTTGAATGTGATCGTATGCAGTGTTGATTTCGGACGCGCGCTTATCGGCAAGCTCACGAATTTCCTTCGCGGCACCGGCCACTTTATCGGGATGGTATTGCGCGATTTGGCGGCGATAGGCCGCTTCGATATCCTCGTCGCTGGCTTGCGGGTCCACTTCAAGCGTCTGGTACGGATCTTTTGCCAGCGGGGCTGAATCGGGAGATGCGTTATCGGTGTTATCGGAGGACTTGGAAAACATTCCACGCAACCAGCCCGAATCGATAACAAAGCCAATCAGCGATGCCAAAACAACCAACTGCGGGCGGCGTGTAAACAATCCGAGCAAAAAGCCGATCAAGGTCCACTTATATTTCATTTACTGTTACTCGTTTTTTTGGTGGTTTGAAAACCCGGCTGGGCGGCATACCATTTTGCAAACGCGGCGATATCTTTGGGTTGCAATTGATTCGCGATACTGCTCATCGGTGCGACTTTACGCGCACCGGTGCGGTAATCATTCAGAGCTTTGCGGAGATAGGCTTCATCCTGGCCGGCGAGATGCGGGGTGCCTGCCACACGGCTTATACCGGTTTCGCCATGACAAGCCACACACAGCCCCAGCTTGGCCGGTTTATTGGCATGGGCTGTGACCGGAAACGCAATAATCAAAATAAATACCGAAATAATCGCCTTCATGCCGATATTGTAACAGCGCCAAAGCGCCCATCGGCTTACAATATGCACGGTCTAGTAATCCGGAATATCGACAGTGGCAACGACTCTTCACACTTCCAACCTGCCTGGCCTCCCCCTGCTGCACCGTGGCAAAGTGCGCGATGTCTATGGCCTGGATAACCAGCGCCTGTTGATGGTCGCCAGCGACCGACTTTCGGCATTCGATGTCGTTCTGCCCGACCCGATCCCTGGCAAGGGTGAAATGCTCTGCCAGATTTCGAATTTCTGGTTCAATAAAACCGCGCACCTCATTCCCAATCATTTAACGCACGAATCCGTCGCTTCGGTTCTGCCTGCCGGTATTGATTTGCCTCTGTATGCCAAGCGCTCGGTGGTGACCAAGAAGCTCAAACCGGTACCGGTCGAAGCCATTGCCCGCGGCTATATCATTGGTAGCGGCTGGAAGGACTATCAAAAAACGGGTGCGATTTGCGGCATAGAACTCCCTGACGGTTTGCAGCAGGCCGAACAATTGCCAAGCCCGATTTTCACGCCATCCACCAAGGCTGCTGTGGGTGATCACGATGAAAATGTCAGCTTCGATGCCATCGTTGAACAAATCGGTGCCGATCTGGCTGAACAAGTGCGTGCGGCAACCTTGGAAATTTACGAATTCGCGGCCCGTTATGCCATTCAACGCGGCATCATTATCGCCGATACCAAACTGGAATTCGGCCTGGATGAACACGGTGTGCTGCATGTGATGGATGAAATGCTGACGCCGGATTCCTCACGATTCTGGCCAGCCGATTCCTATCGAGTGGGCATTAGTCCGCCGAGTTACGATAAACAATTCGTGCGTGATTATCTGGAAACACTGGATTGGAATAAAACTGCGCCGGGTCCTTCGGTACCCGCCAAGATTATCGAAGTGACACGGGCAAAATATGCCGAGGCCTTACATCGTCTCGCAGACATCACACTGGATTGAAAGATGGGAGCTAAGCATGCGCAGAGTTGACGAACTACTTGATAATTATTCGATGGACCACCAGAACCCGACGAATCAGATGATTCACGTAATTTGTGTGCCTGCGATTGTGTGGTCGGTAACTGCCATGCTTTGGTGTATTCCCTCTCCTCATCGCGACATTAATCCGGGTATCTGGGGTGCACTGGCCATGTTCCTTGCCTGGGCTTATTACTGGCGCCAATCGAAAAGCCTGTCGATAGGTTTGTTGCTGGCTTTTACTGCTGCCGGTTTTTTGAATCGGTGGATTTTGTATACCTACGGCATCTATGTTTTGTTCGGGCTTGCCGTCGGCGTATTCGTGGTGGCATGGATTGCACAATTTATCGGTCATAAAATCGAAGGCAAACGCCCGAGCTTCCTTACTGACCTGGTGTATTTGCTGGTGGGTCCGATGTGGACACTGCGAAAACTTTATTATCGTCTCGGCATAAAAGCCTAAATGGGTCATCACAAAATCGGCGCCCGTGATGGATTGCTCATCGCGGTGATTTGCTTGGCTTGGGCCGGCAACTTCATCACGACGGCACTGGGAGTCAAAGAGCTCCCGCCGATTCTGTTTTCGGCCGTCCGCATGGGCATTCTAGCGCTGGTGTTATTGCCATTCCTGAAAATCCCCGCACGCGAGCAATGGTCACGCTTGACCGTCGTTGCATTGAATAATGGTGCCATCCATCTCAGCCTGTGTGCGATCGCATTGAAGCTGGCGGGCGACCTCGCTTCACCTGCCATTGCCTTGCAGAGTTACGTACCGATGTCCGCCTTGCTGGCCTGGTGGCTGTTAGGCGAACGATTTGCCTGGCGGACCGGCGTGGCGATTGCGATTTGTTTTGGCGGCGTCTTGATTCTGGGGTTTGATCCGATAGTTTTGGACAAGCCCTCGGCCTTATGGACAATGCTCGCTGCGGCATTTTTTCTTGCGCTCGGCACGATCTGGATGCGCGGGTTGCAAGGTGTCGATGTCGTGCAGCAACAAGGCTGGTCGGCAATGATCAGCGTGCTTCCGATGTTTCTGGTCAGCTTTCTACTGGAATCGGACGTCGTTCCTTCGATCCAGAATGCCAGCCTCACTACCTGGGCCTGCGTGAGTTACTCTGCTCTGGTTTCTTCATTGCTTGGCCACGGCCTGTATTTCGCGCTGGTTAAACGCCATCCCGTTGCCCAGATCACGCCCTATCTTTTATGTGCACCAGTGATGGCCGTGATCTTCGGCATTCTGGTGTGGGGCGATAAGCCCGGACCGAAATTATGGATCGGCGGTGCGATGGTGATTGGCGGCGTGCTGATTATTGCGTATCGGAATATTGCGAAGAGTAGAAACAGAACATGATTCTGCCGGAGTAAATGCCTGCATCAAAAATAATCGTCTTTTCCCGCTTAGGCGGGGTATCCAGTGACGTCGCTTTGTCGCATAAAGCCTCTGTATCCCCGACAAGAGCGTTCGGGGACGACGGTGTTTTATTTATAAAAAAGTATCGTCATTATCATGCTGCAGAAGTTTCGCATGAGAGCGCCGTAAGGCGCGAGTGCTCGGAGAAATTCGCGCCTCACGGCGCTGCCACGAATTCAAATCATAAAAAACGGGCCGAGGCCCGTTTTTTATTTTGCAATCCGGTCGAAACTTACAGCACCGGCTTCCAGTTATCGATTTCTTTCGGGCGTAACAACCAGCGGCAGAGTGCCGGCAGGAAGATAATCGCCGCAATCATGTTCACGATAAACATGAAAGTCAGCATGATGCCCATGTCAGCCTGAAATTTGAGATCCGAGAACATCCACATCGCCACGCCAACTGCCAAGGTCAGCGCGGTATAGGAAATCGCGATTCCAGTCGTCTTCAATGCAATGAAGTAGGACTCGCTCAATGTGTGTCCCTGCATCATCGCTTCTCGCATTCGGGCAAAAATATAGATGCCGTAATCGACACCGATACCCACACCCAATGCCACGACCGTCAGGGTGTTCACCTTCATGCCGATGTCGAGGAATGTCATCAGGGTATGGCCAAGCTCGGTGACGAGCACCAACGGCAGCACGATACACAAAGCCGCCAGCGGACTGCGGAAGCTGAGCAAACACATCACGAAAACGGCACCGTAAAGCAGGTACAAAATGGTGTGCTCGGACTCGCGGACGGTATCGTTAATCGCGGCGGCAACGCCGAGATTACCGGTGCCGAGGCGGATATTGACCTGATCGGTAGCGTAGGTTTCACCTTTGTCGGAGGCCGCCAATTCGGCAGCGTCGCGTTGCTTCGCGAAACCTTCCACATACAGTTTATTGTCGGTTCGGAATTTCTTGGTTTCGGCCACGATACGATCAATGGTGGTGGCCTTGTGATCGGTGGCAAACACCATGACCGGCATCGTGCGGCAATCGGCATCCAGCAGGCCACTGTCGGTATCGAAACTTTGGGTGGCCTGGCGCATGGTATCGCTATCGCGCGGCAGGGTACGCCACTTGATCGAACCTTCATTCCAGCCAGCGTTGGCGATCTTGGCCGCCATCGGCAAGGTCATCACTTGTTCGACGCCTTCGACGTTATTGAGATGCCAGGCAAGACGATCAATCGTTTCCATCGCCTTGAAACTGCCGGTACACGCCGACGGACCAGCTTCGACGATCACATTCATGATGTCGACGCCCAAGCCAAATTCCTTGCTGATCGCGACGGCATCCTGGTTGTAACGGGAAGCGGGAATGCCGAACGTCTTCATGAAGCCGCTTTGCACCGGTGGCCGCAACTCCGCCACGCCCTGCTCGGCATCGCCGATCAAAACTTTATTGCCCTGCATCCAGGCAAAGAACCAGATCACTGCACCGAGCACGATGATGATGGCCGCAGGCTTGGGCTTGCTGAAGTTACTCAGGAACGCCCATATTTTGTCGAATTGCGTCAACTGGCGCAGACGATAGGCGCGCTTGTTGTCCATGTTGCGAAGCTTGGTGTAACTCAACAATACGGGCAGCAAAATCAGGTCGGTCATGATCGTGAAAGCGACACCGATGGTAGCAGTGACCGCGAGTTCGCGAATCATCTGGATATTGATCACCATGATGGCGGCAAAACCGATGCAGCCTGCGACGAGAGCAACCGTACCCGGGATCAACAAAGCACGGAATGAATTGCGTGCGGCCACCAACGGCGGATGCGCGTTCTTGGCGCGTTCGCGCAATTCTGCGACGGTGCCTTCTTCCAAACCACCGAAGAAAATCTCGCCACGGAATCGGTTGATCATCTGCTCGCCGTGGCTGACCGCGATGGCGAAGATCAGGAATGGCGTCAGCATATTCATTGGATCGATGCCGTAGCCCAACAAGCGTAGGGCACCGAGCATCCAGACGACCGACACCATCGCCACGAATACCGTCAGTGAGGCCAGCTTTATCGAACTGGAGTAAATGAAAAGCAGCAGCCAAGTAAATGCAATCGTGATAATGAAGAACCAACCGACCGACTTTGCACCATCGGTAATATCACCGACTACTTTCGCAAATCCGATAATGCGAATTTTAATGTTGCCTTTTTCATACTTCTTGCGAAGGCCTTCAAAGTCGGCAGCAATTTTCGGATAGTCTGTTTTCTTGTCTTTGCTCTCGGGGATAAGATCAGCCCAAATCATGGTGCCGGAATAATCCTTGGCCACGAGACGACCGACGATATTCGCCTTGACGATATTGCTGCGAATCGTACTGAATTGCTCTGGCGTGCCGTTTTTTGATGATGGCGAATAGGTGTTAGGGATGACATTGCCACCCGCAAAACCGTCTTCCACCACCTCAACGAAACGGACATTGGGCGTAAACAGTGAACGCATGCGTGCGTCATCGGTCGAATCGAGGCTCATCACGTCATTGCTTACTTTTTCCAGCGTTTCCATGTATTCATCGCTGAAGATATTGCCGTCTTCGGCAAACACCGCGACCAGTACGCGGTTGGCACCGCCAAAACCTTCTTCGTACTGTTCGAAGGTTTTCATGTATTCGTGTTCACGCGGAATTTGCTTCTTGAAGCCGGCATCAACCTCGAGCATCGATGCAAAATAAAGCATCACTACGGTGATAACAGCGAATGCAACCAAAACGATTGGGCGTGAACCGAAAACGATTTTTTCAGCAAAATTACAGAATGCCGATGGCTCGTTATTGCTAGGAAGGCTCATGGTGTCTCCGTATTTGCTGAAAAGAGTTCGGCACCTTTTTCGCCGACCAAAACCAACTGTCCATCACTCGAACTCGCCGCACCTGCAAATACCGGTTCTTCACCGGCCTTGTTCTGAACGACACTCGCGGTAAATGCCGATGCCGCATCGTTTCTACGCAAAACAACGCCGTTTGCACCTACCAGAACGGCTCCACCGTTCAACATCTCTATTCCACCCATCAAGGTGGCATTGCTTCCGGACTCCAGCTTGTTCCAACTGTCACCACGGTCGGTGGATTCAAAAATATTGCCGCGTAATCCGTAAGCAAGAATATTGTTGTCGTTCCACGACATCACGCCGAACATGGAGCCCTTGTAAGGGAATGCCAATTTGGTCCAGTTGGCGCCACTATCGGCAGAACGATAAACGGTACCGCGCTCACCCACGAGCACCAGTGTGCCGTCGGTCAATTTGGTCATGGCATTGAAGTGCGGGTCCGTTTCCTCGCCCAAGGCCAAATCAGCTTCATTAAAAGTACCGCTCTCACTGGCAACCGGTCCCACCGAGGGTGCAGTAACAGCAGCATTGATTCTGCGAGGTGTCCATGTCGCACCGCCATCCTGGGTTTCAAGCATCAAGCTATAAGCGCCGATCGCGAAACCGTGTAGATCATCGGTGAAGAGTATGTCTAGGATCGGTGCACCTTGTGATGGGTTATCGGAACCCGGCACAAAAATATCGATGCGTTGGCGCGCCCAGGTTTTTCCGCCATCGCTTGACGCGATGATCAATCCATCATGACCGGCGGCCCACATTTTCTGATCAATGGCCGCCACACTGGTGAGTGTTGATCGCGTTGGAACATTGCTGATTTGACTCCAGGATTTTCCGTCGGGAGACGACAGCACATGGCCGCGCTCACCTACCGCAAAATAGCCAGCATTTGTCTGGGTAATGTCCAGCAATAGCGAGTTGGCAGCCAATGTTTGTATTTCAGCCACAAGTTCGGCTGAATCGGTGGATGCTTGTCCTGCTGTTTGTGCAAACAGTGGCAAAGTCATCGCGAATAAGAAAGTAACAAGATAACGCTTACTCGAAGAATGAGAATTCGACATATTGGTCCCCTAGCGTTTTTTTTGAAGCCCCAAAGCAGCCGCGCCCTTTCGGGCGCGGCTTTCAGAACAATCGCTTAGCGTACGCCGCTACTACGTAGTTCTTGCGGCGAGAAGTTCGCCGGCGAGGTTGGATAGCTGAAATCGAACGGTTTTTCCTGATTGTCAAGCAAGCCGGAAATGTAACGGCCGGATTTCAAATCATGATGTGTTTCCAGTGTTGCCCAGAAGGTCGGCAATTCATAGAAATTGATTGACGGTGCTTCGGAATAACGCCACATATTGCCTTGGCCATCGTAGTGATCGACAACAAGGATCTGATAGCTGTCTTCGTCGAGATAGAAAGTACGGCGGCTGTTGATATGACGCTTGCCGGCTTTCAATTTCGCTTCCACCACCCAGACACGGTGTAACTCGTATCGCAGATAATCCGGGTTCAAATGGTTAGGACGAATCAAATCCTTGACCTTGGTGTTGCCACTGTGGGCTTTATAGGAATTGTAGGGGACCAACATTTCCTTTTTGCCTTCGAGCGTCCAGGTAAAACGATCCATCGCGCCGTTGAACATGTCTGTCATGTCATTGGTACGCAAACCGTCGGTAGCAGTACCGGGATTATCATAAGCAACGTTTGGCGCCAAACGAACGCGGCGCTGGCCGGGATTGTAAATCCAGGCTTTACGAGGCTGCGCAGCGGCATTGAGTGATTCATGCACCAACAGTACCTGACCTGCCAAACGTGGCGGGCTCAACACTTCCTGCTTGAAGTACAGAAGAATGTTGTTGATGTTTTCAGAGGTATTGCCCGGCTTGTAGTAAAGACCCAGCAATTCTTCTTTCAAACGAACCATCTGATACGCACCGGAGGCTGATGGTGCCGCCTGATTCGCGTAACGCAAACCGGAAACGCCTTTGTACTTCAGCTTATGGTTCCAGATAAGTTCCTGGGCGTTGCCGGGAATTGGAAAAGGAAACCCTTCCGCACAATTCTGGATGCCTTCACCGTTGGCGATCAATTTGCATGCTGTGGCATTTTTCTTGGTGAAATCATATGTACGCTGCGGGAAAGCCGCACTTCGGCGTGTCGGGTAAACAATCATTTTGAAGGTTGGATACTTCTTGAACATGGCTTGCTGACCAACGGTCAATTGCGCGGCATATTGCGTGTAATTTGCCGGTGTAATCGTGAAGCGCGGTTTGTCTGCGGCATACGGATCGGGATGGAACATCCCGGCCTTGTAGCTCGCCAATGGACGCGTAATACCACCTTCCCAAGCGGGAATGGTGCCATCAGCGTTACCGGCTTTTTCTGCGCCCGTGGGTGTCAATTTGCCACCCAGCTGCGCTGCCTTGTCTGCACTGACGGCTGCCTGTGCAGTACCAATTGAAAATACCGCTGCACTGGCAATAATGGCTAGTGCGGTTTTATTGAACAATTTCATTCGATGCCCTCCCTATATGGCTTAGAACGAATACTTGACACTGAAAGATGCGAAATCGCGATCACCGATTTGGTTCAAGGTACCCGCACCGTAGAGGCGCGTCCAGCTCAAATCAAACACTACTTTGTTTAGATAATTGGCTTCGGCGCCAATCGTGAGTGTTTTACGACCTTCCAGGAAGTTGCCGCCTGGACCCGGGCTGATTCCGTTCACGTCATGGCTAAAAGCGATACGTGGCGAGAGTGTGATTGGGGTACCCATGAAACTGTTGTAATCGGCACGGGCAGCTATGCGATAACCCCAGGAAAATGGCGTTGGAAAACCATCGTAAGTGGTAGCTGGGTTGCGGAGGCAGCCCGGCAACAATACACCGCCGGGACCTGTCGCCAATGCATCGAGGATGTTGCATGGCGTGATACCCGAGTATGCACCACCGGTATCCGTACCATCACCTTCGTAACGCAATACCGATGGATCTTCCATGTCCCAAACCTGGGTTGCACCAATTTCGCCCACCAAGGCAATTTGATCGGCACCCAAGGCTTGACCAAAAGCTTTCGTGAAGGTCATTTGCAATTGACTGACTTCTTTCCGCCTGTAGCCTTGCAGATACGCTCCGGAGGAGAAGTTACCGAGTTGACTGACAAATCGTGCACCTGGCAACGCAATATTTGGGTTCAACGGTGTGAATCCGGCAAACAGCAATTCGGTATCGTCAATTTGCAATGGTTGATTTGGGCGATAGCTGATTTCGCCCTGCCATGCAACACCACCTGGCAATGTTGTATTGAAGCTCATGCCGTACAGTTGAATATCTTCAGGATATTCGATAAAGACTGAAGCAAATCGCCCCGGCCCTGCCGTGGGATTAGCCAAGAAAGCTCCCAAATTAAGCGCGTTGCCTGAAATGATTGGCAGGCGACTATGGTAGTTCATGGCGTAGAAAGCAAAATCAGTCTGATTCAATGCTTCCGAAAAATATCGTACGGCAAAACCGAATTGACCCTGTTCATCTACGTCTTTGTCAGCCAGGCGTGGAACCGAATTTGCGCAGCCGAATCGGATCGCGAATGCAGCAGCATTGGTCGCAGCTGTTGCTGGATTAGCCTGAAATGCCGCAGGAACCAGACCAGGGTTTTGTGTATAGAATTGAGTCAGCTCAGCGAAACGATCACTGTTGAGGAAGCTGCCGGTAGTCAGATTACAGGTCGCATTATAATTGTCTGGGTTATTGACTGGTTGCGGGACAACACCGAAGCCCAACATCGCATAGGTGCCACCAGTGCCGGCGAAATCGTTCTGGCTGAAGTAGGTACCTGATGGATCAATTTCAGTTTGCTCGAACTCGGTCAAATAAAAACCTTCCATCGATAAATTGTCAGTAATACCAAATGATGCCCAAAGTGCATCAACAGGCAAGAAAGCTTCTTTCAGCTCGGCACCGGCAACACGCAGTTTCGAAACATCAATCGGGTTGACGACGTTGATGCCGCCCTGCAAGAAAGTACTTTCACCCCAACTGATCACCTGACGGCCGACGCGGGCATTTAATTTATGCTCGCCCAAATCGAAACTGCCATAGATAAATGCGTCTAGCAAACGGAAGTCTTTCCCTACTTTTTCCTTCGCTGCTTCTGACAAGTCGGTACGAGTGGCATTTTCCATGTCATAGAAGTAACTGGCGCGCATGAAGGCACCGAAGTTCTTGTATTTCAAATCGAGTTCGGAAGTGATTTTAAAGGCCTGGGAGATCGCGTCTCCTTCGTCATAAAGAAGGTTGCCATCATCACGATTCACCGAGAAGCGACCGATTGCCGTTTGCTGGGTTGGTGAGCCAGCAAAAGAAGTACTAATCGTGCATCGCGGGACAGGAACAAGAGCGGTCGGGGGTGGAACGGCACCTAACTGTACATTTTGCAAACACAGGCTAGGGTTGTAATGAGCTTTGCCGATCAAATTAGGATCTTGATCTTCGGTACGCCAGGAATACCCCAACGAAACTGTGGTATCCAAGTTGCCGGTAAATTCGCCACTGCCGAATTCAAACGCTTGAACCGCAGGTGCTGCAAGCAATGCAACAGCCACTGCCATTGCCAAGGGTGCGCGAGCTCGAAGCCCGGTGGAACGATTTAATTTTTTCATTGGTTTATCCCTGATCAGCAGCAAAAGTTTTTTGAATTACAAGCCCCGCGAGGCAGATTATTGAAAATCGTTAAATTTTCGCAATTCTGCACGTTTTTTGCGGACGCTCCCCCCGGAGACTCGGTTTCCAGTACTTGCATATTAAGAGTCCGTTAGAAAATGGCAATGCTCAAGCGTACGGTTTAACAAAATATTTCCATGCTGC
>JAYWIC010000128.1:0-39077 GCA_043789195.1 Arenimonas sp. | reverse complement strand
GTGACCGATAGCTCAGTTGAACATCACTGGATTTATTGGCACGAATAATGCACAGTTCCACCTGCACGTACACGGCGTCCGCCAACCTAAGGACGGGAGCGCTGGCTCCAAGTACGAGTAAACTCAATCCACAACCCTAGGGGATTTACCCATGAAAATGCAAAAAGGTTTCACCCTCATCGAACTGATGATCGTTATCGCCATTCTCGGCATCTTGATTGCTATCGCACTGCCTGCTTATCAGGATTACACCATCCGCGCAAAAGTCTCGGAAGGCCTGAACTTGGCTGCTTCGGCGAAGCTCGCAGCTTCGGAAACCCGTCTCAGCAACGGCACATGGCCTGACTCTGCGGGTGCTGGTTACACTCCTGCAACCACCGATATCGTCAGCAGCATTGATATTGCCGCTAATACAACCGGCAGCGAAATTTCAATTACTTATTTGGCTCCAGCTGAAATTAACGGTCAAATCCTGCGTTTGAAAGCAACCGCCGGCACTGGTGGCGTTATTGAGTGGGGCTGCAATGCTCTCGGTTCAACCAAGTTTGGTGGCACCGCAGGTACGCTTCTTTCCAAGTACGCGCCAGCGAACTGCCGTCCGTAATTCTGTAGTAAAGCGGCACCCAAAACCCCAGTTTATGGCTGGGGTTTTTTTATTTTCAATGCTTTTGTTTTTTTAGGTATCCGCCAATACCGTCAAAGTGCTGTTTCTTACTGATCGCCCAATGGCACGGTTTTTGCTCTGCTAAAGTTAAGGGTTCCTTTTGATGAACCCGGATTGACAAAAACGTTAACCATACGAATTCTGGGGCTTGCGATGAAAACTAGCAGAAACAAGGGATTTACTTTAATTGAGCTAATGATAGTGATCGCGATTTTGGGAATTCTCATTGCGATCGCGTTACCTGCCTATCAAGACTACACAATACGAGCCAAAGTCAGCGAGGGTCTAAATTTGGCCTCTGCCGCTAAATTAGCAGTGTCAGAGACGCGCTTTTCAAGGGGCAGCTTCCCGACTGACAACCCTACTGCAGGATATGACGGCGCTACGACCGACATTGTCCGCAGCATTATTATTGGCAACAACGGCGAGATCGCTATTACCTATGAACAACCAAATGAAATTACCGGGCGCATCTTGATGCTCACCCCTACTCTGAGCAGCGGCAACCAAGTGGCGGAATGGGCATGTAATGCAGCCCTTTCGACCAAGTTTGGCGGCACCGCTGGAACACTGGAAGCAAAATACGCCCCGGCAAACTGCCGACCGTAACCTCCACGATATTCGAATCAGAAAGTCTCGGTCAACCGAGACTTTTTTGTTTATAGTAAATAATGATTAAAAAATTCCTCCTGCTATTGCCATTTGTGCTGCTCATAGTGCTAGCACCTGCAATTCACGGCCCATTGTTACTTGATGACACACTTCACATAGATCCAATACTTCAATGGCTGGCAACAAGAGCCGATACTTACAATTTAATCTTTGGCAATAACTCCGGCCCCATCGGACGGCCAGTCAGCATTCTCAGCTTTGTCTTGAATGCAATCACCTCGGGTACGCTGATCTGGCCGATGAAGCTGACCAACCTAATTCTTCATTTCATCACCGCCCTATGCCTTTACAAGCTATTTTTACTGCTGTTCAACCGCGACAATAATCTCAGGCAAAACGCTCAAATTGCCAGCCTGACGGCAGCCGTTCTGTGGCTGTTGCTGCCCCAGCATGTATCAACTATTTTTTATGTGATTCAGAGAATGACCATTCTTGCGTCTCTGTTCGCCGTAATCGCTTGCTGGTTATTTGTATTGGCACGCAAGCAAATAGAAAAGAATGATGACAACGGGTTTCTGTTGTTGGCGGCCTCTGTTGCAGTCGCCTTTGTCTCGGTTCTTTCAAAAGAAAGCGGGCTACTGATTCCGCTATATTTTTTGCTTATTGAGTTGGTTTATTTCCACCCAAATGCCACAAACCCTAGACCTCAAATAATCGCATGGGGGTTTCGACTGGGTGTTATCTATCCCTGCGTAATAATCGCCGCCTATCTGGCAATTAATCCGGGATTTGTAATGGATGGGTATATTGACCGGCCATTTTCAATGCCCGAACGCGCAATGACCCAAATATCCGTAGTCGCCGACTACTTTGCTTCCACTTTTATACCGATGGTGCGTTCGGCAGGTATCTACAACGATGACTTCCCCATTGCACAAAGTCTGGGCTCGAGGGAAATTCTGCTTGTGCTATTCGGTGCCGCCCTGATAAGTCTGGCAATCGCACTAAGAAAAAAATATCCGAGTTTCACTGCAGGTATAGGCCTATTCTTTATTGGTCATTTGCTGGAATCCTCGATTTTTTCGCTCGAAATTTATTTCGCCCATCGCAATTACCTTCCATCCATGGGATTGGTCCTTGCATTATTCGGACTGGTTGCCGGCATCCTGAATTCCTATCCCGAGTCAGCCGCGTCATTCAAGAAAATATTACCGTTCGGACTGGCCGCGCTTTTTCTGACTTATGCTGCCATCGACTACAGTCGTGCAACACTCTGGTCCAATAACAACGCACTTCTGACCCACGCACAGATACACCACCCTGGTTCATCCCGGATGAGATCGGAATTATTGCTAGAGGCTTTATATGCAAAGCGCGTCGACATCGCGTTAGAGCAAGCCGAATTGGCGATGCGAACCGCTCCAGACAACGAAAAACGGACGATTCAACTGTGGCGGATTCTGGCTTATTGCTATGCACAGCAGCCTCAGCCCAGCGCCGAGCTTTCAGCTCTTTACAACATGCCTGCCGATAGAATCACCATGGCCACGAGCACGGCCCTTGGCTATGTCAGCGCCGCTGCCGAAGTAAACGCATGCCCTGGTCTTGACAGGAAACGACTCGGCATCCTGACGAGTCAATGGGCTACCAACACGATTCAGCCGACAGATTCTCCCTGGGTATGGAAAGCCCATTTCGCTTCAGCCCGTCTAATAGCGTCGAGTGGCGATTTGGAAGGAGGCTTAAAACAAGCAACACGGGCTTTTGAAAACAGCGGATACAATTTTGATATCGGGATACTGGCCTACCAACTGGCAAACAGTCTGGAAGATCAAAAGGCAGCCGCGGAGGTAATGGCGAAGCTTAAACATCAAAAAGCCAACTACACGGATGAGCAACAAAAGAAGCTGAGAGCATTACGAAATAGGTAAGCACGAGCTACACTTCAAATTCATTACTCGGTAGCGGAACTGATGACCAGCCACACCCCAGATTTCATCACCTTTGGTGCGCCCCTGATTGAACAGGCGGAAATCGATGAGGTTAATGCCGTACTGGAATCGGGCTGGCTGGGCACTGGCCCCAGAGTCGCCCGCTTTGAATCAGACTTCGCCTTGTATCAGTCGATCGCGCCGTCCCGAGTCGCTGCAGTCAATTCTTGCACTGCAGCACTGCATGTAAGCATGGTAGCAGCCGGACTTGAGCCGGGCTCCGAGGTCATTACGACACCGCTCACATTTTGTGCTACGGTGAATTCGATCATCCATGCCGGCTTGACACCCGTTCTCGCAGATGTGGATCCTCTGACGCAATGCATCTCACCCGATGCCATTGAAGCGGCAATCACAGCGAAAACCCGAGCCATCATCCCCGTCCATTTTGCAGGGCGTGCATGCAACATGGATTCGATTGTTTCAATAGCAAAGAAAAACAATCTACTGGTTATCGAAGATTGCGCACACGCCATCGAGACCGAATATCACAAACAGAAAGCGGGAAGCTTTGGTGATTTTGGCTGTTTCAGTTTCTACGCTACGAAAAATGTCGTCACGGGCGAAGGCGGCATGATCCAGGGAAGAAGCGAGGACCTGATCGCCCGAGCCAAAGTCCTGGCCTTGCATGGCATGAGCAAGGATGCCTGGAAACGATTTTCCGATGACGGCTACAAACACTACCAAGTGGTAGAAGCTGGATTTAAATACAACATGATGGATTTGCAGGCTGCCTTGGGCATCCACCAGCTTGCAAGAGTCGAAAAAAACTGGCTGAAGCGTAAAGCTATCTGGGACCAATACATCGATGCCTTTTCCGATCTACCCATTGAGCTTCCGTCATCAGTTGAACCAGATACACGACACGCGTACCATTTATTCACGGTTGGAATCGACGCTAAGAACTCCGGATTATCCCGTGATCATTTCCTCGACCGACTAAAACATTTCGGTGTTGGCGTTGGCGTGCATTACCTGAGCGTACCCGAACATCCTTATTACCAAGACAGCTACGGATGGCAGCCGGAACATTTTCCCAATGCAATGAAAATTGGACGTAACACAATGAGCCTGCCTCTCTCACCCAAGCTGACGGACGAAGACATCCAACGAGTCATTCACGCCGTCAAATTGGTAATTGCAGGATAAGCGTGCAGGATCATACTACTCTCGAAGTTGAAGCCGGCCTGACCGAACAACACTACTGGAAAGACCTGTGGCGTTATCGCGAGTTGTTTTATTTTCTTGCATGGCGCGATGTATTGGTGCGCTACAAGCAAACTTCGCTCGGCATTGCTTGGGCACTGATTCGCCCGCTGCTCACAATGGTTGTCTTCACTGTTGTTTTCAGCAAACTGGCTAATCTTCCTTCTGGCAATATTCCCTACCCGCTGCTTGTTTTAGCAGCGATGCTGCCATGGCAGTTTTTCGCGAGCGCTGTTGCCGAATCCGGCAACAGCCTTATCGGCAACGCCAACATGATTTCAAAAGTGTATTTTCCCAGACTTGTTATACCGACAAGTGCGGTCATCGTGAGTTTCGTGGATTTCCTGATTTCAGCTACGATAATTTTCTTGATGATGATTTGGTACGGTTTTACACCAGATTGGCGACTCATTGCCCTGCTACCGCTGATGATTCTGGTATTCGCCACCGCACTCGGCACCGGGTTGTGGATTGCAGCCTTGACCGTCAAATATCGCGACTTCCGTTACATCACTCCGTTTATCGTACAACTTGGTCTGTATGTCTCTCCAATCGGCTTCAGCAGCAGCATCGTCCCCGAAAAGTGGCGAATACTTTACAGCCTGAATCCGATAGTCGGCATCGTCGATGGCTTTCGCTGGGCTTTACTGGCCGGCCGGGAACCGGTGTATTGGCCCGCACTGTTGATTTCGATCGTGCTGACACTGGTATTGCTGGTATCAGGCATAATTTACTTTCGCAAAACCGAACGCAACTTTGCCGATTTAATCTGAATTCGAGAACTCATGTCTTCCGCAATCCACGTCCAGAATCTGGGGAAAAAATATATCCTCAGCCATCAAAAGCCGGAGCGCTATACAGCTCTGCGCGATGTGTTGACAGACGGTGCCAGACGCTGGACAAACAAACTGTTCACTCGGAGCGAATTGCTTCCTAATCCTACCCATGAAGAATTCTGGGCACTCAGGGATTTGAATTTCGATATTCGCCCGGGCGATCGAGTAGGTATCATCGGTCGCAACGGCGCAGGCAAGTCAACCCTGCTAAAAATACTATCGCGCATTACAGAACCGACAACAGGAAAATTCAAAATCAAAGGTCGCGTGGCTAGCCTGCTCGAAGTGGGTACAGGCTTTCATCCCGAGCTCACCGGACGGGAAAACATTTTTCTTAATGGCGCCATTCTGGGAATGAATAAAGCCGAAATCCACCGCAAGTTTGATGAAATCGTCGCGTTCGCCGAAGTCGAGAAGTTCCTCGATACGCCAGTGAAACGCTACTCTTCAGGCATGTATGTTCGGCTTGCGTTCGCGGTTGCCGCGCATCTGGAACCGGAAATATTGATTGTCGACGAGGTACTGGCAGTAGGCGACGCCCAGTTCCAGAAAAAATGTCTTGGCAAGATGAATGAAGTCAGCGAACAGGGCCGCACCATTCTTTTTGTCAGCCACAATATGGCGATGATTTCGAATTTATGCCAGAAAGGCATCGTGCTTGATTCTGGCCAAATGACATATCAGGGGCCTATCTCGGAGGCCATACTGAATTACTACAAAAGTTCCAGCGAAAAAAACAATGCCGGATGGGAACACGAAAGTGACAATGCGGCACTCATTTCCTCTGAATTGCGGGGCCTGGGCCAGGCGCTGGAAGTGACGATTCACGACGAATTCGCCATCCGGATGACATACAGGATTAAAAAGACCATCGCGGGAAAATGCGTGCCCAACTTTCATTTTTTCGCACCCGACGGCAGTGCCGCTTTTGTGTCTAGTGCGAACGATGTAACCAGCCTGTCGCCAGCAGGCGAATACACGGTCGAGTGCAAAATCCCGGGAAACCTGCTCAACGAAGGTGCCTACTTCGTGGGTATTGCGATAACCACCTTCTACGATTCCGGGTCCTTCGAAGTGGACTTCTTCGATCGCAATGCATTAACGTTTAACGTCGTCGATCCCATGGATGAACGCTCTAGCCGATATGGTTACGGCGGGCCGATACCGGGCATGATTCGGCCAAAACTTGACTGGAAAATAGAAAAGGCAATCCTATGAAAGCTGTGATTCTTGCCGGTGGTTTGGGAACGCGGATAAGTGAAGAAACCGCCGTACGCCCCAAGCCGATGATTGAAATCGGCGGCAAGCCAGTGCTTTGGCATTTGCTTAAAACCTATTCGTATTACGGTATCAACGAGTTTGTGATCTGCCTTGGCTACAAGGGCTACTTCATCAAGGAATATTTTGCCAATTACTTTCTGCACAATTCCGATGTCACTTTTGATTTGTCCACGAACAATCTGGAAGTCCATCATAAACATGCCGAATCCTGGCGCATTACACTGGTAGATACTGGCGAACACACACAGACTGGCGGCAGGTTGAAACGCGTGGCCGACTATCTGGACGGCGATACCTTCTGTTTCACATACGGTGATGGTTTGGCGAACGTTGATATTGCGAAGGAACTGGAATTCCATAGAAACAACAAAACCCTAGCCACCATGTGCGCCGTGCAACCGCCCGGCCGATTCGGTGCCATTGATATCAAGGGTAACCGTATTACGCGTTTTGAAGAAAAGCCCCTCGGTGATGGTTCCTGGATTAACGGCGGCTTTTTCATTCTTGAGCCTGGCGTACTTTCCTACATTGACGGCGACGACAGCATCTGGGAACGCGGACCACTGGAAAAACTGGCAAGTGAAGGACAACTATCTGCGTTCACCCATAACGGTTTTTGGCACCCGATGGATACCTTGCGCGACAAGCTGAAACTCGAAGAACTCTGGCAAGCCGGCAAAGCGCCCTGGAAGGTATGGCCTTGAATCAATTGTTCGGCGGCGTCTACACCAATCGACGAGTACTGATTACCGGGCACACCGGTTTTAAGGGCTCATGGTTGGCGTTGTGGCTGCATTCCCTCGGGGCAAATGTTGCCGGCCTGGCGCTCGATCCGGAGACCAATCCTTCCCATTGGGAATTGCTTGGCCTGGATGGCGTCGCTGATTACCGCGTGGACTTACGCAATGCCGCCGCTGTCAGTGAAGTGTTTGATTTACATCGACCTGAAATGGTATTCCACCTTGCGGCCCAGCCCTTGGTGCGCCGCAGCTACAAAGACCCGAAAAGTACGTTCGATGTCAATGTGATGGGCCTGGTTAATGTATTTGAAGCTATCCGGCAATCTACTTCGGTACGCACCATCGTTAATGCCACGACCGACAAAGTCTACGAGGACCACATGACTGAAAAAGGTTATGACGAAACCGATCCACTTGGCGGTCACGACCCCTACAGCAGTTCCAAGGCATGTGCGGAAATCGTGTCGGCGTGCTATCGCAAAAGTTTTTTCAGCCCTCATTCCGATGCGCCTTCGCCCCGCCTCGCTACCGCCCGTGCCGGCAACGTGATTGGTGGTGGCGACTGGGCAGAAGACCGGCTCGTACCCGATCTTGTTCGCGCTACGGTGTCGGGAAATCCGATAAAAATCCGGAATCCCGATTCTATTCGTCCTTGGCAACACGTTCTGGAGCCACTGTCTGCTTATCTTCGTCTGGGTCAGATGCTGCTGGATGAAAATACTTACGCGAGTTCATGGAATTTCGGCCCGGAACGCAGGGACGAGCGCAGCGTTTCGGAGCTCGTGTCATTACTGTCGAAAACCTGGACCGAGCTGAGCATCGAAACCGATCCGCAAGATCACCCGCATGAAGCGGCTGTGTTGCGTTTGAATTGCGACAAGGCAAAGCAGGAGCTTGCCTGGAAACCAGTCTGGAACCTGGAAACGGCATTGGAAAAAACCGGCGCGTGGTTCAAGCAATATCACGACAACGGACAAATCAACTCTGCTAGTGATTTGAAGGCCTATATCGAGGATGCAAACAATTTGGGGCTCGTGTGGACAAAATGATATTTATTCGCACGCAGCTCGAAGGACTTTTCGAAATCGAGACTTCGTCACAAGACGATGCTCGTGGAAAATTTTCCCGTCTGTTTTGCGAACAAGTCTTCAGTGCCATCCGGCCCGGGCTCCACTTCACCCAGATAAATCTATCCGAGACCGCATCAAAGGGGACGATTCGCGGGATGCATTTCCAGACACCGCCTTCCGCCGAAGCGAAACTCATTTGCTGTCTTCACGGTCATGTTTTCGATGTTGCCGTCGATGTGCGAACCGCGTCTCCCACTTTTCTGCAATGGCATGCCGTTGAACTGGATGATAAAAATAACAAGATGGTGTTTATTCCCGAAGGCTTTGCACACGGTTTCCAGGCCCTGAGCAATGACGTGCAATTGTTATACATGCATACTGCCGACTGGTCGAAACCACATGAACATGGTTTGCGCCACGATGACCCGCGACTGGCAATTCAGTGGCCGCTGCGTGCCGCCATGGTTTCGGAAAAAGATTTGGGCCATGATTTGCTCAAGCCGGAATTTTCGGGAGTACAGCTGTGAAGTGCCGTTTCTGCGCTACCGAATTAAACAATGTTTTTCTCGATCTCGGCAGCGCTCCGCCATCGAATGCCTTCGTCACCGAAGACGATCTTGCCAAGCCCGAATTGCATTTTCCGTTACGCCTGTTTACCTGCAGGAATTGTTTTCTGGTCCAGATTGATGAAGTGCAAAAACACGATGCGTTGTTTTCGAACGACTATGTGTATTTTTCCTCGTTCTCAAGCTCATGGTTAGCCCATTCGGAGCGTTACGTCGCAACCGCAACGGAGCGTCTTGGTCTGGATGAAAACAGCCTAGTCATGGAAATTGCCTCCAACGACGGCTACCTACTGCAATATTTTATGCAATCCGGCATCCCCTGCGTCGGCATCGAACCGACTGCCAGCACAGCAGCTGCAGCACGTCAAAAGGGCATCGAAAGTCTTGAACGATTTTTTGGACTCGCGTTTGCCAATGAATTTGTGACCGACCGCCGCCCTCCCGATTTGATCATCGGCAACAATGTGCTTGCTCACGTGCCGGACATCAATGACTTTGTCGCCGGCCTTACCAAGGCGCTTGCGGCTGAGGGTGTGATCACTCTTGAATTTCCGCATCTGATGCAATTAGTGGCGCACGGGCAATTCGACACGGTCTATCACGAGCACTTTTCCTATTTTTCGCTGCATACCGTCCAACAAATACTTGAAGCCCACGGGTTACGTATTTGGGATCTAGAAACACTGCCGACCCACGGCGGTTCACTGCGACTCTGGATATGCCATCGTGATGCGGAACGTGTCGCAACGGATGCTGTCGAAAATTTACGTGCCGACGAAGTCCGCGCTGGCATGCTCGAGATGGACTACTACCAGAACTTTCAGTACAGGGCCGATGCCGTCAAAAACGGCTTTCTCAGTTTTTTGCTCGAGTGCAAGAAAAACGGAAAAAAAGTTGCGGGCTACGGCGCCGCCGCAAAAGGCAACACCCTACTCAACTATGCCGGCGTAAAACCGGACCTGCTGCCTTTCGTCATTGATGCTTCACCGCACAAACGCGGCCGCTATCTCCCCGGCTCACGCATTCCCGTGCTGACAGAGAACATTCTGCGCAGCATTCAACCCGATTTCGTTGTTATATTTCCATGGAATCTGCAGGCGGAAATATCCGAACAGCTGGCCTATATTCGCGAGTGGAACGGACAATTCGTTACCGCAGTACCCGAGCTGAAAATCCAATGACCGCACTTCCACCCAGCCGCATCTATTACACCAAGCCGTCGATCACGCAGCGCGAAATCGACTACGTGACAGATGCTGTCACGCATGGCTGGGGCGAACGCTGTTACGAATATATCCATCGATTCGAACAAGCCCTATCGTCCCATCTTGGAGTATCGCGTTGCATCGCCACATCGAGTTGTACCGGTGCCCTGCATATGGGGATGGCAGCGCTGGGCATCGGTCGTGATGACGAAGTCATTCTTGCCGATATTAACTGGATTGCCTCCGCCGCCCCGATTACCTATCTCGGTGCCAAACCGGTATTTGTCGATATCCTGCCTGACACATGGTGTCTCGATCCTGCCGCAGTCGAAGCGGCCATTACATCACGCACCAAAGCGATTCTTGCCGTGCACCTTTACGGAAACCTGTGCGACATGGATGCCCTACTTGCTATCGGCAAACGGTACGGAATTCCCGTCATTGAGGATGCCGCGGAAGCGATTGGATCGGTCTGGCATGGCAAGCGCGCCGGCTCGATGGGCGTCTTTGCCACTTTTTCGTTCCATGGCACAAAAACTGTTACTACCGGCGAAGGTGGAGCCTTCGTTACCAATGACGACGAGCTTTACGAACGCGTACTAACGCTTTCTAATCACGGGCGCAGACGCGGCGAGACAAAACAATTCTGGCCAGAACGAATCGGCTTCAAATATAAAATGTCGAATTTGCAGGCCGCCATCGGACTTGCCCAAATCGAGCGCGTCGACGAGCTGATTGATCGCAAACGCGATATTTTTCATGCGTATGCAAATATGCTGAGGAAGCTACCGCTTGCAATAAATCCGGAGCCGGAAAACACCGTCAACGCATACTGGATGCCAACGATTGTCATCGATTCCGGCATCCTCTTTGATCGAAACGCTCTTCTGAGGAAATTCGAGAAGGAAAATATCGACGGCCGGGTTTTTTTCTGGCCGCTTTCGTCGCAGCCGATGTTTCAGCCTGTTGCGGGCAACAAGGTTTCCTACGCCATTTACCAACGCGCCTTGAATCTACCCAGCTACCACGACATTACCGATGACGACTTGAAGCGTGTTGTTACTGTGGTGAAGACCACTTTTGACGCATGACTGCGATGAAATCCCATATGAGAAAGGCATAAGCAATTGAAAGTCATATTTATCGGAGCGGCAAACCCGGAAACGATCCGAATGGTCGAAGCCATCAGGCGTAAATCGCCGGACTTTGTTGCTCTCGGTTTCATAGACAACGATCCTACCAAACACGGCACTACTTTTTACGGGCTTCCGGTTTTTGGCGGCATTGACTGCATTCCGACCCTGCTTGCCGATGACGTTCGTTTCGTAAATCTGATAACGGGCAGTACGACTGCAAGATATGAAGTTACGTTAAGCGCTGTCCGTCATGGCGCTATTTTAACGAATTTCATCCATCCATCGGTCAATCTCGACATGACTCGATGGGGTTTAGGCAATTATGTCCAGGAGGGCGTTATTGTCCAGGCAGAAGTTGTCGTAGGCGATAACTCTAGCATCCATATGAACAGCCTGGTAGGACACGAGAGCATCATTGGAAGCAGTGTTTTCATTGCCCATGCCGTGAGTATTTCAGGTTGTTGTACTATCGGTGATGGTTGCTTTATTGGTACAAACGCGACCGTTTTACCCAGGATTAAAATTGGCAAATGGACTACTGTCGGTGCAGGTGCCGTCGTTACCAAAGATGTGCCGGATTATTCGGTCATCGTCGGCAACCCTGGGAAAATTCTGCGCGAAAACCACATTCCTTATGAAAATGGCAAGGTTCTGTGATGTTAGATCGTAAATCGGTAATCGCCTTCCAGATTGAAAGGACCACCAAGATCAAATTTAAGAATATTTACATTGTTCTTTTTACTGAAATGGCTCGGATAGGCTGGGAGCAATCATTATGAAAGACGTATCGGTCGTTTCACACCGATTCACTGATTGGAACGGATTGACGGCCTACATTTTGCAGCAAATGGATTACTGCACTCCCGGCATTACCTCGCAAGATCGAAGCCTGGTCGAAATCTATGTTCAGGGGGCACTTCGGAGAATGGAGCCTATCCTAGGCGCCGTGCTTTCATTTGAACCTCTCAAGTTCAACCACCTCAACTCCCTCCAATATGCGTCCTTTCTCTACCTCCTCGCCAACGAGATATGGCTGAGCGAGGGAGTTAACGATACCTCGGACAAGCTTTTCCTGCTCAATCGTTCCATAAACAGCCTAGATCTTTTCTATAAAGTAAAATTACCCCAAATATTTGTCATCGCTCACGGGCTTGGTAGCGTATTGGTGGATACCGTCTACGGAGAAAATTTCATCTTTTTCCATCACACCACAGTCGGAAGACTGGGCGAGAAGGTGCCGATCATCGGCGACAACGTGATTCTTTTCCCGCACAGCATGATTCTCGGCAATTCAACTGTGGGATCGAACTCAGTAATTTCGGCAGGCACTATTGTTTCCAATACGAAAATTCCGTCAGATTCGATTGTTTTCTCGAATGGCAATTCCTTAGTGATTAAGCCAAGGAAAAAAAAATACATCGATTTATTTCTGCGCCAAGTTTCGCCGATAAATATTACCATCCAGCCATAAGCCGGGAATTTTCATTCGAACATACCAACCTCTGTAATGAACCCACCTTGGAAATACAATTATAGATCTAAGGTTTTTGCACCCATCGGTAACTTGTGTTCGAAACCATGCATTAATCACACTTTAATTGGCGTTTATCTTTTCCAGCTCTTTTTGAAAAAAAAGGGCGGCATGATGGCAGTCCTCGACACCGTAAACAGTCATGTCGGGATAATTAACCGTTACGTACTTTGCCTGTTTTTTTTTCTCCTTATTACCTTTCATGATACGTGATACCAGATGGTCGAAATTATTTCTCATTGCCTCCGGGAAACTGACTTTCTTGACGTGAAATTCTTTTAATATTTCCTCCGCATCGATGCCCGAACGCGTGCCAGTGAACAATGCAGACTCAAGAAGTGCCGCGCCGTTATATTGATCAACTTCGCGAGCCATATTACGAATCAGACTCATCGGATCGACATGGACTGTCTGTATCAAATCCGGATATCGATCAGCCACCTGCCGAAATGCCTCGTGCACACAAAGTGAAATACTTTGGCAAAGAAGATAATCCGGATGGAAGGGAAAATCATTTTCGACAGCAAAAGACATCGACTCCTGCTTGTTGGCATCCTTATGAAAATGTGACACTCCATTGCTTCGACCCGAGGCCCCGATGACGAACAAGGGTTCGGCTAGATAACCGTATTCGGGGACTTGTGCGGCAACAGCAAAGGCCGAATAGGCATCCGGACTAAGTGAATTGAAAAAATCCGTTCCGCCATGTGGTTTCAACAGCGACACATGGACAAAGCCATAATAAACGGAAGGAAGATCATGCACATAAAAACTTCCGGTCCCGCGAAGCGCTTTGTCAATAAATTCAGCAGAGTTGCGGCAGGTGTCACCGGAGGTAGAAAACTGAAGCTTCCCTGTATTCTTTATCGCATCGGGAGCATTTGGCCATCGGTACGTTGCCAAAGTTGACGTCAGCGCCTTCATGCCACTTTGCCCAATGAATGCCGCAGCTTTTTTTATAGCTTCCGGAAACAATGCATCATCATCCCCCATGAATCCAACAAAGCCTTCCTGCACATGGGCGAGTGCAAATTCGAAATTTGCTCTCATGCTCAGACGCCTTGGCGTCCGAATATAGCGAATGCGCTTGTCGAGGAAGGCCTTTACGACTTCCTCGGTCCCATCATCGCTGCAATTATCGGAAACTAAAATTTCTAGGTCATCATATTCCTGCAAGACACAATTCAGTATCGCGTAATGCAATGTCTCTGGTCGTCCACGCGTCGGTATGATGATCGTCATTTTCACTTCAGAACTTCCCTTATTCCGTCCTCGCCCGGAACTGAAACGCAAGCTTGCAGACGCGGTGTTAAATGTAATAGAACTGCTGACCGCAACTTCGCGGCTTTGCCGGTCATGATGGCCATGTTAATTCTAATGCTATGCTATTACCATAATTAACAGTCATGCAGGCTATCTGCTTCCGATCATGAAAATACTGTTTGATCATCAGATATTCGTATCTCAGAAGTTGGGCGGAGTCTCCAGGTATTTCTATGAGATAGCGAATCTAATAAACAAGGTACCTGGAAGCAAAGTCGAGATATTTGCTCCACTTTACGTAAACGAATACTTTATAGAATCAAGCAGCATCCGGCCTACCGGATTAATGAGACCGAAAAGACCCCGGTTAACTCGCATTGTGAACATGGTCAATGATTTTCTCCCCCGTCTCTTCATTAGGCGACGAAAAGACGTGGATATCTTTCACGAAACCTATTACACGATGGCAGACAATTGCCCCGCTTCCGCTAGGCGAATCATCACTGTTTACGACATGATTCATGAAATATTTCCGGAATACTTCGAGCCTGGCCTCCTAAGCCGGTTCCTGAAAATCAAGGCACATGCGATAAACCGGGCAGACCATGTGATTTGCATTTCTGAAAACACGAAGATTGACCTGATAAAACTTCTGGCTATTCCCGAAGAGAAAATTAGTGTGGTACACCTGGGTAGTTCGCTTATCCAGAATCACCACGTAGATTCGGTTACGGATACAGGAGTACAGAAACCGTACCTGCTATTCGTCGGCAACAGAACCGGTCACAAGAATTTCAATAGACTTTTGCATGCTTATGCGAAATTCCCGCTTCTTAGAGATAAATTTCAGCTCGTGTGTTTTGGTGGCGATGTATTTTCGCCAGATGAAATCCAACTGGTGCACTCGCTGAGTCTGGATACTGACCGCATTCTGCATATTAAGGGAGGGGACTCCTATTTGGCCGACATTTATGCGTCTGCCTCAGCTTTGGTCTACCCGTCGATTTATGAAGGCTTTGGGATACCTCCATTGGAGGCCATGCTACTGGGATGCCCTGTAATATCCTCGAACTCGAGCTCATTGCCGGAAATTCTAGGAGACGCTGCAGAATTCTTCGATCCCGTGGATATTACTGCTATCGGAATGGCAATTACTAGAGTCGTGACAGATCCCGAACGCTGCAAATCACTGATTACAGCGGGACAAATAAGAGCACAATCCTTCTCGTGGGAAAAATGTGCTAAAAATACCCTCGATGTCTACCAGCAAGTATTATCCCGGGAATCTTGACGAATACAGATGCAGCCGAGTTCGACCAAGTTGCTGCAGAGAGACGAGAAACAGACATGTCGATTGATTAGTGTAATTCACAATGACCGAATCCTCGCCGTCGAAAAGTTCTTTTGTCACGCCATCGTTTAATCAGGCGGATTTTCTTGAGGGCGCTATTCAATCCGTATTAGGTCAAAAGTACCCGAATCTTCAATACGTGATTATCGACTGCGGCAGCAATGACGGCTCTACCGGCATCAACAAGAAATACGAAACCAGCCTGTACTATTGGAGAAGCAAAAAGGACGCAGGGAACGAAGATGCGATCAACAAGGGCTTTTTCCTAGCCGATGGCGATGTCATGGCATGGATCAATGCCGATGACATTTCCCTGCCCGAGGCGTTTGCCACGATTGCTTCTGCACTGACAAAGTATGACGACATCCACTGGGTGAAAGGCATCACTTCTGATATCAGCCAGGATTTTTCTGTCAGCACTGCCGGCCCCTGCCATCTTTATTCACGCGAATGGATCCGGCAAGGCGTCTATGGAAGCGACGATTATTTCATCCAGCAAGACAGTGTTTTCTGGCGTGGATGGCTGTGGAAGAAAACCGGTGGCATCCAGGCCGGAATCAAATTGGCCGGCGATTATTTCCAGTGGCTGAATTTTGCCAAACTGGTACCGCTGTTTTCCATCCCGTCGATGGTGAGTTGTTTCAGACAAGTCGATGGGCAATTAAGCCAGGATTCCGGTGCATATCAGGCCGAGGTGCAGTCAATCTCGCCGAGTGATGATCGGTACGCAAGAAAAATACGTTTATTCCGGAAATACGAACCCCATCCTGGCTTTACCCTGAAAGCATTGCTGTTCCGGCTATTGTTTGGCCGGCAGGAATACAGCGCGATCGCAATCAACCCCGATGGCAGCATGCCAAAAATAACCGGCCAACGCTTTGACGTTGCATGCCGCCTATGACCGTCGATCCAAAAAATGCCTGCCCCGTTTGCGGAACTTCGACTCGAGACGCGCGGTCGTTCGAATGTTTTGATGATCGTTACGTTTATCCCGGCAGGTTTCACAGACAGCAGTGTCCGAACTGCAGTCATTGTTTTATCCGGGAATCTTTTTCGGAGTTCGAGCTGCAAAACCAATATACCCATTACTATCCACGTTCCAGCTTCGACTTGGACCACTACGTGCAGTACAAAAAAGACAACCCGTTCGCAAGCTGGTTCAATGGCGATCTTTATTCGCCATTCCTCTGGGTCAAGCCGGGGTCGCGCGTGCTTGATATCGGCTGCGGGTTCGGACAATCACTGGGTTATCTGCAACAACAGGGCTGCGATGTCTACGGGGTGGAAGCCGACGAAAACATTCGACGGGTTGCCGACAAATTCGGATTCAAGGTTCATGTCGGACTGTTTGATCCGGCCAATTATCCGGACGGTTTTTTCGATATCGTGACAATGGGACAGGTTGTCGAACACGTCGGCAATCCACGACAAACTTTGCGTGACGTCGCGAGAGTACTAAAACCCGGCGGCATCGTCATTTTAAGTACGCCAAACGCGAAAGGCTGGGGGGCCGCAGTTTTTGGAAAGTACTGGATCAACTGGCATGCGCCCTACCACCTGCAGCTCTTCACTCCAGAATCCATGCAGGCACTGGCAAAGCAAACCGGCCTGCGTGTCACCGACGTCAAAACCATTACGCCGTCGGAATGGCTGCATAGTCAATGGCTTCATTTACTGACGTATCCCGATCAAGGAACGCCATCGATTTTCTGGTCACCCGGTGGTCGCTGGAACTATGGCAGAAAAGCCGGAAGACTGATGCTGCGGATCATTCATCGTCTCAAGTTGAACCATCTGGCAACGCGCGTCTTTGACACGTTCGGGCTGGGTGACAACAAAGTATATTTCCTGAGCAAATCATGACGCCGAAAATATACATCCTGCTTCCCGTCCATAACCGCAAGGAAGTGACGCGCGTATTCATGCAAAGCCTGCAGGCACAGTCGTTCACCGACTATCAGCTATTGCTGATTGATGACGGCTGTACCGACGGCACGGCCGACATGGTCAGGCAATACATTGCAAACGTCATCGTGCTGCAAGGTAGCGGTCACTGGTGGTGGGCCGGAAGCCTGCAAAAAGGCATCGACTGGTTGAAGTCCCGAAATGTTTCCAGTGATACCCTGGTCCTGATCATCAATGACGATGTCCGGTTTGCACCGGATTATCTTCAGAATGCCGTTCATCTGATGTCGAAAAAACCGGGCACCCTGATGCTTTCCCGTTTCGTCTCCGCCGACGGCAGGGAAATTCTGGAAACCGGCGTAGATGCCGACTTCAGGAACTTTTCGTTCGATATTGCCAGGTCGCCGGAACTGATCAATTGCCTTTCTACCCGCGGCCTGTTCATGCATTGGCAGGAAATCGTGAAAACCGGAAATTTCCATCCACGCCTGCTACCCCACTACGCATCCGATTGGGAATACACGATTCGGGCACATCGGAAAGGATTGAAATGCGAAACCAGCGACCAGTTGCTGATCGTGCCAAACTTCGAAACGAGCGGCACCCACGTTATCAAGGCACGTGGCTTCATGAATTTCGCAAGAAAATATTTTGATCGCAAGACATTGAACAATCCGGTGCATTGGTCGATATTCATGATGTTGGCTTCCGATCGCCGCTGGCTCCCGTTAAACCTGGTGCGTATCTGGGTTCGTACCGCGAAGGCGTTGTACCGGGCATTCGTCACACCTGCCAAACCCGATGCCGATTAGATAGTTATTCCGTCAGCTGCCTTTCAAACCATTTCACGCGGGCGCGCCGCTCAACCACCGTAATCAATACGTAGTCTGGTTTGTACATATCCACCAGGCGTACAAACAATTCGGGGTCGGCCTCGTCATAATGCAGCTGCAATGTTTCGGAAAATGCTTCCGCCATGTATGGCGCCATTGCGTTGCCGAATGAATCGCGCAACCAGAGCACGCGCCTATTATTCAAGGCATGCTCTGATTTCACCAGGAGCGGTCGCATCGGCGTGTCTTGCAGAACAAGGCTGCTGGAGGCAACCGGCTGTCCGGTCAAAAAATCTGACTGCATCGTTTTCAGGGGCCCGCGCGCGCCACCCATTTCCAACGCAAGTTCGACATCTTGCAGGCTACTGGCCAGGCGCAGGAACTTGGCGAGATCACCACCGGCATTCGATGTCTTCCTTGCGCGGATTTTTTTTACCGTCGGCCAGCGCAGACTGGTATCGGACTCAACGAGTTCCCGTGCCAATTCCTGAAAACCCAACCAGGCACCCAGAGCATTCCAATGCGTGTCTGTTTTATAAAAGAGGGGTTCGCTATGGCGGTTTTTTGCAGCGAGCAATGCCGGACGGGAATCGATGTAGATATTCTTTTCCGCCCCGGCCAATAAATCGTCCGTGGCATTCACTCCCTGTGCGCTTGCCCAGCCAGGAAGGAACTCCGGATAAACGGTGTTCTTGTCCGGGCAAATCAATATCCTGAAATCCTTCACGCCCTTCTTCTTTAACCACAGGTTCCGTTCGCTTACGGCAAGCGTGATTTTCCGGATGGCATCGACATCTTTATCACCAACTCCCATGCGCCGGACCGTCATGTTTTTCTCATGTCGATCACCCAGATACAGCCACTCCTCCTTGCCGATGATGGCATTATCGGAATCAATGCTGATTCCGAACGGATACAACAGCCTGCTAAATGCCGGCATCGCAAAATCAAGGTTATACAAAAAACCTGCATCGCAGCATTTCCTGCGGATTACCTCGTCACTGCTGCGAGCGAGATTAACGGCTGGCACGACCATCAAAATGATGAGCGCCAGACAGATAAACCAAATCGCTCGTTTTTTCATTTCAGGACCACTCAGAAGTTGTAGTAAAGAAAGACGGTGCTTGTGGTAGCCATCACGACGTACATGGAAATGCAAAACATCGCGAGTGCCGCAGTGAACTTCATCGTCCCTACTCCGCTCTTCATGAGATCGAAGGAATTATTCCGCGAGACAATCACGAATGAAATCGCGATCATCGTGAAACAAAGCACATTGACTGCAACCCCGGCAGGCAAAACGCCAGCAAGCCCGTCCATCAGGTAACCCGCCCAAGCCAATTTCCCGGTATCGAAGCTTGCCAATGCAATACCGAATGCGGATCCGGCATCAGACATGCCACGCAAAATCCTGATGGCATCTTCGATATTCTCCGCCCTGAAAAAAACCCAGGTCAGATTGACAAAATTAAAGGTCAGCAGCCAGGCAAGGACTTTCGGCATGGCAAGGCCCAGATTGCCCCACGCCCGGTGCACCACCAGTGCCAGTCCGTGCAATGCCCCCCAGATGACGAACATCCAGCTTGCTCCATGCCATATGCCACCCAACACGAATGTCACCATCAGGTTCAGGTAGATTCTCGAGTTGGTGCAATGATTTCCACCAAGCGGAATATACAAATAATCCCGGAGAAATCGACTCAGGGTAATATGCCATCTTCGCCAAAAATCCTGGATGCTGAGTGCCTTATACGGAGAGTTGAAGTTGATCGGCAACCAGATATTGAAAAGCAAAGACGCGCCGATGGCCATGTCGCAATAACCACTGAAGTCGAAATAAAGCTGGAAGGTATAGGAAAGGCTGGTCGCCCAGGCGCTGAAAAAATCGAGGCTGCCGTTGCCGCCGAACCCGGCATTGGCCCAGATCGCGAAGGTATCGGCCAACACGACTTTCTTGAACAGGCCGATACTGAAAATGAAAAGTCCGGACACGATATTCCGGTAGCGCATACCCAGTGCCCAGCGCGATTCGAACTGCGACATCATTTCCCGATGATGCAGGATCGGCCCGGCAATCAGATGCGGAAAAAAAGTAACGAACAGCATGTAGTTGTAGAAATTGTATTCCCTGGCCTTTCCGGAATAACTGTCCACCAGATAGGCGATTTGAGTAAATGTGAAGAAGCTGATCCCCAGCGGCAACACGATGGTCGAGAGCGAGTAGTCAACAGCCAAAAACTGATTAAGGTTTTCCAAAAAGAAATTGCTGTATTTGAAATAACCCAGCAGTGCGAGATTCGCAGCAATGGCAAACCCGAGCATCCATCGCCGGTTGATTTTTTGAATTCCGGAATCCGTGCGCGGCAAAAGCCTGCCGCCGACGAAATAATTGAAGCCGATCGATGCCAGCAATAAGGGCAGGTATGCAATGTTCCAGTAGGCATAGAAGTACAGGCTCATGATTACCAGCCATAGCTTGCCGGCAACAACGAGGCGTGCACGATTCAGAAAAAAATATCCGAAAAACGCGACCGGCAGGAATATCAGGACGAATTGCCAGGAACTGAAGACCATTGTTCTTGCTTAAGCTTCCCGTCAACGCCGATGCTCTCGATAGTATAGCGATCAGTCTGGCGGTGCAAAAAATACGGCCCAACGCGGCGCATATTCGCCAAAAGGCCTGCGAAAATCACGGCAACGGGCTACACTTCGGATCGTGGGCAATGTCAGTCAATACGAGTAAAAAAACACCATGAGCAGCCAACCTTCGGACTTCATCATCTTTGGCGCACCCTTGATCGAACAGGAAGAAATCGACGAGGTAAATGCGGTTTTGAAATCCGGCTGGCTGGGTACCGGCCCGCGTGTTGCCCGTTTTGAATCGGAGTTTGCACATTATCAATCAATACCCGCAGCTCACGTGGCAGCGGTGAACTCCTGCACGGCAGCCTTGCATGTCAGCATGGTAGCGGCGAATCTGGAGCCGGGCTCCGAAGTGATTACGACGCCTCTGACATTCTGCGCAACGGTCAACGCGATAATCCATGCCGGATTGACTCCGGTCCTTGCCGACATCGATCCCGTCTCCCACTGCATATCGCCAGCCGCAATAGAATCGGCCATTACGCCAAAAACCCGGGCTATCATTCCGGTGCATTTCGCCGGCCGTGCCTGCGACATGGAATCCATCATGGCGATCGCAGAAAAGCACAAGCTCGTCGTGATCGAAGACTGCGCACATGCCATCGAAACGGAATACCACGGCTGCAAAGCCGGAAGTTTTGGCGAATTCGGCTGCTTTAGTTTCTACGCCACCAAGAATGTGGTCACCGGCGAAGGCGGAATGATCCAGGGTAGTAGCGAAGAGATGATTGCACGCGCAAAAATCCTTGCTTTGCATGGCATGAGCAAGGATGCCTGGAAACGGTTTTCCGATAGCGGTTACAAACACTACCAGGTAGTCGCTGCCGGATATAAATACAATATGATGGATTTGCAGGCAGCGCTTGGAATTCACCAGCTGGCGAGAGTCAACAAAAACTGGGATAAACGCCGACTGATCTGGGAGCGATATATGTCCGAGCTTTCCCGATTGCCCATCGGGCTGCCTGCTCCCGTCGAAGCAAACACTAAACACGCATATCATTTGTTCACCATCGAGGTTGACCAGGATAATACCGGCATATCCCGCGATGCATTTCTGGAAAAAATGACGCAACGTGGCATCGGCGTCGGTGTGCATTACCTGAGTCTGCCCGAGCACGAGTTTTACAAACAGTCATTCGGCTGGCAGCCAGAACATTATCCACATGCCGCCAGAATCGGGCGCAGTACCGTGAGCTTGCCGCTTTCGCCTAAATTGACCGAAACCGAGGTGTCGAGAGTCATCGATGCCGTCAAGTCCACCATCGCCGAATGTCAGGCTTGCACACCTTGAATTCCTGGCTCGCGAAATATCTATGTTAATTCGCAAGCCAGGCAAATTGATCGCCTGAAACCGGATTGATTTGCTACAGTAATCCATCCTGTCGACGCTCTTCCAGCACATCATGGCCACACTCGTTTCCTATTTGCCCGAACCGGTAAGATTACCCCTCAGGCAATTGGCCAGGATCGTACGCAATCTTTATTACTTCGGCCGAAACCGGTACTGCCCTGTTTGTAAAACATCGTCCCGAAAATTCAGGCCGTTTGGCATCGTGCCGCGACCCGATGCCCAATGCGTGTTCTGCGGCTCGCTGGAGCGCCACCGGTTTTTCTGGTTGTACTTGAACAAGCACAGCACGCTATTCGACGACAGGCCAAAACTCATGTTGCATGTCGCACCGGAAGCGTGTTTTTCCGATCGCCTGAAACAGCAACTGGGGGACGGCTATATCAGCGCCGATCTCTACAGCAGTCTGGCAATGGTAAAAATGGACATCACCGAAATCCAGTATTCCAATGACCACTTCGACGTCATTTATTGCAGCCATGTTCTGGAGCATGTGGACGACGACAGGAAAGCGATGCGAGAATTCCACAGGGTCCTGAAGCCGGATGGCTGGGCCGCATTGCTGGTTCCGATAACTGCCGATGTCACCCACGAGGATCCCGGTATTACCGACCCGGCCCGGCGCCTGGAATTATTCGGCCAGGAAGACCATGCCCGCAGGTATGGATCGGATTATGTTGATAGACTGATCGACGCGGGTTTCAAGGTGGTAAAACATCAGGTGGGGGATTTATTTTCAGCGCAGGATGCAACCCGGATGGGCCTGACTCCGGCCAGCGGCGATATTTTTATCTGCAAAAAATAATTTATCTTTGGTTATGCATTTTTGGAGACCGGGTTTGTCGGACGAAATCGAACGTATCAGGAGAACCTACCAGGAGCGCGACGCATCCGGCGTGACCTCGTTCTTTTCATACTCCAACCCTGCCTACGCATTCCACATGCAGGAACGCGAATGGGCAATCCTGAAAGCCTTTCGCGATATCGGGCTGGATTTATCGAACTGCAGAATACTCGAGGTTGGTTGCGGCACCGGACATATCCTGCAACGTTTCCGCGACTTCGGCGCCGGCGATGTCCAGGGTATCGAGCTGATGGAAAACCGCGTCGCTTCGGCAAACAAGGCCTATCCGAATATCAAGGTGCAGCAGGGCAATGCCGCACAGTTGCCTTTCACCGAGAACGACTTCGACATGACCATGCAGTTCATGTGCATAAGCTCCGTTCTGGATGAAAAAACCAGGGCGGCAATCGCGATGGAAATGTGGCGGGTTTTACGACCGGGCGGCTACATGCTGTCATACGACTTGCGACCAGGTTTCAGTCTGTTGGCTTTCATTCGAGCCCAGCTTGGTCGTCTGCGGAGAATGTTTGTCACGCCACCACCGCGCACAGGACACGTTACCCCCATCAAGCCTCTAGGGCTCGATGAAATTCGCCACTGGAACCTGGATGGCGACATGAAGGTTTACGAACTCTCGCTCGATTTCCGGATTGCAAAAATAGCGCGTTACTCCAGGATTGCCGCACAATTTTGTGCACTGGCTCCCTGGTGGCGTACGTCGTATCTGGTATTGATAAAAAAACCATCGCAACTGGGAGCGTAAGCGATGGCGGATACTCCAAATGTGCTGATCATCATCCCGACCTACAATCGTGCGCATTATCTTGCCGAAGCGATCGATAGCGCACTGCAGCAAGATTATCCACACAAGAAAATAGCGATCGTCGATGACGGCTCGACCGACAGTACCCGTCAGTTGTGTGAAACCTATGTAAATCGCCATCCCAATATCGTTTCCTACCAGTATCAGAAAAATGCCGGATGCTCTACCGCCCGCAATCGCGGACTTGCGATGATTGATGAAGACACAGCCTATGTCTGCTTTCTGGATTCCGATGATCGCCTCTTGCCGGGGAAATTGAGCCGCGAAGTCATGCTGCTGGACACTCATCCAGATTGCGGATTCACTTACTCCGATGCCATCGTGCACGACGAAGTATCGGTAATCGAGGAACGTCAAACAGTTGCGGGAGCAAAAAATCCTGACAGTTTCGCACTTGAGCATTTCCTGACCAATGCGGCCAAACCGTCCGCGATTCTGTACCGTGCAGCAGTAGTGGGAAACCTGCGATTCCGGGAGGACCTGCTTTACAACGAAGACTCCGAATTTCTGCAGCGCGTAGCATTCGACAGCACGGGGATTTACTCCGATGTTCCCGGCTGCTGGATGCGTTGGCACGCAAATTCCAAGTCACGCAATCTGGTCGATATCCTTAAGGCCGTCCTGCGATCAAACACGGACTTGCTGTCGTGCTATCCGGAGTTTCACCAGGCGAACAAGGCAACCATAAACAACATGATGGAAAAAAGCAGACGGCTTCTGGCTACTCGCCTGCTGCTAGCAAAGCGCTGGCAGGAAGTTGCCGAATATTCCGACCGTCCATTCTTGCTGATGCAGGCAAAACTGCGGTTTTCCGGCCTTCAGCAGGCACGCGAACAAATCAACATGTGGCTGAACAAGCGTCACTTGAAGCACCATTGATGAAACTATTACTGGCCACGCATCTTTTTTTTCCGGATCACAGGGCCGGTACCGAAGTACTCACTCTCGAGCTTGCCCGATCCTTCCGCGAAAAAGGCAACGAAGTCATCATCGTGACGTGTGTTAGACATGCACAGACCGATAGCATGGTTGATCCATGGTTGACTCAAACCGATTACGATGGTTTTACCGTACACCAGCTGAATTTTGGAACCGCAAAAATGCGGGATCCGGTAAGCCACCATTTCAACTCGCCAAAACGTGTAGAAGCGCTGCTGTATTTGATCAACCAAACCAATCCAGACATCGTTCACTTCCTGCATGTTCATGGATTTTCTGCTGCTGCGATCAGCGAAACCAGAAAGACAGGCATTCCCGTGTTTTTTACAGCCACGGACTATTGGTCGATTTGTTCCAGAACCAATTTGTTCAAGCCACACCTGCAGCAGGTTTGCCCGGGCCCGGAAAGTCCGCTGGATTGTCTGCGTTGCTCTCTACCCAAAGCCCCGGCATGGGTGGCCAACGTCGCCATGAAATTGGCCAACGACAGCAGCTCTCACTTCTCAGGTACGCTGGCACAGGTGAACTCCCTGAAACGGCGAACACATGAAATGGCGGAGCATATTAATCACGCCACGCAAATATTCGGGTCAACGCATTTTATTGTCGAACTTCTGACACGTTACGGTGTTCAAGAGAAACTAACCAAAGTTATCCCTTACGGGGTAAGACTGGGTGAATTGCCACCCGCTCTTTCCATCCCGAATTCTTTCGATAAATCGCGACCTCTCATAATAGGGTTCATAGGATCCTTGACCGCCATCAAAGGCGCTCATGTGCTCCTTGAAGCCCTGTCGCGTTTTACTGCAGCGGATCTGCCGAAGATCAAGGTCTACATTTACGGCAGCCCTGCTTCAGACAATCGCTATATGGCCCTGCTGAATCAACTGGCATCCCGATTTGGCGAGACGGTCAAATTCATGGGTACCTTTCCGCACGAGAAAATAGGCAGTGTTCTGAGGAACATTCATTTATGTGTCGTACCATCCATCTGGTACGAAAGTGCGCCACTGGTCTTGTGTTCGTCACTGGCTGCTCAAACCCCGGTCCTGGTAAGCAAGATGGGGGGAATGACCGAAATTATCCGGGAGTCTGAAAATGGATTTTCGTTCACCTCCGGCGAGTCCACAGAACTGGCGACGCTGTTAAATCGGATACTGCAGGATTCCGGAATCTTGCGAAAATTTTCTTCTGGTTCCAGCCACACATATCGCACCCCGTCAGACTATGCCGACGATATTGCTAAAGCTTATCGGGTAGCTCTCGTTAATTGCGGGAAGTCGGAACAATGAAAATCTCGATTGCCCTTTGCACCTATAACGGCGGACTCTTCTTGGCCGAGCAACTGAAAAGCATCGAGGCGCAGACACGGCAGCCAGATGAACTGGTTGTCTGTGATGACGGCTCCAGCGATGACACGATGGAAATACTTGAACGGTTTTCCGGAGCGGCAGCGTTTCCAGTGCGGATAGTACGAAATGATTCCAATCTTGGAGTAGTGGCAAACTTCAGGCGGGCGATATCTTTGTGCAGCGGCGACCTTACCGCGTTATCGGACCAGGACGATGTCTGGCTTTCCGAAAAGCTTAAACATGCCGAAGATGCACTGATGAAATGCGATGCCCCTGAATGCGCACTTTACTGCTCGCGACTTCAATATGTCGATGCCGACTTGAACCCCCTGGGTTTTTCCGGCATTCCACGCAATACCGGATTTTCAAATGCCGTTGTTGAAAACAGTGCAACTGGCTGTACGGTGGTTTTCGGTGCCGAAATCAAAAAAAGATTTCTGCAGGCAGAACCGGAAGTCATGATCATGCACGATTGGTGGCTATATTTACTTGCCGGCACATTCGGCAAAGTGATCTATGACCCGACCCAAAGTGTGCTTTATCGGCAACATGGCAACAATGTCGCAGGATGGGAACCCAGACCTGCCAAACTCCGGCATCGCATTCACAGTCTTTATCGACGCCTGCAAACAGGCCATGAAGGCATGGATTCATTGAATCAGACTCGTCGATTTATGGCCACTTATACCGACATGCCAGACGAAAAACGCCATGTCGTAGACGAGCTTGTCTCGCTTCGCCGTACTGGATTTCTCCGACGCCTGAACTACCTTTTGTCAGTGAAGGTTTCAAGAAACGACACTATCGAAAATATTGGCTTGAAAATCATTATCCTGATGGGATGGCATTAGTACGACGAGATGCAGCTCGCCAAGAGCTCGTTTGCAATCTTGTTGGATAGATTTTTTTCGTAGAAGTTACGGCTGCCGATGGCCAATGATTTACGCATTCCGGAATCACCGGCAAGCCTGGAAATCCTTTCGGCCAGCGCCACCGCATCTGCCACAGGCACGGTCTCGAAAAACCGCTCGCCGTCCGCCTTCAAAACGTCGCGTGTCCAAGCGGTCTCTCCCGTAATGACAGGTCTGCCAATAGCGGCGTAGGCATAAAACTTGAATGGGCATACGCGCTGTGCTTTATCGCCAGCACCGAAAATACCAAGACAAATATCCGAATTAAAAATTTCGCGGGCAACCTCTGCGGACGATTGCCATGTGCGCATCCATTCAAGCGGAACATCGTGTCGGGACTTCCATGCTTCGATTTTCCGGGCATCCTGGCCATCACCGACAATTCTGAAAGTAATATCCTTGCGATCCGACAAGATGGCAGCGGCCTCAAGGATGGTTTCAATGCCGTGCAGTGGCACCAGCGTACCGAGAAAAAGAACACGGCAATTTCCCTGCAAGTCTCCCGAATATGACGCTGGCCGAAAATTACCTTCATCCGTGGATAGTGGAATCGCCGCGACTTTCGATTCATGCAGTGAAAATAGTGCGCACAGATATCGGGCATTCTGTGGCGTATCTACTATGATTTTCGTTGAAAGGGAATAAGCCTTTTTTTCGATTCGGTACAAAATTCTGGCGGCCAGACTTTCATGCTTCAGCAAGCGCCTATCGTTGACTACCGTATCGTAGAGGGAAATAAACGCGTCGGTAAAAATCCGTCTGGGCCTGAAGCGAACGGGAAGCCAGGACATCAGGTAAAGCACGAACACAGCCGGGTACGGCACATAAACAGACGACTGATTCCCCCTGAAAACATACTTTGCCATTACGACACCGTGCGCCAGAACGCCGCGCGCAACTGCCGCCATTTTCCCGAAAACTCCACGCGAGGACCCTAAGTTTTTACCGGACATGGGAAAATTTATTTCGCTTACATCAAATTTGTCCGACTGCTTCAATCCCTCTACTCGAAAGCGGGTATTGGGATAGGCTTCCGAATTCAGATGAACACCAAGAATCAATAACGATTTATCATGGGTCAACATTGCCTGAAACTCCTACTCATAATTTTCTGAGCAAGACAAAACATTCGGCATGATTCGTTCTGGCTTCCGAAATATATTCGAATTTGGCATTTAGACCCAGGAACTCCATTGATCCTTTTAGGAATTCGATAAATGTCTCTGAATTCCAGACATGTGCGTGCTCTCTACGATCGCGTACCGAACTCAAGATCGAAGCCAGTAATTCCTTGTTGCCCGAATTGAAAATTTCAGGCGCCACGTGTCGAATGAAATCAAGGTAGTGCTCGTCATCGACTGAAGAGACACCATTTTTGTATTCATCCAAAAGGTGATCAAGCGGTGTCAACTGCCTAGGTTTATCGAAGGTAAACTCCTTGTCAGGTGCTGCCACCACGATTAATCCTCCGGTTTTGACAATGGAAAACAAACCTTCGATGACAGATACCGGATTGGCTACGTGTTCAATAACATGATTCATGATCACGAAGTCGTAGGGCGCCCTCACCTTGGTAGATAATATATCTTCATCAAGGTTTACGATGTGGTCCACTTCTACTAGTAGGGTGCTGTCCAGCTCGGGGAAAATTTTTTCGGACTCTTCCCTGGAGTTTGCATCACAATATTCGACCGTACAATTCGCCGACAAGCTTGCGGGAAAATGAAGCGCACCGATTTCCAGCCCCCTGCCGCTAAGTTGGCTATAGGCATTTTTCCTGTGTCGATGATGAAAGCCGTCTCTAGGCCATAGTCCTGCCATGACAAGCAAGCGCTTCAGGCGCATGACGGATGCTGTCAAGCCGAGCCTCCTGATCACTTTCGGAATTGTCGCCGAGTCCATTCAATGACTTCCAGGTAGCTGCCCCATCTTTCCGGCAATCCCATGCAGGATGCCCCTCATGAAAGATTTGGCCTTAGTGTATTTTTCCGATTCGAATAACAAGATTGAAACAAAATCAGAGAGAAGGCGCCAACCCTGCCGTGCCGCCCATGCCGGCTCGCGAAGACAATATTCTCGCGCCGTCACAATTGTATTTCTGGCTATATAGTATTTCCGTGCAGGCGAATGATTGAAAGAAGCAAATCGTGACAGCCATGCCTTGGCTTCAATCTTCGATCCGATAAATTGACTCATCACCGGCTTGCAACTAATGACGACTTTGAACCCCTGATCCCGTGCCCGCAAGCAAAATTCATGATCAACTGAATCGATAAAGTAATCGTCCCTGAAACCACCCATCTGCACGGCCTCCCGCACGGGGAGAAGCATGCCCGCCGTTATCAAGGTTTTTCGTTCACGGTAATTTTTCTCGTCGGCTTTGCAGTCGATAAAATTTCTTCGCTTGCTTACATTGAAATAATTTCCGCCAACAAGGACTTTCTCGTACCCGCAACCAGAATGGACGGAGATAAGCACTTCAAGCATGTCGTCGAATACCACGGTGTCCTGGTCAAGCGTGACGCACCAGGAAAAGCCCTCTTCGAGTGCGTGTGTTAGACCCTGATTCAAAGCCTGTGCGATACCACGGTTTTCAGGATTAAGCACAAGCTTCACTTTCGGATCCGATGCAATGCTTCGCAACATGGATTGCACTGGTGTCGCCGAAGCATTGTCGACAACAAAGACCCGGGGAAATTGCCCTATGACATTTGAGATGCGCTCTCCGAGTTCCCGATCGGGGTTGTAGGTAACCACGACGGCACATGTGACTGCAGGTACCGGATGCGGAATGGATAATACCCCGGATCCATGTGGTGCCAGCAAACCAGCTCTCGGGCGTGAATCCAGCTCAGTCATACCGCTTATAGGTCAATGCAGTAATTTGCTCGGAAATGAGGCCAATCAAAAAAATGATGACCGAAGCACTGAGCAACAATACCGTCATGTTGGTCAATCGGCCTTCGGACGCATAGGTATAGGCGTAGTAGCCCAGTCCAAGTAAAAAGAAGAAAACACCCGTCGGTGCGAACAGTTTTACCGGCGAATAAAGTGTCGCAATCTTGAAAATGATCAGCAAAAATCTTACGCCGTCACGAACTGGCCGGATATGGCTTTTCCCGATTCGAGCAGCGACCGGTACGGGCTCGTATGCCACTGCATAGGCACTTCGGAAAAATGCCATCGTGATAGTGGTCGGATAAGAGAAGCCATTGGGCAGCAAGTACAAAAACTCCCGGAATTTATCAGCCCGTACCGCTCGGAAACCCGAAGTCAGATCAGCTACTTTTTGCCCCGTCATCCAGCTGGCGATTCGGTTATAAAGTCCGTTCGCCATGCCCCTGCTGACAGTCGCCTGACCATCCCAACCCCTGGCGCCCACCACCATGTCGAAACCTTGGTCAAGCCTAGACAAAAGACGCTGACAATATTCAGGGCCATGCTGGCCATCGGCATCCATGAAAACCAGAATTTCCCCGCTGGCAGCCCTTGCACCGCGCTTAATCGCGGCACCATTACCCATGGGATAAGGCGATGTCAAAACTTGCACCCCGAATTCGGACGCGACAGCGATGGTGTCATCAGTTGAACCATCATTGACGACAATGATTTCGGCATCCGGCAAATAGGCCTTTAGGCTGGGCAATGTCCTGCGCAAGCCCTCCGCTTCGTTCTTAGCAGGTAATACCACCGAAATTCGCATGTAGCCCCCATTGACTGAGGACCAAGATTACTCGGAATGGTCAATTTAGACCATGTTTGGGCCATTTATTCCACAATGCTACGCTAGATGAAGAATTTGCGGTAAAGTCCGGATATTAGTAGGGAAAAGGGGCTGCAATGAATACGGCCGTAGCCAACTTAGTAGGCATCACAGGCATTACTCGACGCCTGGTTCTCGATGGCGTACTAAATGAAACAGATGCACGTCGTGCACTCGATGAATCTGCCAAACAAAAGAAACAGGTACATCTATACCTGCTTGAACAGCGTCTGGTTTCGCAAACACAAATTGCGGCAGCCAATGCCGTTGAATTTGGCATGCCCTTGTTTGATACCGGCGCACTCGACCTTGCGCAATCTGCCGTCAAACTGATCGGTGAAGACTTGCTGCAAAAACACAATGTCTTGCCCTTGTTTAAACGCGGCAATCGCCTGTATGTAGGTATCTCGGACCCCACCAACACGAGAGCACTGGACGAAATTAAATTCGCCGCCAACATGACGGTTGAACCTATTTTAGTGAGCGAGGACGTACTGAAGCGCTCGTTGGATCTGGCATTAACCTCTGGCGATTCGCTCAGCCAGAATGACGAGGATGACGAAGGCCTGGAAAACCTGGAGTCTTCCGGCGGTGATGATGATGGCCTCGCCGATACGGGCGTAGAAGCAAAAGGCGATGACACCCCTGTCGTAAAATTCGTCAACAAAGTCTTGCTCGACGCCATCAAGAAAGGCGCCTCCGATATCCATTTCGAGCCTTACGAAACTGAATTCCGGGTGCGTTTGCGTATGGACGGTGTTTTAAAGAATGTTGCCAAGGCCCCCATCAAGTTGCAGCCGCGAATTGCCGCGCGCCTGAAAGTCATGGCGCAATTGGATATTGCCGAAAAACGGGTCCCGCAAGACGGCCGGATTAAACTCAATATCTCGAAAACCAAGCAGATGGATTTCCGGATGAGCACCTGTCCGACCCTGTTTGGCGAAAAAGTGGTGCTGCGCTTACTTGATGGCAACGCTGCCAAACTGGGTATCGACAAACTGGGCTATGAAGACGCACAGCGTGATCTCTATTTAGCGGCGCTATCCAAGCCCTACGGCATGATTCTAGTCACCGGACCCACCGGTTCCGGCAAAACCGTATCACTTTACACCGGACTCAATATTCTCAATACCGAAGAACGCAATATTTCAACGGCCGAAGACCCCGTTGAAATTCGGGTACAGGGTATTAATCAAGTTCAAATGAACGTGAAACGCGGCATGACCTTCTCGGTCGCACTACGTTCTTTCTTGCGACAAGATCCCGATGTGATCATGGTCGGCGAAATCCGCGACCTGGAAACGGCGGAGATTGCGATCAAGGCGGCGCAAACTGGCCACTTGGTGCTCTCGACATTGCACACCAATGACGCCCCGCAAACGATTTCGCGTTTGATGAACATGGGTATCGCGCCCTACAACATCACTTCTTCGGTCACACTGGTCATTGCGCAGCGGCTGGCCCGTCGCTTGCACGACTGCAAAAAAGAAATGATATTGCCGGAATCTGCCCTCCTTGCGGAAGGCTTTACCCCGCAAGATATCAAATCTGGCATCAAACTATACGAGGCTGTCGGCTGCTCCGACTGCAACGAAGGTTACAAAGGCCGGGTTGGCATTTACCAAGTCATGCCAATGACGGAAGAAATTCAAAAGATCATTCTGCAAGGCGGCAATGTGCTGCAAATCGGAGAGGCCGCTTTCGCATCCGGCGTCAATGATTTAAGGCGATCCGCAATCATCAAGGCTTGCTCCGGTGTCACCAGCCTTGCCGAAATCAACCGCGTAACAAAGGACTAAACCATGGCAGCTTCCAAAGCAGCAGCAACCAAGACTCGCGCAACCACTTCCGCGATGACTGAATTCATGTGGGAGGGTACCGACAAGCGCGGCATCAAGATGAAGGGCGATACCACCGCAAAAAATGCAAACCTGCTCCGCGCAGAACTGCGCAAGCAAGGCATTAATCCGACAGTTGTCAAACCGAAAACCAAGCCATTCTTCGGCTCGGCAGGCGCGGCAATTACGCCGAAAGATATCGCGATTTTCAGCAGGCAGATTGCGACCATGATGCAATCGGGTGTCCCGATGGTGCAGGCATTCGAAATCATCGGTACCGGGCATAAAAATCCGAAATTGAAAGACATGATCCTGGGTGTGAAAGTCGAGATTGAAGGCGGTTCATCGCTTTCCGAAGCACTGGGTAAATACCCGCTCTATTTCGACAGCCTTTATAGAAACCTCGTAAAAGCCGGTGAAGGCGCCGGTGTGCTGGAAGTGGTGCTCAATACCATTGCCAACTACAAGGAAAATATCGAAACCCTGAAAGGCAAAATCAAAAAGGCACTGTTCTATCCCGCGATGGTGATCGCGGTCGCCGTTTTGGTCAGCGCCGTGCTGCTGATTTTTGTCGTGCCTTCCTTCAGAAACGTCTTCAAAAGCTTTGGTGCGGATCTACCAGCCTTCACGCTGTTTATTCTTGCCTGTTCGGACTTTGTCATCGCGTGGTGGTGGGCAATTATTGGTGCTTTTGCCGCTGCGGTATTTGCTTTTCTAGCCGCGAAAAAACGCTCCAAAGCATTTGCCGAGTTCCTTGATCGCGCCATCCTGAAAATCCCCGTGATCGGCGAAATCATGCACAACTCCGCCATCGCGCGCTTTGCAAGAACCTTAGCGGTTACCTTCAAAGCGGGTGTTCCACTGGTGGAAGCACTGGAAACCGTCTCTGGGGCCTGTGGCAATATTGTTTATGAAAAAGCCGTGTTGCGAATCCGTGACGATGTCTCGGTTGGCTATCAGGTGAACATGGCGATGAAACAAGTCGGCCTATTCCCGCATATGGTGGTACAAATGGTCGCTATCGGTGAAGAAGCCGGTGCGCTGGATACTATGCTTTACAAGGTGGCCGAATTCTTCGAACAGGAAGTCAACAACGCTGTAGATACCCTGTCGACCTTGATCGAGCCGATGGTGATGATGGTCATCGGCGGTATCGTCGGCAGCATGGTGATCGGCATGTACCTGCCAATCTTTAAACTTGCTGCGGCCATGTAAGCGCAATGGAAATATTGTTGAGCAACACGCCGCTGTTAATTACAGTGGCGTTCTTTTTCGGATTATTGATCGGCAGTTTTTTGAATGTCGTGATACTGCGGTTGCCGAACAGGTTGCTGTGGCAGGCGCGCCATGAAAGTCGTGAGCTGCTTGAACTGCCCGAAGTCTATGAACCCGCCCCGCCGGACTTCGTCGTCAAGGGATCACATTGCCCACACTGCCAGCATCCACTCTCGGCACTCGAGAACATTCCGCTTATCAGCTATCTCGTTTTACGGGGAAAATGCCGTCACTGTAAAATCGGCATTTCCTGGCAATACCCGGCAGTCGAATTCCTGACTGGCGTGCTTTTCGCAGTATGCATCTGGAAATTTGGCGCTACTTGGGAAGGCCTGGCAGCATTGGGTTTGACCGCCAGCCTGGTTGCATTGTCAGGCATTGATTTAAGAACCCAGTACCTGCCCGATGACATTACGCTGCCGCTGTTATGGGCGGGTCTTGGATTGAGTTTGATACCGCTTTTTCAGGATCCATGGCACGCCGTTCTTGGTGCTGCAATCGGTTATTTGAGTTTGTGGAGCGTGTACAAGCTATTCAAATTGATCACCGGAAAAGAAGGTATGGGTTACGGCGATTTCAAATTATTGGCTGCACTGGGGGCTTGGTGCGGTCCGAAATCCATACTAGCGATCGTTTTGCTCTCATCTTTTTTCGGCGCCATCATCGGCTCGATTTATCTCGCCATTAAAGGACGGGACAACGCGACGCCAATACCGTTTGGACCCTATCTGGCAGCCGCAGGCTGGGTGCAATTTATTCTTGGCATCGACCTACTGGGTGCCTATATGAACTGGGCGATTTCGGGCTAACGATGGCCCGTTATATCGTTGCCGTCACCGGTGGTATTGCATCAGGGAAATCTACCGTTACCGGGCTATTTTCGGAACTCGGCATAGTGGTTGCCGATGCCGATATCGCGGCGCGCAAGATTGTTGAGGCAGGACAACCGGCGCTGGATGAAATTGCACATTGCTTCGGGCCCCACCTGGTCGTCGACGGGCAATTAAACCGTCAGGCTTTACGTGAGCTTGTTTTTGATAATTCCGAGGCTAGGAAAAAACTCGAAGCCATTACTCATCCCCGTATTCGTGAATTACTTATGCAGGAATGTGCAGTTGCGAGCTCGCCTTATGCCATCGTTGCTATTCCGCTTTTGGCAGAAGGTCACCGTGAACACTATGCGTGGCTGAATCGAATTTTGCTCGTCGATACCACTCGTGAAACACAAAAAAAACGACTGCTCTCACGGGACAACATTACCGAATCGCTTGCCGACAAAATGCTCGATGCACAGGCAAGCCGAAAACAACGTCTGGCAATCGCCAATGACGTGATCATCAATATGCATGGTATGGATTCACTGAAAAAGTGCGTACAGCGTTTAGATCAACGCTATCGCAGGGCTGCTAGAGCCTGACTGGCCAAAACCTGGTAATTCCCGCAACGCCCTGCGCACCATGGCGTCTGGCCATGGATAAATCTTCCGCCCCGACTCCGCCGAGTGCAAATATAGGAAGAGATACTTCGCTTCGCAACTGGCTGAATCCGTGCCAGCCAATCCCTTTATGCTCCGGGTGTGACTGTGTTTCGTGCACCGGCCCCAATAAGGCATACGTTGCCGCCAGAATTTCCGCGCGCTCTAATTCATCGATCGTATGACATGCGGCCGAAAAGGAATGGCCTGCCAATTCCGATTCTATATCGGCACGCATAAGCTGGTGCGACTTCAAATGCACGGGACAATCAAGTGTTTTCGCTAATGCAATATTTCCATTGATATAAAGCGTTGCATTGTGTGCATGACACAAAGTACGGATATCGAGCGCAAGCTCTTTTAGCTTTTTATCTGTCGGTAATGTTGTACGCAATTGAATGAGCCGAATCCCGGAATCCAATTGACACTCGATGCTGGAAAGAAAAGCTGATTTTTCACCGTAATATTCCGGTGAAATGGCGAGCATACTTGGCTGCGTAATGGCCGCGACTACCGGTTTGTCGGCCGGAGGCATGGGGTACGAACCCAGTTTTTCCAATGGCGACCAGGCTAGCGCCTGATTTTCGCGCCCCTTGGGGTTCCCGGTATACGACTTAACCGTATAAACATCGAGCACGATACTTTTATTGACGTAATGCTGTGGCACCGAAATAAGCGCTTCGACATTGCCGATATCAATGCCCAGCTCTTCGTGCAATTCCCGTTTAAGAGCCTGAGTTGGCGATTCGCCGTGCTCGACCTTGCCGCCAGGAAACTCCCAGTCACCTGCAAGATCACGACCTTCCGTGCGTCTGGCCAATAAAATTCTGCCGCGAGTGTCACGCAGCACACCCGCTACTACATGGACCGGAGGCAACGCCTTAGACCCCGGCGACATACCGGACAATCAGGTTAACTGGCCGTGGCATTGCTTGTATTTTTTACCGCTGCCGCAGGGACAGGGATCATTGCGGCCGATTTTTTCTGAATCGCGGGTAATGGTTCCCGGCTGTGTCTCGGCACCCTGCGATGCAAACGCCATGGCTTGTTCCATTTCATCATCGACACCAAAATCGCCGGTTTCCGGATGCTGGAATTGCATGTTTTTCGCTTGTGCTTCAAGACGCTGGCGTTCGGTATTTTCCATTGCCGTTACTTCTTCTTCATCACGAATACGGACACGTGCCAATAAGGTGATGACATCCTGCTTTACCTTGTCGAGCATTTCGGAAAACAGTTCGAAGGATTCGCGCTTGTATTCCTGCTTTGGCTGCTTTTGGGCATAACCACGCAAATGAATACCCTGACGCATATAGTCCATGCGCGCCAGATGTTCTTTCCAGCTTTGATCCAGCACATTGAGCATCAGATGTTTTTCAAGGTGGCGCATGTTTTCCGAAGAAATCTGCGCTTCCTTTTCGGCAAACAATTGCTCGGCGGCTTTGAGCACGTTGTCGAGCAATGCGTTGTCATCCAGTTCTTCGGCTTTTTCGACCAGGCCTTTCAAGTCCAGCGACATTCCGAACTCGTCGGCCAAATTGCGTTCGAGGCCTTCGACATCCCATTGCTGATCAATCGAATTCACTGGCACATAGCGACGTACCGTCATTGAAATAACGTCATCGCGAATGGCTTCGATTGCATCTTGAACCGACTCGGATTCCAGCAACTCGTCGCGCTGCTGGTAAATGACTTTACGCTGATCGTTGGCCACATCATCGTAATCGAGCAAATTTTTGCGGATATCGAAGTTATGCGCTTCGACTTTTTTCTGTGCATTTTGAATTTGCTTGGTGACCATGCCGCTTTCGATCACTTCGTCTTCTTTCATGCCGATACGGCGCATGGCGTTTTGCACCCAATCAGCCGCAAAAATTCGCATCAGATTATCTTCAAGCGACAGATAGAAACGCGATGACCCGTTATCGCCCTGGCGACCCGAACGGCCACGCAGCTGGTTATCGATACGGCGTGATTCATGACGCTCGGTGCCGACGATATGCAAACCGCCGAGCTCGAGTACTTCGTCATGGTGTTTTTGCCAGTCCGATTTCACGCGGGACTTGTCAAGCTCGCTCGCATCTTCACCCAGTGTTTGCAGTTGCGCATCCAGGCTACCACCTAGAACAATATCGGTGCCGCGGCCAGCCATGTTGGTGGCGATGGTGACCGCTTTTTTGCTGCCTGCCTGTGCCACGATCTGGGCTTCGCGCTCATGCTGTTTTGCATTCAACACTTCATGCGGAATGCCGGCTTTCTTGAGATGACTAGATAGCAATTCGGAGGTTTCAATCGACGTCGTACCGACAAGCACTGGCTGCCCGCGTTCGAAACAATCGGCGATGTCGCGGCTGACGGCATTGAATTTGGCATCACGGGTTAAATAGACCAGATCCGGATGATCCTTGCGCACCATCGGACGATGGGTCGGAATGACGACGACTTCAAGATTGTAAATCGTCTGGAATTCGTAGGCTTCGGTATCGGCGGTGCCGGTCATGCCCGAAAGCTTTTTATACATACGGAAATAGTTCTGGAACGTAATCGATGCCAGCGTCTGGTTTTCGCGCTGAATCGGCATGCCTTCTTTTGCTTCCACAGCCTGATGCAAACCGTCGGACCAGCGACGGCCCGCCAACGTGCGTCCAGTGAATTCGTCCACGATGATCACTTCGCCATCGCGCACGATGTAATCGACATCGCGCTGATACAGGGCATGTGCACGCAAGCCGGCATTCAGATGGTGAACCACGGTCAGATTTTGACCGGAATACAAACTATCGCCTTCGCTAATGATGCCTGCTTCGCGCAACAGCTCTTCTGCGTGTTCCATACCGGACTCGGACAGATGCACTTGCTTCTGCTTTTCGTCTACCCAAAAATCGCCGTCGCCATCTTCTTTTTCCTGACGGGTCAGTTTCGGCAACAGGCGATTCACCTTCATATACAATTCGGGTGACTCGTCGGCTGGGCCGGAAATAATAAGTGGTGTGCGTGCTTCGTCGATCAGGATGGAGTCGACTTCGTCGACGATGGCGAAATTCTGGCCGCGCTGGAAACGATCATCTTTCGAAAGCGCCATGTTGTCGCGCAGATAATCGAAACCGTATTCGTTATTGGTGCCGTAAGTGATGTCGGCAGCGTAAGCGCCTTTTTTGTCACCGTGCGGCATACCCGGATAAACAACACCGACACTCATGCCAAGGAAGTTGTAAACACGGCCCATCCAGGCCGAGTCGCGTCGTGCGAGGTAATCATTCACCGTGACGACATGCACGCCGTTGCCGGACAAGGCATTCAAATAGGTAGGCAGAGTGGCGACAAGCGTTTTACCTTCACCGGTACGCATCTCGGCAATGCGTCCGGAGTGCAGCACCATGCCGCCGACAAGTTGCACGTCGTAGTGGCGCAAGCCGAGTACGCGCTTGGAGGCTTCACGGCAGACCGCGAATGCTTCAGGCAATAGTTGGTCGAGGGTCTCGCCCTTCTCGATTCTGGCTTTGAATTCATCTGTCTTGGCACGCAAGGCATCGTCATTCAACTTTTCCATTTCCGGCTCGAGTGAATTGATTCGATCGATATTTTTCTGGAATTGACGCAGCAGGCGTTCGTTACGGCTGCCAAAAATACGGGTAAGAAGACTATTGAGCATGGGAAAATCAAACCACCAAGTG
>JAYWIC010000127.1:0-2652 GCA_043789195.1 Arenimonas sp. | reverse complement strand
GCGCCAGATTTTCGTATGTTCGGGTATCGAACACTGAATCCGATTTCAACAAGCCGAGTACCACACTATCCTGCAGCTCCCCGGCGACCTGCCATCTTTGGCGCAGATAGCCCTCGCGTTTGAAGCCCAGGGTTTCCATCGACTTCAGGTATTTTGCATTGTGCGGGTTGACATCGGCTTCAAGCCTGCGCAGCCCTAGGTCGCCAAAAGCATGTTTGATCAGCGTGCCCAAAGCCTCGCAGCCGTAGGCATGACCCCAGTGTTCGCTGGAAATGGCTATTTCGATATTCGCACTGCCCTGAGCAGTCGAAATGTTGCTCAAAGAACAGGTGCCGATCAGTTTCTGGCTACCTTTTGTGCAAATTCCCCATTGGAATAATTTGCCGTCATCGAAGCCGTGATGGATGCTTTCGATATAAATATGGGCATCGTCTTGATGGGAAAAAGCGGTCTGGTTCCAATACCTCGTCACTTTGTCATCCGAGTAAATCTGGAAGATGCCTGCGACATCGGCATGGTCGACCCAGCAAAGATTCAAGCGCTTGCTTGAGAGGGTCGGCAGGCTGGAGGGTTCCCCGATTCGACGGATCCGGTCTGTTTTGCGTTTGAAAAATGGGGGCAGTGGTGATGCCATGGTGTATTCAATCCAGACCCTATAAACAGCACAACGTAATGGTATGCCAAAGCAGGACAAATAAACTTCATTCCATTGCGGCAACAGTCGGTTGCAGTTACGGGAGTGGAATATGAACGAAATCGTACATATCTTGCCATCATAGAAAGGAGACTCTACATGAACAAGCAATTGCGCGGCATTCAGAAAAAAATAAAGGGCATCGCAACCTCGGATGGCGCAGGTGTGCGGCTGACAAGGGTCATTGGCAGTCCGGCCATGCCTATTCTTGATCCCTTCCTGATGCTGGACGAATTCGGCTCGGAAAAACCGGGCGACTATATCGGCGGTTTTCCGGCTCATCCGCACCGTGGTTTCGAGACCGTCACATACATGCTCGATGGACGTATGCGCCACAAGGACAATCATGGCAATGAAGGCTTGTTGACGCCCGGGAGTGTCCAGTGGATGACGGCAGGCCGCGGGATCGTGCATTCCGAAATGCCCGAGCAGGAGCAGGGGCTGATGCGGGGATTCCAGTTATGGATCAATTTGCCGGCCAGCGAAAAAATGACGGCACCGAAATACCAGGAGTTTGATGCGCGGCAAATTCCGCTCGTCAATCTGGCTAATGGCGCGCAGATAAAAGTGATCGCGGGCGAGGTGGGTGATGTCGTCGGGCCAGTCAGGCAGCCAGCCACGCAGCCGATTTATCTGGATGTGCTGATCGGAGCCGGCCAGGTTTTTGAACATGGATTGCCCATGGGTCATAACGCGTTTGTCTACGTTTATGAAGGTGCATTGAATGTGCTGGTGAATGATGAAAAGCATCCGGTACAAACCAGCGAACTGGTCAGCTTGACCCCGGGCGATTCGGTGCACTTTGAATCTTTGTCGGAAACCCGTTTTATTTTAGTTGCCGGCAAGCCGCTGAACGAGCCGGTTGCCCGTTACGGCCCGTTTGTCATGAATACGCAGGCCGAGATTCAGCAAGCGATTGTCGAGTTTCAGGCAGGCAGGTTTTGATTAATGCTTTCGTAGGAGCCCGCTCAGGTATTTCGCACAGCGAAATACATTGAGCTGGCGATTACCTTCGTACATGTCGCCAGCTCTGTATGTACTTCGCTGCGCTTGGTACACAGAGCGGGCTCCTACGTTATTCAGCCTCTGGCCAAAGTAGTCAGCAAAGCCTTGGCAGTACGAACACGCGAAGCGGCGTCGGGTAATTCGAGTTTTATTCGAAGCTTGTCGCCGCCTTCCACCGCATAAATTTTCGGTTGCGACTGAATCATCCGGATGACCGACATCGGATCGATCGTTGGCTGTGCATTGAAATGGATTCGCCCGCCATTCGGGCCCAGTTCCAGTTTGCGAATGCCCAGAGGAGTGGCTTCCAGTTTGATTTCTGCAGTCGAAAATAGCTGTTTGGTCGGGCCGGGCAGTATTCCGAATCGATCTATCATCTCGACTTGCAGTTCTTTCAACTGGTCGCTGTCGCGTGCCGAGGCAATGCGTTTGTAGAGGGTCAGACGTGCATGCACATCGGGCAAATAATCATCCGGAATCAGTGCCGGAATATGCAGTTCGACATCGCTGCCAAAGCGCGTGCTTGGATTAAGATCGGGCAGTTTCCCGGAGCGAATCGATTTGACCGCACGTTCCAGCAATTCGGTATAAAGCGAGAAACCGATTTCCGCCATTTGGCCCGATTGATCTTCGCCGAGTAACTCGCCAGCACCGCGAATTTCCAGATCGTGTGTTGCCAAAGTGAAACCCGAGCCCAGCTCTTCCATCGAGGCCAATGCTTCCAGACGTTTCTCGGCATCGCTGGTCATGGCTTTTTTGTGCGGCACGATCAAATAGGCATAGGCGCGATGATGCGAGCGTCCAACGCGGCCCCGCAATTGATGCAATTGTGACAGGCCAAAACGGTCGGCGCGATTGATGATCATCGTGTTCGCGCTTGGTATGTCGATACCTGATTCGATAATCGTCGTGCAGACCAACACATTGAATCGCTGGCGGTGGAAGTCGAGCAT
>JAYWIC010000126.1:0-9422 GCA_043789195.1 Arenimonas sp. | reverse complement strand
AGTTTTGTGCCTTACCTCAAAGCCAACGTCTGGCATAACTTTGGTGATGATTCCCGAGTCGTCATTGGCCCGACCGCCATCACGACCGAACGCGACGCTACCTGGATGGAAGTGGGTGCAGGCTTTAGCGTGCTGACCCAGAACAACTGGTCGGTCTTCCTACAATACGATTATGAAAGAGGCATGGGCGATTCCGATCTTGAAAACCATACCGGCACGCTCGGCTTGCGCCGTAGCTGGTAATTGCTGCAAACCCTACCCCGCTTTGGCTAACGCCGGGCGGGGTATTTTTTGTCTGGAAATTACCCTCCCAATAATCCGAATCGAGCCATCGATTTATTGGGTAGATTTACCACATTAAAACATCGTCTTCCCCGCTTAGGTGGGGACCCAGTGCCGTGGCTTTGATCCCGTAGGAACGATTCATGAATCGTCCCTACGGCATTTCTATGGCATTCGGGGATGACGATTTTATTGTTTTGTGATCCGGAGTTTAATTTCAGACCATAGAATTATTTGAAAGATTGGCTGTGCCCTTCCGGCTCATGAACGCTTCAGCTTGCTTTGATAAAGTCGCGTGCATGACAAATTTCCATATTGCAAGAATTCGGCTAACGGCCTTCCTGATTTTCATACTGACCTTACTCGCCGCTTGCGAGAACAAGCAGCCAACACCTGCTGAAATAAGGGAAAAACTCAAACATTTGATGCCTGCAACCATCAAAGATCGCGATGGTTGGGCAACGGATATCCAATACGCCGTCAGTTCGCTGAAGATTGAACCTTCATCGCAAAACCTGTGTTCGATACTGGCCGTCACCGAACAGGAATCGACTTATAACGCAAATCCTCCGGTACCAGGACTCGGCAAGATCGCGTTGAAAGAAATCGAAACGCGTGCGGCGCGCTTCAAGATACCGGCATTCGCGGTGCATGGCGCCCTGCAGTTTGAGTCTCCAAATGGCGAAAGCTGGGAAACACGTATTGCCTCGGTACGAACCGAAAAAGAATTAAGCGATATTTTCGAAGAAATGATTGCATCCGTGCCGATGGGGAAACGGCTATTGGGCCGACTTAATCCTGTGCATACCGGTGGCCCGATGCAAGTCAGCATCGCTTACGCACAAGCACACGCAAAACTACATCCCTACCCCTATCACGCCGAAGATACATCCATTCGACATGAAGTATTTAGCCGTCGCGGTGGCATGTATTTCGGCATCGCACATTTACTCGATTACGAAACCTCGTATGACAAGCCACTATTCCGTTTCGCCGATTTCAACGCCGGCCATTACGCCAGTCGCAATGCCGCCTTCCAGAATGCAGTAGCCGTGGCCACCGGCGTTGGTCTGGATCTGGATGGCGATTTGATTCTCTACAAGAAAGATAAAACTTTTATCAGCGCTACCGAATTGGCCGTGCGCAGCATGGCAGCGGACCTGGGCATGACCAGCGAGCAAATCCACCAAGCATTGATGCAATCACGCGAACACCGTTTTGAACGGAGCGAACTCTATATTCGGATGTTCGAAATTGCCGAACAACGCAACGGCAAACCCTTGCCGCATGCCACACTTCCACGCATTCGTCTTCAAAGCCCCAAGATTACGCGGAAACTCACTACCGAATGGTTCGCTACCCGGGTAAACAAACGTTATAGAAACTGCATGTCGCGTGCGGAAATAAACTAGCAGTCTGGGACGCGATAATGCTTTCCAGATGGCGTTCAAAAAATCTTCGAAAAAATCTGTTTAATGGATCGAAAGCCAATCCCAAAAAAATTTGTAGATTCGCTTTCCGGCGCAATGATCACCAGTCCTTTCGCAATTCCGGGCAGGGGTTCCCGGACAATCGTGAAAGGATTGATAAAGGTTTTCCAGGGATGATGATGGCTAGCGGCGGAGAATTGGGCGTGGCGATTCCATGCCACCAAGCGTGCCGGTTTGATCGATGACATGCCACCTTGCGTCGTGTTATGCACTCGAGCTTCAAGCAGCAAGCGGCCTTCCCCATCCAGACACTTGGCATAGTGGAAGAAAACCTTTCCCAATAATAAAGTCGATAGCCTGAGACTGAAATCGGTTTTCAACTGTACGTTGGCACTGGCGCCGTAAAAATCCCGGTAGTTGAACACCACTTCTTCACCCGGCTGCAGTTGCCATTCGATAATTGAAAAACCGCTTCTTGCCGATGCCTCCATTCCATTTACTTCTTCGCTGAGGGATATCTGACCGGGCACACTAAACACACTCCGGTTAAACAGGAAATATCGCCCATGCAAAATTCGCGATATCGGCGCCGACCATCGCCAGGGCGCAATCTCGATATCGGCCAAGGTATTGGTCAGGCTGCCGCGATTAATAATAGGGAATGGAAAATGGCGATCGATGGTAACTTCGGAACCCGATACCACATTGCCCACCACGGAATTTCCCGTGTCGAAGGAAATCCTTGATTCAGCTTCTCTATCGAAAACTTCCAATGCAAACACATACAAAAAACTTCTGGATGCGACTAAAAACAAGGTAACCCAGCCCAATAGGCGAAGCATGTCATTCAAACTAAAAAGTAATTCCGCCGTGTCGTAACCGGCAGCATGCATCTGTGCAATTTCGGCGTCTGTGCTTACCCGTGCATGATCAATTCTTTGTTGAACTGTCATGGCTGCCGTACCAACTTCAATGGCGGTCTCTTCGTTGAATCGGCTGATCAATTTATTGTGTGATCGGGTGTATGCCGCTTCAGCCGAACCCGCCAGACCATTCATTACACAATTGACAGGATGTAAGAAACTGCATTCCTGTCGGCCCAGTGGAATGACGGCCGGAACAATATTACCCAGCGCTTGTGCTGCCGCTTTAGCATCCATGGAACCGGACGCAGCGTCTTGTTCGATAGTCGCCAGCTTTTTGAATGCATGAAAGGCTGCGACATCCCGCAAACGGTCAATCGACAACAACACGCTCTTACGAAAGCCGACTGAAACCAATTTGAAAGTCTTGCCGGTATCCCTCTGTGAAAGGCAGGGAAAGCTGCCGGCATTATTTGCAGTCATCGCTTCCGAGTCGATGGCTCCGGGTTTGAAATCACCTGAATTGAATCGAAGAGTTGCATTGTTCACAGCAACAGTACATTCCGGCACCATATCCAGTAGGTCAAAAACCAGTGCGGCTTTTTCGGGGGTTTCTAGTTCACCTAAAAGAACTTCATTGACTCGACGTTCGCTATTCGCGAGAGAACGCACCAAGCCTTTCATAACGAAATCGGTTTGTGTGCTGTTCGCAGCCACGGCATGGCCCGGCAACATCTTTAGTACGGCAGGATCAATCGTTACTTCCAGCTGCCTGAGCTGAAACAAGAGGCGGATTTTCCGGACATAGCGAAGTTTTTGTTCTGCCGGCAACTGGCTATATTCGGCTACGTACAAGGCTTTCCTGCGTGCTTTAATTTTCGTGTCGAGATCCAGCAAAATCCGGTTACCAGTGGCCACCGATTGTCGATAACTCATGACTTCGACAATATCGCTAGGCTTGGGAACCGGGCTATCGAGCACCCTGCGTTTTTGAGTAATAAGCAAGGCAAGTAAGGAGTCGTCTTCAATACTCGGCGGCAGGCCAAGCACCGCCGCTGGTGAAAAAGCCTGACTCAACGCGGAAGGATTTTTCGCTAACCCATACAATTTTTCTACTGGCGTGATCAGCAGTCGTTTTCTTGGTTCGCTGTAACGTCTAAAAAGCTGTTGCTCGATATCCACCCGTGGGCTTAGTCGCCTGATCTTATTGGAAGCCAACTCATTTCCCATCCCGGTGCATGCAATATATTGGGGTGAATCGAGCCCTTGCACTTCACAGAACTCATCAAGCGTGGTGTAGCGATAAGCCAGCTCGGTAATGCCTCGAGATAGTAAAGATGCCGCGCCCAGCAGAACCACAATGACCAAAAGCATCGGGCTCCATACGAGCAATGAATGCCAGAGCATGGCTTTAAGGTCGCGCGTACCGGAACGCAAGGCGCGTAAAAGTGAAAGATTCTGTTGATACGCTTTAAGGCCAAGGACAGATAAGCCGATGCCGATAAGCAACGCGATGACGAGTGTTCCCAGCGAAAGCGACATCCAGTTTCCTCATACTTCTATAGGGGCAAGATTACTCCCGAACCCAATTTATTACATGCGCCTAGGTACAGAACGGCATTCGCCCATCATGAGCTGCCGGCGCCGGGCCGGGAATTGCAGCAAGTCTGATATAGCCCGGAAAAACGTGCTGCATATACTGCGTTGCAGCATCGGCTTTAAGCTACCCATAAAGCATCGTGTGTGATAGTTTGCGTGAGGGGAAAATTGGCAATACCAAAACGAAACGCGCTACGGCAAAAGTACTGAGTGCTTCATCGATCTCGGTTTCTTTTTGCTTAATTATTTAAATAAAGGGTGAATACCGAGTCCATATGTCTGATAACACTAGCGCACCGCCTGAAACCCCTGCCGATAACGACAACCCAGTGTTGCCACCTACCACGGTACAAGCCAACAGCGAAGCCCCCAAGGTGGAGTATTCGCTGTCCGGCGGCCTAGTCGGCCGACTGGCACGGCTTAACATCGCATTGGCATTTACTTCCTACCAATCCAGTTCTCTATACATGCTCGGTCGCGACCCCAAAGGTGGCGCCCATTTGCATCAATCGGCCATGCCCAAGCCGATGGGCCTGTGCAATGACGGCAAAGGCGGCCTGGTCTTATCCGCTGGCGCCGAGATTCTGCATTTCGCCAACGTGCTGAACCCCGGCCAGCAAATCAATCGCACTTTCGATGCTTGTTATCTAGCCAGAACCGTACACGTCACCGGCGCACTCGATGCCCACGATGTCGGTGTCGATAAAAACGGCGACATTATCTTCGTCAACACCCGCTTCAACTGTCTGGCCAAGGTCTCGCCTCGGCATAGTTTCGAGATGCTATGGAAGCCACCGTTTATTTCCGCACTGATCGACGAAGACCGCTGCCACTTGAACGGCCTGGCGATGGAAGATGGCGAAGCCGCCTACGTCACCGCCGTCAGTCGTTCCGATACCATCGATGGTTGGCGTGATCGCCGCGCCGATGGTGGCATCGTCATCGACGTGCGGAAAAACGAAATTATCTGCGAAGGGCTATCGATGCCCCATTCGCCACGCATGCATAATGGCCAGCTATGGGTGCTCAATGCCGGCACCGGTGAACTGGGTGTCGTCAATCGTTCCGAAGGCGGCATGGGCAAATTCGAAGCCCGTGTATTCTGCCCCGGCTTTCTGCGTGGCTTGGCATTCCATGGCAAATACGCTTTTGTCGGCCTTTCCAAGCCGCGTTACAAACGCTTCGAAGGTCTGGCGCTGGATGAAAAACTCAAAGCCGCCGACTCTGAGCCCTGGTGCGGCGTGCAAGTCATTGATCTTGAGAAAAATAGTTGCGTCGATTGGTTCCGCATCGACGGCAATGTTGGCGAGCTATACGACCTGGAAGTCATTTCCAATGTCGTTTGCCCGATGACCGTGTCGCCGGGCACGGCCGACCCCGCCCACTTGATTACCCACGAACCTTAAGTAATACGTTGTATTCCCCATTCGTTCTTTCATCCATGAAGAGATAGTCGGCCATGAAAAAAAATAAACGCACAATGCAAGCCACTCGCCTGGTAGTTACTAACGCCATCGCATCGGCCATGCTTTTAGTCTACGGGCGCAGTGCCTATGCCGGCACTTGCATCGAGCCGGTGCCTGCTTCGGGTGTTTGGGTATGCTCGGGCGCAGCAGGCGCGGATGTCACGCAGCCTATGATCGGCGGTCCGGTCGTGGTCACCACGAACCCGGGCTTCGGCATGAACACCGCAGCAGGCAATGCGCTAACGATAACCGGCACAGGCGGGCTGTCGTTTACCGATGCGAATTTATCCGATATCCGCGGTGCCCAGTCGGGTATCTACGCACGAAACTACGTTAGCGGCAATTTAAACATCTCCTCGAACGGAGTTATTATTGGCTACAACTCTGCCGCCATTGACGCCCGCAACTTTGGCGCCGACCTGACAATAAACTCCTATGCTGCTGCCAGTTTTCAGTCGGGCATAGTGGCGGTTAACTACGGCTCCGGCTCAACCACCGTTACTTCGACAGGATTTGCATTTGGCGGAAGCACCAGCGGAATAGATGCACGAAATTTTGGTACCGACTTAACCGTGAATTCCGCTTATGTTTATGGTGGCCAATTCGGCATTATTGCTGTCAACTATGGCACCGGTGAGACAAACATCACGGCGACCAATACGGTTACCGGTAACGGAGCATTCGGTATTCTGGCAGTTAACAATGCTGCCACTACGGATCTGACGATTACCACCGTCGATGTGAATGGCGGTCAATTCGGTATTTATTCGCTCAATACCGGCACTGGCTCAACCACCATCACCTCAACCGGCACCGTCACCGGCACCAACTACGACGGGATTCTTGCCGTCAACGGCGCTACCTCTAACGGTCTGACGATTAATGCCAATAACGTGAATGGTGACGATAACGGAATCTATGCATTCAATGTCGGCATTGGTTCAACCACGATCAATTCAACCGGTGCCGTGACTGGTACCACTGAAAACGGCATTTATGCTATCAACGGTGCTACCACCGCAGGCCTGACAATCATTGCTAATGATGTCACTGGCGCTACCAACGGTATTTCCGCTATCAACAACGGTACCGGCGATACATTCGTTGTTTCATACGGCACGGTGACCGGAACAACGCTTTCTGGCATCGATGCCCGTAATGGCGCTACTGCGACCAATCTTGTCGTTGTAAATAATGGCGGCACTGTTACCGGTGGCCAAAACGGGATTAACGCCATCAACGCGGGCACTGGCTACACGACTATTGTCTCAACCGGAACCGCCACGGGCACAACCCTTAACGGGATTTATGGCAACAATGGCGCCACCGCCACTGACTTGACAATTATTGCCTTCGGCGCATCTAGTGGTGCTACGAACGGTGTTAACGCCATCAACAACGGTACAGGTTCATCGCTTGTCATTACGACCGATGCAGTCACCGGAACGGCAAATAACGGAATACTTCTCCAGAATGCGGCAACCACCACCGATGCAACAGTAATTGCAGTCGGCACAACAACGACCGGTGGACAGAACGGGATTACAGTGACTAACGATGGCAGCGGCGCGACAACTGCAATTTCGGCCGGAACCGTTACTGGCACAGCCAATCTGGGGATTTACGCACGCAATGCAGCTACTGGCAGCGACGTAACGGTTAGCTCAGTCAATGTCACAGGCGGACAAACAGGTATTTTCGTCTCTCAAAATGGTACCGGTGCATCGAATGTCACAACGACCGGCACTGTCAGCGGAACTAATTTCAACGGAATCGATGTCCGCAACTTTAGCGCTACGTCTACCGACCTGACGATTAATTCAGTCGATGTAAACGGCTTGCAAAACGGCATCATCGCGCTCAATAGCGGCACAGGTGCCACGTCCGTCACCTCGACCGGCGCCGTCACCGGAACCAATACCTTCGGGATCGACGCCCGCAATCTGGGAGCTGCGTCTACGGATCTGACAGTGGCAGCTGCCAATGTTACCGGTGGCGTGACCGGTATCGTGGCGCTCAACGGCGGCACCGGCGCTACAACAGTAACATCCACGGGAACCGTAACCGGCACCGCCACTACCGGCATTGATGCGCGCAGCTACGGCAACACGACCGACCTCACAATCACGACGGTCGATGTTACCGGCGGGCTGACCGGAATTTTCGCACGCCAATTCGGCTCCGGTGCAACAACCGTAACATCGACGGGAACGGTTACTGGTACAGGCACAAATGGTATCGATATTGCCAATGATCCGTCGGGCACCAACGTAACGGTGAATGCAAACAATGTCACCGGCGGCCAGACAGGCATTCTATCTACGAATAACGGCACCGGTGCTACATCGATTACCACGACCGGTACCGTGACCGGAACAAGCACCAACGGAATTAACGCAGTAAACGCTGCCAGCGCTACGAATATGACTGTTAATGCGGATGATGTTACTGGTGGCGTGAACGGAATTGTGACGCGCAACAGCGGCACTGGCGATACTACCGTGACGTCAACCGGAACGGTGACCGGAACCAGCGGATTCGGGATTGATGCCCGCAATCTGACTGCCACCACCACCAACATGACGGTCAATGCAGTCGACACACTGGGTGGGCAGATCGGTATTGTCGCCCTGAATAGCGGTACCGGCGCCACGACAGTCACTTCGACAGGTACGGCTACCGGTACGATTACCGCCGGTATTTACGCACGCAATTTCGCTGCAAGCACCAACCTGACCGTGAATAGTGCGGCTGCTACCGGTGGCAGATTCGGTATTATCACCCGCAATGCAGGAACCGGCGCGACAACGGTTACTGCAACAGGCACGGTTACCGGCACTTCCACTTACGGTATTGATGCACGCAATACCAGCGTGACCTCGACGGACGTCTCCATTACCGGTACCAATGTCACCGGTGGCCGGATCGGAATCGTGGCCCTGAATAGCGGTACTGGCGATATCACGGTCACTACGACGGGCACCGTCACCGGCACATCAGTTGCTGGCACTTATGCCCGTAACACTGCCACGGGCAGTGACATTACGATCAACAGCAATGTCACTACCGGCGGTGCATTCGGCATGTACACCGTCAACCTGGGATCCGGTGCGACGACCATCACGGCTACCGGCACCACTACCGGAACGAGTCAGGTCGGCATCAATGCCACTAACGTCGGCAACTCGACGAACATGACAATCAACACCGCTGCCGTCACCGGCGGCGTTACCGGTATCTCGGCTACGAATGCCGGCACGGGTGCAACAAGCATCACTTCAACAGGCACTGTCACCGGCACCACTGGTAACGGGATTGCGGCTACTAACGCCGCAACCGCCACCAACCTGACAGTGACGACAGCAAATGTCACCGGCGGCGTCAACGCGATTTTGGCCAGCAACTACGGCACCGGCACGACCACCGTGACAGTGAATGGCACCATCGCCGGCGGTTCGGGCTCTGGCATCAGAGTTTTGACCGATACCGGCAGTCTGGCCACCGTCAATCTGGCAGCTACATCGACGGTCGGTGCGACGTCGGGCAATGCGATTTTCAATAACGCCGGCGACAGCATCGTCAATGTGGCTGCCGGTGCCATCATCAACGGCTCGGTGCTCTTGAACGACGGCGACGACACGATCAACATCGCCAGCGGCACCAATCTCGGCGGTGTCACGATCTTGAACGGCGGCGACGATATCCTGGTCGGCGATGGCTTCATCGACAATCTCAATCTCAATGGCTGGACTGGCAATTTGAACGGCGCCAACATCCTCAAC
>JAYWIC010000125.1:0-9434 GCA_043789195.1 Arenimonas sp. | reverse complement strand
CTGGAACGTGGCGACCGAAAAATAGCCCTGCGGAATGTAGTGTTCCTTGAGATAAGCGCCGGCCTCGCGGATGGTCGGGCCGATCAGTTCCAGCTTGACCCGGTCCGGATAGCGCCTGGCTGCGGCCGCGACGTTGCCGAGGATCGGCATCGGCGTGTCGTCGGGCATCGCCACCACCACCGACAGATCGCCGGCCAGCGCGTAGCGGGTCAAGGAATCGCCGGCATTGCCCTGGGTGGGCACCGCCAGCTTCGTCAGGCCGAGCCGGCGCGCCTGCGCGGCGATCATCGCCATGCCGCGATCCTTGAAACTCTGGGTCGGGTTTGTACCGAAACCCGGATGCGCCTTGCCCTCTTCTTTCACCTGCAATAAAAACTTCGCCGAAGCCGCTTGCGGATGATCACGATAATCGAGCAAGGGCGTATTGCCTTCGCCAAGACTGACGATGTGTTGTGCGTCTTCGGGGTTCGTAATATCCAGCGCCATCAATCCACCGAAACGCCAAAGATCACGACGGCTCGGGTCATACCACGCAGCATCCGGTTTTTCTTTCGCCAGCCGTTCAATATCCAGCACCATTTCCACCGGCCTGCCATCGACCGGATCAAGATTCATTGGCACATCGGCGGAATATTCAACACCGGAAGCAAGGCCACGCAAACAACGCACATAGGACATGGTGAAATCTCTTCAAAAAAGTGAGCGAAGATCGGACAATTGGTCGCGTACCACAGGGTCGAATTCTACAAGGAATGATGCACCACACCGCCATACTTTCACATGATTTTCAGATCTTGCGACTTCACGTGTCGCACACTCCGTCGGGATGATAGCGGTCGATAATACCGGGCTTAACTGAATTGATTCACATGAAGGCAAGCAATCAGCATGAAGATCGTGATATGAAACTTGCACAACTTTTAACTTACAGCGGCACCTTGCCGCTCGTGGCGTGTGTCGCGCTAATCTTTGCGCCAGTCGCGGGTATCGACAACAACCTGATGGCCAGGACTTACAGCGCCATCATCCTGTCTTTCCTGTGTGGCATTCACTGGGCAGCATTTTTGTTCTTTGCTGAAAAATGTCCTCGCCATTTACTTATCACCAGTAACGTTGTTGCACTACTCGCCTGGTGTTCTTTGCTTGTCACCTATCAGGAAATTGTATTTATTTTTCAGGCTTCGTGCTTCCTCTTCTTGTTGATACTGGATATCCAGCTCCGTAACACGGGCGTGTTACCCGAGTGGTTTTATCACTTGCGCCGAAACGCGACGATCATCGTCGTATCATCCCTGATAGCCATGGCGGTGCTTTCATGAAAAAACGAATTGCAATTATTGGAGCAGGCATTTCCGGCCTGACGCTGGCACAACATTTGAAAGACCATGCAGACGTCATTGTTTATGACAAGGCGCGCGGCACGGGCGGGCGCATGAGCACGCGCTTTGCCGATCCATTTTACTTCGATCATGGCACGCAATTTTTTACCGCCCGCACCGAGGCCTTTCAGGGCTTTATTGCGCCGCTGATTGAAAAAGGCGTGATAGCAGAATGGAAAGGCAAGGTAATTACCTACCAGGCGGACAAAACTATCAAGGACCGTCTGTGGTTCGAACCGCATTACGTTGCCACACCGCATATGAATAGCTTGAGCAAGCATATGGCGGAAGGAAGTGATGTGCGTCTAAACACGGAGATAATTCCACTCGGCGAAAAACGTGCCGACGGCTGGCACCTTTTCAGCAAAGATGGAACTTCGCTTGGCGTTTTCGATTGGGTGATATCCACTGCTCCACCCGCGCAGACATTGAATCTATTTCAAGCCGTATTACCCGATGACTCCCACTTGCATCAGGCCAAGCTGCAAGGCTGCTTCACCTTGATGATTGGCTTTCGAACGCCCTGGCGCAAACCCTGGATGGCGGCCAAGGTGCATGAAAGCCCCATCGAATGGATTGCCGTCAACGCCAGTAAACCTGGCAGGGATAAAGCAGTCACCACCCTCGTTGTGCACTCGCGCAATGACTGGGCCGAGCAGCACATCGAAGACGATATAAAACAAACACAGGGTTACTTGATACGGCAATTTGAAGACGTCACCGGCATCGCCTGTGACAAAGCCGATTATCTCTCCCTGCATCGCTGGAAATACGCGATTGTTTTAGAAAATGAAAAAAAGGGATATCACCTTGATCCGCAGAAGAGCATCGCCGCCACAGGTGATTGGGCATCGGCTTCACGCATTGAAGCGGTCTGGTTGAATGCAGTAAGCCTGGCGAATGAGATTGTCAAAACAATCAAATAATTCAGGAAAGAACAGCGACTCATGCCAATAACGCAACCCGGGTCAGCTTCACCGACCCGAGCTACCGTGTTTAATTCGCAGCAGTCTTATTTACCCGGTTTCTCTGCAAATCGCATGCTGAGCAGCAGCGACTCCAAATGTTTTTTGCCTTGCTTTGACCAGACATTATAAAGACAGCCCTGTCCGGCCACCGTAACGTAAGCCAGATATCCGGGCCCCGTACCACCTTCCAGTCCGTAACTGGCATAGCTGCCATCGGACCAACGAATCAGATTCGGAAAAATCATGGCATCGTTTTGACTCAATGCCAACGACCCCGTACCCGCGATACCAAATGCACTGCGTGCATTAGGTTTGTCGTATGCCACGGCCCAGCCTCCGGAGAAATTCGCTTTTCTTGGCTTGGCAGTCGGTTCTTTTTTCGCAGCCGTTAGCACCAAAATCGCGCATTTATTTTGGTTTTGCGCCTTATACCATTGCGAATAAAACACTTCCGGCACCTGATTGGCTTTCACCGATTTTGCAGCCCAGGGTGGCGCTACCGGTTTGTTGGCTGCCGCCATCCCCGAAAGGGACACCATGCACAAGAATGCAAACAAATTAAGCATCGCGTTTTTACGGTATACAAGCATGTGAGGTGACTCCCGTTATTTTTAGTGAATGCAATCCATCATTGAGTAAATGTCGAGCCTACCCCAATGGAATTGTAAACAACTTCGTCTTCCCTACCAAAGAAACATCACCGTAGGAGGGCCTTCTAGGCCCGACCCGGCCCACATCGAAATCAATAATGCACAACGGATTTTGAATCCGCCGTGTTTGTAGGGCCGACGGAAGTCGGGACAAGCCTGCAGCAATCCCACGTCCCGACTTCCGTCGGTCCTACGTTATGCTACCCCGCATGCATGACAAGGAAAGCCCCATGTCCGACGCCACCATCGAAACTGCCGCGCCTGACCCCGCACTAAGCCAAGGCCACAAAAAAGTCATTTTTGCTTCCAGCCTCGGTACCGTTTTCGAATGGTATGACTTCTATCTTTATGGTTCGCTGGCCGCGATTATCGCGAAGCAATTTTTCTCCGCACTTGACCCGACCAGCGGTTTCATCTTCGCCTTGCTGGCCTTCGCCGCCGGGTTTGCGGTGCGGCCTTTTGGCGCCTTGCTGTTCGGCCGCATCGGCGACATGGTCGGGCGCAAATACACCTTCCTGGTCACCATCGTGATCATGGGCGCGTCCACTTTTCTGGTGGGCTTGCTACCCAGTTACACCAGCATTGGCGTGGCGGCGCCCATCATCCTGATTGGCTTGCGCCTGCTACAAGGTCTGGCGCTGGGTGGCGAATACGGCGGTGCAGCGACATACGTTGCCGAACATGCGCCGATGGGTAAACGCGGGCTGTACACCAGCTTCATTCAAACCACCGCGACGCTCGGCTTGTTTCTATCCTTGATGGTGATTTTGGGTTGTCGCTATTTTCTGGGCGCCGAGGCTTTCGAAGCATGGGGCTGGCGGATTCCGTTTCTGGTGTCTGCCATTCTGCTCGGCGTGTCGGTGTGGATCCGTCTGCAATTAAACGAATCGCCCTTGTTCCAGCAAATGAAGGATGAAGGCAAAACCTCGAAGGCACCGATCACCGAAAGCTTTTTTTCTGCGAACGGCAAGATCGCTTTGCTTGCCTTGCTCGGCGCTACCGCCGGACAGGCCGTGGTCTGGTATGCCGGGCAATTCTATTCGCTGTTTTTCCTGACCCAGACCCTGAAGATCGACGGCTCGACCGCTAACCTGCTGATCGCCGGCAGCTTGCTATTAGGCACTCCGTTTTTTATTTTCTTCGGTTGGTTCTCGGACAAAATCGGACGCAAACCGATCATCATGGCGGGCTGCTTGTTGGCGGCGCTGACCTATTTTCCGATTTTCAAAGCGCTCACGCACTACGGCAACCCGGCGATGGAACAAGCGGTCGCGACCAGCCCGGTGCTGGTGGTCGCCGATCCTTCGACCTGTCATTTCCAATTCGACCCGGTCGGCAAAAAAGTATTCAGTAGCAGTTGCGATATCGCCAAAGCTGCCTTGGCTAAAGCCGGTGTCAGCTACGCGAATCAGGATGGCCCGTCCGGTGCTGTTGCCCAAGTAAAAATCGGCTCGGCCACCGCGTTGGCATTCGAAGGTGGCGGCCTAGATCCAGCGACCTTCAAGGCGCAGGCCGATGCCTTCGGATCAGATTTAAAAGCGAAGCTGGGCAACGCCGGCTATCCGGAAAAAGCCGATCCCGAACGTGTCAACAAACCCATGCTATTGGCGCTACTCACCTTGCTGGTGATCTACGTCACGATGGTCTATGGCCCAATCGCCGCCTTGCTGGTGGAATTGTTTCCGACCCGCATCCGTTATACATCGATGTCGCTGCCATACCACATTGGCAACGGCTGGTTCGGCGGTTTTCTACCGACGATTGCTTTTGCGATGGTGGTGGCCAGCGGCAATATTTATCAAGGCCTGTGGTATCCCATCGTGATCGCAACAATGAGCTTGGTGATCGGCACATTGTTTTTGCCGGAAACGAAGGATGTTGATATTCGGAAGTAATCGGCGCCCGACTGATTTCGTTAATAAAAAAATACCGTCATCCCCGAATGCTCTTGTCGGGGACCCAGCGACTTCATACATCAAAGCAACGGAACTGGATCCCCGCCTACGCGGGGATGACGATTCTTTTTGTTTTACAGGGGCGCCGCTTGCTGCGCCCCAGATGAAGCGCGCCCCGAGCTACGTCACTACGCTCTATCAACCCGGGTTGGTGAAGCGGAACCCGGGCTACGGTGCTACATCACTTGGCTTTCGCAAAAGCGAAGCCTTTCAACAGCATGCTTTGTATGCTTTCGCATTGCGGTTTTTCGAGTTCACATTGGATGGCAAGGCGCACTATGGCACCTTCCGCGTCCATCATTGGGCGGTAGCGTGCGGCAACTGCTGGGATATTGGCCTTGGAAAACAGGAACAACCAGAATTCACGGCCTTGCGGCGTATCCACCTGCACCCAACGGTGCCGGAAATTGATCACGGGAGGACGGAATACATCGGGTTCCGATTCCTGGATGGAGCTATAGGCGATGGCCACAGTGGCAAAGGGAACCGCTTCATCGTCCAGAACATAACGAGGGTTTTTATGCGTTTTAGGCCAGTCGGCCTTTTTGAAACGAGCGTGCGCATCCGCCGTGAACGTGATTATCTGCTCCAGCTTGCCATCCAAGGCACGCTGCCTTGACTCTTCGGAAAATACCACCGGCTTAATAGCCGCAATCGCCGCATTGTCCAGCGCCTTTGATCCACTTTTCTGCGTGACGAAAACTTCAAGCACCCGTCCGCATTCGTCAAAAGTGGCCTGCATGATGACTTTGCCACCCCGCCCCGCACGAAGTTCATCTGCAGGATAAACAGGAGGCGCCGCGCTCATTGGTGCCGGACAATTCATCGCTGGTGCCGGCTGAACCGGAGTAACGGCAGCGAAACTCGCCGACGTGAATGTAGCCACCAACAAAAGCCATTTTTTCGATAGATACATGTGCGTCCCATTCATTTCGATATGCCGCACAGTTTAGAGACATTGAGTGTGGGTGTCGCGGACCTTACTGGATAAATGACCATTGCCGTCTTCCCGGCGAACGCCGGGATCCAGAAGCATCTACAAGGCATAGTCTAAAACTCACTTCGACCTAAACTTCTGGGCCCCGTTTTTCAACGGGGAGACGATTTCTATTGAGTTTAATAAGTTTCGTAGCCCGGGTTGCGCTCTATCAACCCGGGTTGGTGAAGCGCAACCCGGGCTACGGTGCTTTCGCCCGGCTTACCGCGTTGTCATAATCCCGACAAAGGGAGCCGCATATGAGTAAAACCTCGCAAGCCATTAGCGACGACGATTGGGATCAACTCTACAACAGTGCGTATACCGCTGTGGATGAAGGCAGGCTGGCCGATGCAGTGCGTCTGTTTTCCAACATGCTGATGCACGATGACAATCACGCTACGCATTACATGCTCGGCCTTGTGCATAAATACCGTCGCGAGTGGGCGCCCTCGCTTGTTGCAAATTTACGTGCGATAGAAACGTCGGACGAAAAAAATGAAGGCGCGATCTGGAATGCGGCCATTGCTGCCACTGCTTTGGGCGATTGGCCACAAGCACGTCAACTTTGGCAGCAGTACGGTATCAAACTGCCTGAAGGCGATGGCCCGATAGAAGCGCAATTCGGTGTGTGCTGTGTTCGGCTAAACCCGTGGAGCAATGGTGAAACGCTGTTTGCACGACGCATTGATCCGGCGCGTGCCGTGTTGCTCAATGTACCCTTGCCAGAAAGCGGTTATCGCTGGGGCGATATCGTGTTGAATGACGGCGCCCGTACCGGCGAGCGCGAATACGGCAATGGCACCGTGCCAGTGTTGAACGCCATGCAATTACTCACACGATCCGAGTTTGAAACCTTCGCCGTGTTTGTCGGTGCGGAAAGCGAAAAGGATTTGGACGCCTTGCTCGAAATGAAACTGCCGGGCCTCGGTAGTGTCGAGGACTGGACCGACACTATCAGGCACCTTTGCCTGCGCTGCAGTTACGGTACGCCGCATCAAAACAAACAAATTCATGATGCAAATAACGCGGCCAACGATGATGACGGCACCTGGAACCCAGAACGCAATCTCGGCATCGCAGCACAAAGCCGCCACACGGTAGAGCGCTTGCTGGAAGCGTGGACCGCGGGCGGTGAAGGCCGATGGGTGGATGCGATTGAGCAGCGTGAACACCCGCTCAGTTCACCTGAAGAAAGCCAAGTGTGGTGGCGGTCGGAAGATGAAGATGATGAGGATGAGGAAAAATAATTGAGCTCGCCAGGCATCGCGAAGCTTGCAGGTTCATAGGGTGCGCCTGTGGCGCACCTTGCCGGATGTTACTTACAACGCGAAAGTATGTATTAGGTTGCAGCCATCTATCATTTCGACACGAATCAACCGCCGAGGCGGTGGTGCGCCATAGGCGGCACCCTATAAATTGGCGCACCTTATCGCGTTTACCGCGTTACACTTTCGCCCGACTTACCGCGTTGTGTATTTATTTCTCACAATCCTGAATCGATTCCGCAAGCAAACATTCATAAGTATCGAGTCTTGTCTTAAGTAGAATAAAAAACCAGCCCAACACATATGTCGCAAAAATCATCCAAATAAAGAAACCCGGCACTATGCTTGCATTAGATAATTCCGGCCAGTCACCCCAGCGCCAATCTTTAAACTGAAAGTACAGTGCGATAAATACTGGAATTAAGCCAAGTTTATCGAAACCTCCAAGTACCAGCCCTAACCGGTAAGTCATATTGGCTTTTCTATCCCGAATGAAATTCAAACGAGCGATGCGATCAGCTGACGGAAATCGTCTTAGCGAGCGGACAAGGGCAATATACTTTTCGAAATCATTGTCGAGCTCAAGTGAAAAGTCACGATTCGCATTGCGAATCTTTGGCCACTTCCTTTTTAGCATCAACACAATAAGAACCAGTCCAGCAACTACCTGCACAAGAAGGCCAATGCGCACTAGATATAAAGCCACCTCATCCGAAAACAAACCAGCGACAAAAAGCCCCATTGCTGAGCCAACCAAGGCAGCAGCGAAAGCTGTCTTTTCGACTTTTCCTGCAGGTTTGTCATAAGAACTCTCTCGGTACTCGGAGATTTTTTTGTCCAGGAGTTCGAAATTAAGAGTTTCAATACTGTCTGTCATTCATTAGCCCTATGCGATTGCGGCAGCTTTAGTGCAGCGTAGCGGAATCTGGGAAGGTCTGCGACAGGTTTTCTCGGATTACATTGCATTTCATCCGCGCTACGATGCTGCGCCCCTAAGGTTGACATCACATCGTTTTGTAGCCAGGGTTACGCTCCATCAACCCGGGTTGGTGAAGCGCAACCCGGGCTACGGTGCTCTTAGGGTGCGTTTCTAACGCACCTTTTGGCCTTACGGTGCTATAAAAATGCATCAGTCATGCTTAAGCTTCGTTGTAAATATGACTTTAGCCCTTCGTATTCACAAATACTTGCTCTAGCTTGCAAACGATTAGTCGCAGCATTCTGGATTAAACCAAATTGATCGTTAGATCCATGATAGGACTGTAGAATTTGATTGATATATGCGCGAACGTCTTTATTAACCTCAGCGTTCATGAACAATTGAACGTCTACACCGACTGATGTTTTTGTAAATTCTTCTAGACGTGCCCTAAACTGATCAGTGCGAATACTGACCCATGCATCAGTAATTGTTTTCTCACCGTCTCGCAAACCTTCATAAATTCTGTGATCGTAAAACCGCATACAAACTGAAAAAACTAATGCTTGCGGAAAAACGATCGAACTAGCTGGACACGTTTTGAGATAAGCATTTATTATTGTAAATGCTTGAGCTTGATCCCTCAGAGAGAGTTTAAATAACTTAGATATCACTGGAAATGCAGCTAGGACTTCAAAAGCATCCAATCCCCTATCAAATCTGGCAACTAATTGTGAATATGCGTTGCCGTTCCTGCACTCATAATATGTAATTAGATCACCACATTGCTGGCTAGAATTTTCGACCAGAAGATCAAACTGAAATTGTTCAGCCAGAACTTTGATAAATTTTTCAGGCGACGGTTCTTTTAGACGATATTCAAAATCGAAGAACTTTCTTAAATACATCTCGCCATTGATTTTTGGGCCATATATGCTTGACACCGAATCAGGTAAATTGACTCCGTCAGTCGCAATCAAAAAAACAAGGCCGTCGACGTTGAAATAATGCTTAATTCGCTCGAGCACTTTAACGGAAAAATCAGGCCTACATCTATCTAACTCGTCCACCATGATTACAACTGGCTTAACTTGATCGCCTTTCTTATGGTGAGTCAAAATATCACGTGCACTTTCAAGTTTTTTCAGAAAATCTATTTCCGCGCCTTTTCGCTCATCTTCCCATGCAAGCAAATGAGCACCAATATCCGTTACTGCATCTGCACCCAATTTCACTAATTGACCAGACCCTGGCAACAAGACCCCGGCGGCCACTGAAGTAATAGGAGCAATTAACTTTGCACCATGCCTAGCAAGACC
>JAYWIC010000124.1:0-2676 GCA_043789195.1 Arenimonas sp. | reverse complement strand
CGACTTGCCGCAGAATATGCACCATCGCACCGGAACGCATGCCGCCGCGCCAGCAGTAAATCAGCGGCTGCCAGTTTTTCGGTTTGCCTTCAAATTGCTGTTCCAGATGCTGCGCAATATTGCGGGAAATAAATTGCGCGCCGCGTTGACGGGCGGCAAACGGCGAGACTTGTTTGTACAAGGTGCCGACAATGACGCGTTCCTCATTGCTCAAGACAGGACAGTTGGTCGCGCCGGGCAAATGATCGAGGGCAAATTCCGCCGGCGTACGCACGTCGATGATCTCGTCGTACTGTGCGAGCTCGGTGATAGTGGCGACGGCATTTCTTCCCATGAACGCTCTCGTGTAACTCTTTGTGGCAAACTGCGATGCACGCCAGCCTACCAGATTCATTAATCACGAGCCTATCGCCATGGAAAACCCTATTCGCCTTACCACCTACAGCCACGGCGGCGGATGCGGCTGCAAGATTTCACCAGCGATTTTGTCGCAGATTCTTTCCGATATTCCGATGCGGATGATGCCGAAAGAATTATTGGTAGGCATCGAATCCAGCGACGATGCCGCGGTGTATCAATTGAACGAACATCAGGCCGTGATAGCGACCACCGATTTTTTCACGCCGATTGTTGACGACCCATTCCACTTCGGCCAGATCGCCGCGACCAATGCCCTGTCGGATGTGTATGCGATGGGCGGCCAACCGATTTTTGCACTGGCCATCGTCGGCATGCCGTTGGACAAGTTACCGATTGAGGCCATCCAGCAAATCATCGCCGGTGGTGATTCGATTTGTGCAAAAGCCGGCATTCCGATTGCCGGCGGCCATTCGATTGATACGCTGGAACCGATTTACGGACTGGTCGCGATTGGTCTGGTGCATCCGGATCACGTCAAGCGCAACAACAAGGCGAAAGCCGGTGATGTTTTGATTCTCGGCAAGCCACTGGGTGTCGGCATTCTGTCGGCAGCCCTGAAAAAAGGCCGTCTCGATGACGATGGTTACGCGCAGATGTTGGCTACCACGACACAACTCAACACGCCTGGCACCAAGCTCGCGAGCATGTCCGGCGTGCACGCGATGACCGACGTGACCGGTTTCGGATTGGCAGGTCACCTACTGGAAATTTGTCGTGGCTCGCAAGTGGCAGCCAAAATCAATTTCAACGACTTGCCGATTCTGCAAACCGCACGCGATTTCGCCGAAGCCGGCATTCTCACCGGAGCATCAAACCGTAACTGGTCGAGCTACGACGAAGAAGTACGACTGCGTGAGGATTTTCCTGCCTGGCAACGGCATCTGCTGACCGATCCGCAAACCAGCGGCGGATTGTTGGTGGCCTGTTCACGCGATTGCGTCGACGACGTGCTGGCGGAATTCCATCAAAAAGGATTCGCCGATGCGCGTGTCATCGGCGAATTGATCGAAGGCGCCGCCGAGTTACATGTTGATTGAATAATAGGGTGCGCCTGTGGCGCACCTTGGGTCATCAATCCAGCTCGGCAATACTTTCTTTCAGCGCGTCCTGCCACATCGGATCTTTCTCGGTTTTCAGAAATTCTTTCAGAAGCAGCAATTGCGCTGTCTCTAAAGCATCATCGGCCGACACTTTGATATCCGGTTGCACACCGACCACTTCCCAATCGGTTTTCGTGACCGGACTGATCGAACGGCCACTGGGCACATTCATCATGAAGTGGGCATTCAAGCGGTGGATATCGCCTGGATGAGCACCGCCGCCGGTGACTTCACCGATAATCGTGGCGCGCTTGTTGTTTTTCATTGCGTAGGCAAAATCTTCTGCAGCAGAAAACGTTTCCTTGCTGGTCAGCAAATAGAGTTTTTTTGCATCGCCGTATTTCTTTCCGGGCACGTTTTCGTTGGTCCACATTTCCGTGGTGATATTGCCTTCGCGCTGATAGATATCATTTAGATGGGCTTTTTTATCGTGGAAATAGCTGGCGATCAATGCGACCGTGTCGGGAGAACCGCCGCCGTTCTTGCGCAAATCGATAATCATGGCGCGGGTGTCGCCCAGCAAGCTGATCGCGGCTTCGATGCGCTTGGCAACATCGGGTGATTCGGCAAAATGATGCAAATCGATATAACCGATATTGAACTGCAAGCGATCGACATTATGAAAACCATAATTCAGACGGATGTCTTCGGCTTGTCGCTCGATGGTCTGCGCCTGTAATTCGGCATCACGGCTTTGTACCGGAATTTCCTTTTCGAAGTAGCGCATGCCTAGATGTCGGTCCTGGCTATGTTTTTGCAAGCTTTCACTCAGCACGCTAGCCAGCTTCTCGGCACTGGTGACATCATCGTAATCGCCGTTTTTCAATTCCTGGCGCAATTGTTTTTCCATCAAGGCGGCTTTTTCCGGAAACACATAACGCTGGTTGAGATTGGCGATTACCGCTTCGATCACTTCAAGCCGCATGGCCTGATCTATCTTCATGTCATTTTGCGGCGGGCCGTTGTGGCCTTGGCCAAATGCCGGCAACAACACAAATGCCGCACCGCCTATTACCCCGACAGCGGTCAGCAGCCCGACTCGACGAAAAATTTTTCTGGTACTTCCTTGCATAAGAACAATCCTTTCTAGTTTGAAGAACCTGTCTGCCGTTGACAGGCAGGTCCCGTTTATCTACTAATTGATTAGTAGTTTAAG
>JAYWIC010000123.1:0-2695 GCA_043789195.1 Arenimonas sp. | reverse complement strand
CGGCTATAATCGGTTTTTTCCGACCGATAGCCGGATATTTAAGAATGAAAACAACTCTATTTCTACTCGCTGGCTTGTTTCTTGCCAGCAACGCTCAGTCAGCAGACCTTAAAGGCAACCCGAAAACCGGAATAACCCTGGCTTATACCTGTACCGGTTGCCACGGCATTGCCGAATACAAGAATGCCTACCCGAGTTACCGCGTACCTAAAATTGCCGGCCAGCATGAAAAATACCTGCTGGCGGCGCTTCATGGCTATAAAAAAGGTGAGCGCAATCACCCGACCATGAAAGCACAAGCTTCAAGCTACTCCGACCAGGATATTGCCGATATTGCGGCGTATATATCCAGCCTCAAATCCAAGAAGTAATTAAGGAACCCAGCCCATGATCATCCGCACCCTCCTTATTACCTCGAGTTTGCTATTTGCCGGCACCCTCGCCGCCGCAGGCGTTAAAGGTGATGCTGCGAACGGCAAGAAAGTGTTCGAATCCAATAAAGACACCAAAGGCCAGCCAGTCGCTACCTGCACTAGCTGCCACGGTGTTGGCAATACCGGTAAATTGCCCGATGGTAGTGCGGCACCCGGCGAGAACCCAATCGTTGCTGGCCAATACTCCGATTACCTAAGCAAAGCCCTGCACGATTACAAAAACAAAAAACGTGCCCATATCGGCATGCAAGGTAATGCCGGTCGCCTTTCCGAAAAGGAAATCGCCGATGTGTCGACCTATCTTGGATCGCTCAAGAGCCCGGTGCATGATTTGAGCCAGCATCACGATTGATCTTTAACCATTTGATGAAAAAAAGGCCCTTCGGGCCTTTTTTTTGGACTGTAGGATGTGCCTGTGTCACACCAATCTATACGTTGCGATATTGTCCAACGGTGCGTAACTCGCGCAGCCTACATCATTTTCATTTTTTCTTTCGCCAGCGGTTTCTTGCAGGTCATCTCGTATAGCTTTTCCGTTTTCAACCATTCGCGCTGGCTGCGGGTATCACTGATTTTCTCCCACCATGCTTGGCACTGCCTGTCTTCTTCGGGGCTAAGGGTTAACGGGTCATCTTCATTTTCTGCCACGACCCGGCCATAGCCCCCATTGGGTACAAAGCCGCAACCGCCTCCCAGAGCCAATACGGAAACTTTGCAAACCAGCTTGACAGTCGGATTGCCCGGCACCGGAATTTTTATTTCCTTGGTGGTTTTTTCAACCGCCTTGTCGATCAACTCATTCAATATGTCCTGATCCGGCTTCCAGGCTTGCTCGAACTGTGTCGGATTAAAATCGATGGCAGGTGGACGCTTCAGAAAAGTACCCGCCAGCTCCAAATCGGGATTGATGAAATCAAAACGTTTTTCTGGTGCGTTGGCGGCATCGAGTCTTTCGATGAAATCGACAGGTAATCGTATGCGGCCAGTGTCGTCGTAAAGATTCAATGCCGACTTGGTTTTATTTTTTGCATTAGATGATGTGTCCAATGGTGCCTGGACAACTATGGTCGGTTTAACTCGGGCAGCATGAAGGATAGTTTCATCCGGCACCTGCCTGGCAACTCGGATATCGGGCATCACGATAATGGATTTAGGTTTGGGCGCAGGATCGAGAAATTCAAGAACAGTAATAATCTCTTCGGGCAAATTATTTCTCGAAAGCGCCAGCTCAACACTCAACCACCATAAAAAAAGGCCGTGTAGGCCAACAGCGAGCAGAAAGGGAAAATATCGCTGGAAAAAACTTGATGAATTTTTAACATCGTTTTTGACGAGCTTGGTTGGCGCATAGGCGGCCAATCGAATTAATGGATCCTGCTCGTATTTCTCTATCACGCATTGCCCTCGGTTCGGGCATCAGAAAACAAACCTGAAACAAAGTTCCGTGGTCAGCTCGCAGTTCTTTCGATATAAGGGCTTTCACCCTTGTCGTGATCGGTCGCATCACGCACGGTTTTCAATTCGGGAATGCGGGCAAGCAACGTTTTTTCGATACCCTGCTTGAGTGTGACATCGGCCATGCCGCAGCCCTGGCAGCCACCACCAAAACGGAGATATAAGTTACCGTCGGCATCCAGCGATTCCAGCGTGACATTGCCTTTATGCGATGCCAATTGCGGGTTGATTTCCGAATCCAGCAGCCATTGCACGCGCTCGATCAAACTCGAATCACCTTTGGGCGCTTCACCCTTGATGCGTGGCGCACGGATATTCAACTGTCCGCCGGTCGCCTGCTCCAGGTAATCGATTTCCGCGCCGTCCAGAAATTTCACGCTGGCGGCATCGATATAAAGTATGAAACCCGCACATTCCAGTGACCATTCGTCACCCAGTAAATCGCCGTTATCACAAAATTCCAGGCGGGCATCCGCTTTAGGTGTGCCTGGATTTACCGCAGAAATTCGAATGCCAATGGCATCGCCGCCCTGACTATCAAGCAGACGGCGGAAGTGGGTTTGTGCAGTGTCGGAGATTGTGATCATGGCGCAATTTTACTCCATTGCAGGGTAAAATCAGATGAATTACAGGAGCTGCCTTCATGTCCATTCTCGAAACCCTCGCCCAACGCCATTGTAAAGCCCTGAAGGGCGCCGAACACCTGCTTCCGCAGGACATAGTCGCCGGCTATTTGCTTGCCCTGAAAGACTGGAAATTGATTGAAAATGAACAGGCCATCAGTAAAACCTTCCATTTCGACAATT
>JAYWIC010000122.1:0-40139 GCA_043789195.1 Arenimonas sp. | reverse complement strand
TGCCTATGAGGGAATGCAGGATGCGCTTGCCGAGGCTTGGGATAAACGCCAAGACGGCTTGCCATTGACCAACCCGGACGAGCTGTTAACGCTGGCTTCCATCGTGGAGAAAGAGACCGGCGCTGCCGAAGAGCGGCCGATGATTGCCGGTGTTTTTATTCGTCGAATGAATACCGGTATGCGTTTGCAAACCGATCCTACCGTTATTTACGGAATTGGTTCTGCCTACGATGGCAATATTCGCAAGAAAGATTTGCGAACCGATACGCCCTACAACACCTACACACGCGATGGGCTGCCGCCAACACCGATTGCAATGCCTGGCAAACCTGCGCTCGAAGCCGCCGCAAATCCTGCGGAAGGCGATGCCCTGTTTTTCGTTGCTCGTGGTGATGGCAGTGGACGTCACGTATTTTCAAAAGATCTGGATGATCACAATGCCGCCGTTCGGCAGTATTTGAGAAATACCCGATGAGTGGATTTCTGATTTCGCTGGAAGGCGGCGAAGGTGCGGGGAAAACCACCGTGCTCAATGCGCTGCGCGAATGTCTTGCAGGACATGGCTATGAGGTTGTTTCCACGCGCGAGCCTGGCGGCACCTTGGCCGGTGAAATGATTCGCGGCGTTTTGCTTAACCCGGAACTCAGCCTATTTTCCGAAACCGAATTACTGTTAATGTTTGCCGCGCGCGCGCAATTGGTTCGTGAATTAATCCAGCCGGCAATTGCCCGCGGTGCTGCCGTTATCACCGACCGTTTTACCGATGCTTCTTTCGCCTATCAAGGGGGTGGGCGAGGGCTTGATTTGGGGCGCATCGCCGAGCTGGAGCGTTGGGCCGCCGTGATAAAACCCGACCTGACTTTCTTGCTGGATATCTCGGTAAAACAAGGTCTGGCGCGTGCACGTTCACGGGGCGGTGAACCGGATCGAATCGAACGCGAACGCGAAGACTTTTTCGATCGTGTCCGCGCCACTTATTTGAATTGCGCCAATAGCGAACCCGATCGTTTTCGCGTGATCGATGCCAGCCAGTCTCCCGAAGCGGTGGTCATCGAAGTCAAAGAAAAATTAAATGCCTGGTTGCCAGAGACAAAGTCAACGTGATGTCGCCCTGGCAGCAAGAAATCCTCGACAAAACACTTGCCATCGCGGCCGAGGGTCGTCTGGGTCATGCGCTATGTCTGGTGGGCCCCGAAAAAATGGGCAAACTCGATGTCGCCCAGCAACTTGCACGTGCTTTGCTTTGTCAGTCGCCAAAGCAAAATAAACAGGCCTGTGGCGAATGCCGTAGTTGCATATTCATCAAGGCGGGTACGCACCCTGATTTTCTGGATATTACCTACGAGGCCAACGAGAAAACCGGTAAATTATTTACCAATATCGTGATCGATCAGATCCGCCGATTATCGCAATGGTTTTCGTTGACGCCTCAATTTGGCGGTGCGCAGGTGGCCATCGTGCATCCGGCCGATGGCATGAATTACGCCGCCTGCAATGCTTTATTGAAGACTCTGGAAGAGCCATCGCAAAATCGTTTTCTGATCCTGGTCACCGACAAGCCCGGTGCGCTACCGGCGACCATTCGCAGCCGTTGCCAACGTGTTCAATTCCGCTTGCCCGAGCCAGCCCAAGGTCTTGATTGGCTCAAGCAGCGCGGCTATTCAGCGGACATCGCCGGCCCGGCCCTTGGCGCAGCTCGCGGGCATCCAGGCCTCGCGCTGGATTGGCTGGAGCACGGCGGACTTCAATTACGGCGTGATGTGCAGGCCGACATGAATGCCGTGGCCTCCAATCAAATGAGCCCTATTGAGCTGGCGCAGCGCTGGCTAGGCGATGATCAGGCTGATTTGCGGCTGCAATTTGCGGCCGATTTGACTCTAGAGGCCGCTGGACAGTTGCAAGGCCTGCCTAAACCGTCAAAATCGAGCTTGACCTCGACGCCGGATTTTATGAAGCTGTCACAATGGTACGATGCACTGAATCGCATCCGTTCCCAGCTTGGCAGCCCCATCCGCAGTGACTTGCTGCTCGCCGGGCTACTGAGCGAATGGCGTTCGATGCAACGATAATCCAGTTATAAAAGGGGAATGAATGTGAGTGGAGCTGCAGCTGCCAGACAGGGAATTTTATCCCTGGCCATTAAAGACAAGGCCACGCTTTACAACTCCTACATGCCATTCGTCAAAGGTGGTGGAATTTTCGTTACCACGCCACGGCGCTATTCACTGGGCGACGAGGTATTTATTTTATTGTCATTGCTCGAAGACAAGGATCGTCTGCCCGTCGCAGGCAAGGTCGTCTGGATTACGCCAGCAGGTGCGCAAGGAAATCGTGCTGCCGGCATCGGCGTGCAGTTTGCCGAAAGCTCGGAAGCCGAAATTGTCAAAGGCAAAATTGAAACTTTGCTGGCGGGTATTTTGGAATCGGATAAGCCAACTCACACGATGTAAGGCTACATTCCGTATTTCACCGGGCCGAACGCATGCAGACGCGAATATTGACGGAGCAAAAAATCGATGTCGCGCATCTCGCCACCGGCATGTATGTCTATCGGCTGGATCGGGACTGGCTGGATACTCCGTTTTCGCTTGAAGGTTTTTACATCGAGTCGGCCGAAGATATCCAGGCGCTGCGAAAAATATGCGACTACGTGATCATCGATCTCAAGCGCAGCAACCTGAACTTTATCGTCAACCAGTATCATGAAAATCCGCCCGAGAAGAAACTCAAGGTTCGGGATTATTTCAATACCGTCACTATTACCGAAGAACTACCAAAAGCAAAACTGGCGCATGAAAATGCGATATCGCTTGCCAGTAATATTATTTCCGACGTACGCGATGGGAAAAAGCTTAATCTTGAAGACGTTCGCTCGGCAGTTGAACCGGTGGTGCAGAGCGTATTGCGCAACGCCGATGCTTTTTTCTGGATAAGCAATCTACGCAAGCGCGATGCCTATCAATACAGTCATGCCATTAATTGCAGTCTGCTTGCAGTCGCACTGGGTCGGCACATGGGGTTTGCCGAATCAGTGTTGATGAATCTGGCCACCGGCGGTTTGTTGCTCGATATTGGCAAATCCGAGTTACCGCAAGAGATGCTCGATAATCCCGAGCCGTTGGGCAGGACGGAAATGGTGATGATGCGGCGACATGTCGCTTTCAGTATGCAGATTGTGGAAAGTTCAGGTGTATACAATCTTGATGTCATCAGCATGATCAGGACGCACCATGAACGTTATGACGGAAGTGGCTATCCAGGGCAGTTGTGTCGCAATCAAATACCCTTGTTTGGCAGAATGGCGGCGGTAATCGATAGTTACGATGCTATGACCAGCCACCGGCCTTATCGTAAGGTCATGTCTCCTCATAAGGCATTGCAGGAAATTTATCGCCAACGCGATGTGCTTTATCAATCCGATATCGTCGAACAATTCATGCAGTGTCTCAGCGTTTATCCGACCGGCTCTCTGGTAGAACTCAATTCGGGTGAAGTGGCGATTGTCATGGCGCAGAATCAGGCCAGACGTCTACGCCCGAGGGTGATGATATTGACAACGCAGGATAAAAGGCTCAAAGCGTCATTTGAAGAAATCGATTTGTTTATGCACGCGCTGGGCGATGGTCAAAATCAGCATCTCGAAATCGTCGGTACGCTTGAGTCTGGTGCCTATGGTATTGATCCGGCCGAGCTTTATCTCACCTAGCTGCATGAAACAAGTGCGCTGTCATTTTTATTCAGGTGTTACCGGAGGAATGCATGCTTGATCGTGACGATTTCTTCGCAGCACTGAAACTTCAAATGGCCGATGTCAAGCACGATCAAAAAGTGGGTTTGGTGTTGGCACGAGTGCAGCGATTGGGTGAAGTCAATATTGTTTTTGACAAGGAGCTGGCCGCCGCGGCTACCCAGAGAATCGCCAAAACGCTGCGGCCACTGGATATAGTGGCGAAAATCGGTGAATGTGATTTCATCATGTGCCTGTCCGGGCTAAAAAATGCCGGCTACGCTGCATTGGCTGCCAATAGTTTGGTAAGGGCGTTCGAAGAGCCGTTATCAACGGATGCAGGTCCGGTTCAAGCCACGATTACTCTCGGCCTTTCAGTGTCGCCCGAGCACGGAGATCAGGCAGAGAGTCTATGCAAGCACGCCGAAATTGCCTTCGCGCAAGCGCTAAAATCGAGTGACCGCTATTTTGTCTACGATACCCACAAAGAAAAAATAAAAATCCTGTACCCGCAATTGCGTGAAGCGATCGGAAACAACAGACTGGATGTCTACTTTCAGCCATTTTGGGATTTACGCAAAAAAAAGATCATCGGAGCGGAATCTCTTGCGCGATGGAACAGCAGCCAGCACGGCTTTGTCGGGCCGGACCAGTTCATCCCGTTTGCCGAGCAAACCGGTCTCATCGGTGCGCTAACCCGGTGGAGTGTCAATGCCACGCTGAACCACTTTTCGCAGTTGCATCGAGCGGGTAAAGAACTCAGTGTCGCCATTAATTTATCGGCACGTGTTTTCCACGAACACGGAGTCGTCGAGCAAATTCTCGGGGCTTTGAAAATCTTCGATGTGCCCGCCACTGCGTTGGTGCTGGAAGTGACCGAAAACGCCATCATGTCCGATCTCCAGCTCAGTGCCAAAGTGTTGGAAAGCTTGCGAGCGAATGGTGCGCGGGTCTCGATTGATGATTTTGGCTGCGGTTATTCTTCCTTCGAGTATCTGAAGAAATTTCCGGCGACTGAATTAAAGATCGATAAGTCGTTTGTCTTTGACATCACCCGCAGCAAGCGGGCAGCACAGCTGGTGCGCTCGATGATTGATCTGGCGCATAATCTTGATATTGTGGCAACAGCCGAAGGTGTCGAAGATCAGGAAACGGCTGACTTGTTGTCGGAGATGGGTTGTGATTTTGCCCAGGGGTATTTTTTCAGCAGGCCAAAACCGGCCGAACAGTTCATACAGGAAATTCTGAATTCACCAGATTAAGCATTCCCTGTCTCGAGTAGGAACGATGATCAATAAAAGGGGGTTGGTATGAGTGACTTTACAAATGAATTGGTCCGGCTGGGCGAGCTCAGGGAAAAGGGATTGATTACACAGGAAGAGTTCGATGCTGCAAAAGCAAAACTTCTTGGAGAATCCGCAGGTGCGGGAAATACCGTCGGACCGCCGCCAATGCCACCTTCAGAACCGCCGCAATCGCGGCCTAGTGCTATACGCCCGCCACCCTCCGATGATATTCCGCCCGGCATCAAAGGCTGGTCATGGGGGGCATTTTTATGGAACTGGATTTGGGCAATTTTCAATAACACCTGGATCGGGCTGCTCGCATTAATTCCGGGTGTGAATATCGTCATGATCTTCGTTCTCGGCGCAAAAGGCCGAGAGTGGGCCTGGAAAAACAAGAAGTGGGATAGTGTCGAGCACTTCAATCGTGTTCAACGGAAATGGTCGTTATGGGGCATCTGGCTGGTCGTGATAGGACTTGTATTGGCCTTTCTGGTATTTGCAGCCAGTCTGCTGTTCATGGGGATGGCGGGTTCTAAAATGTCGGAAACCGACTTCATGCAGGCTGTTCCATCCACCCAGACCACTGACGCATCGGCAATTCCGGAAGATGCCGCAGCGCCAATGAGCGAAGAAAGTGCCACTGAAGCCGTTGTCCAAGAGGCTGCGCCGGTCGTGGCGGAAGATGCCATGACAGACACGTCCGAAGCAGTTGCAGACGCATCATCGGGAATGGCTGCCAGTGAGATCGCAACCGATGCGGCTACCGAACAAGCTGCTGCTGAGCAGGCAAGACAGCAAGCTGAATTGGCAAAAATAAAAGCCGAATCCGATGCGGCAAAAGCCGAAGCCGCCAAAGCTAAAAAAGCAGCATTAAAGGCCGAAAAAGCCCTGGCCGAGCAACGCCGTCGCCAAGAAGAAGATCGTCGGGCCGCCGAGGAGCTGGCAGCGCAGCAAGAGCAAATGCGATGCCCGTATTCAAGAGATCAGCCGCTTACCTGTTCCAGCCACGGTAGCAAAACGGCCTATTGCGATTGGAATTTCAGCGCTTGTGGCAATCCGCGCTTATCGAAAAAAGAATCCAAGACCACATGCAATGGCAAGGTGAATTGGGATCCCGATAACAATCAGATCATTGTGATGGATGGCTGCAGGGGGCAATTTGTCCCCGTGCAATAAAGCTTAATAAATCGGCCCGAAAGGGCCGTTTTTTTTGATTGTCAGAGCATCCGCTAATGCCAATATTAACTTGCCAAGGCATCGTCAGAACAACAATGATCGAATCACCATGGCAAAAATCATCGCTCCGATGACACCCAGCAGAATGAGTTTCGTGCGCAGCAATTTCCGCTCCTGCGTCATCTGCGTTTGATCCTTGAACTGCAGGCCGGGGATGTAGGGGTTTTGAACCTTGTCTTCAAGTAATTCGGCTTCGTGCAGGATTTCGCGGGCCTTGGTGTAGTCCTCGGCCTTGATAACCCAGACAGCGGGATATTGACTGATATCTACTTGGCGTTTTTTATCGGCATAGCTATGTTCACGCCGACTATTGCCCTTATAGGTTCTGCCCTGGGTAATCTTGGTTTCGATGCCGGCTTCGTTGAATAATTTATTGACGCCTTCGACATTTTCCAGTCGTGGCGATGAAAACAGTTGCCGCATTACTTTGTTTCCTTTGTATCTGTTTCGGGGAGTACGCGAATGAGACCTTCCTGTGCAGTTGATGCCACTAAAATGCCATCGCGTGTAAAGAATTGCCCGCGAGCAAGGCCGCGTGCATTTTGTGCGGTCGGGCTATCCAGCGAATACAGCAACCAGTCATCGACACGGAATGGCCGGTGGAACCACATCGCGTGGTCCAGACTGGCCATTTGCACGTTTGGCTGGTAGTAGCTGATGCCGTGCGGGAAAGTCGTGGTGCCGAGCAGATAAAAATCCGAGGCATAGGCAAGCAGGGCGCGATGCAATTCGGGAGCGTCGTCTACCTTGTCGATCAGCCGCAACCAGACTTGCTGATACGGTGGGCGCTTGGGTGGCTTCACCTCATCGCGTGGATAAATCGGACGCATTTCAAATGGCCCCATTCGCGATAACCAGCGTTGCATTTTGGCAGGCAGTTTTTCCATGACATCGGCAGGCGGCGCAATATTGGGTTCAACATCTTCCGGCATAGGAACTTCGGGCATGTGGAACTGATGCGACACGCCGGGTTCGTCATGCTGGAAAGAAGCGGCGAAAACAAAGATCGGTTGTCCGTGCTGAATGGCAGTAACCCGCCTGACTGAAAAACTATGGCCATCGCGGGTTCTGTCTACATGATAAATAATCGGCGCTTCGATATCACCGGCACGCAAAAAATAGGCGTGGATGGAATGTACAACACGGTTGTCTTCGACAGTTTGTTGTGCAGCGGACAATGCCTGCCCCAACACCTGGCCACCAAACACATACTTGGTGCCGATGTCGCGGCTTTGGCCGCGAAATAAATTGTCTTCAAGACGTTCCAGCGTCAACAAGGCGACGAGTTCTGCAACAACGGGGTGGCTCATGGTGTCACCTGTGGGATTTGTTTCAGTTGGACTGCATCGAGTACTTCTTGCCAGGGAAATAACGGCCCTGGATCCCGTTTGCGAAAGACCTGCTTTTCGGGATTGTCGCTGGCAGCTACCGTTGCGGTATCGAGATCTTCATGGCCGGCGATAAATTGCAAATTCGGACATTTCACTTTCAGCAGCAGCAATAATTTTTTCAGATACAGTATTTGTGAATCGGTATACGGTTCGGTCATAACTTGATTATGCGAACCATACCAGTCGGGATAACGGCCGATATTGACCAATTCGATACCAATCGAACGCGGGTTGTAGCCGCGCGTGTGATTGGCTACATATTCGGGTCCAACGTATTGGTAGATGCTGCCATCGCGGTCGATATAGTAATGGCCGCTGGCCCCGGTGCAGGCTTCGTAGAGAACCCGCTCGCCGTATTCACGGGCCATCGGCATGTCGGGGAGTTCGGTGCAATGAATCACGACCAGATCAACTTGTGGAAGTGGTCGTTTTTCGAGGCGTGAAAGATAGGGCAAAGGCTCTACAATCAGGCGAAGGTGGGGGTCGAAAGCGGAGGTCACAATCATGCGTGCATGCTACCATTACACGGCCTTTTTTTAACTAAATACCCATGAATGCGCTCGCAAAATTGACATCGCAATTTCCCCGCGCCGGCAAAGTGGAATGGATAGGTTTGCGACCCAAGCGCGATGTTGCGATGCAGGAAGTCAATGAAGTAAATGCGATTGCCGGAAAAGGGCTGCAGGGCGATCGTTATGCGTCCGGCAGTGGCAAGCGTGGAATCACCCTGATTCAGGCAGAACATCTGCCGGTCATTGCCGCATTGAGTGGCCATGAAGAAATATCGCCTGCCACTTTGCGCAGGAATATCGTGGTGTCGGGTATACCGCTTGTCGCATTGATCGGGAAAAAATTTCGCATCGGTGAGGTGATTCTTGAAGGCACTGATGCCTGTGAACCCTGTGAGCGCATGGAAGCAGCGCTTGGGCCAGGCTCGTATAACGCAATGAATGGTCACGGCGGTTTGTGTGCCCGTATTTTGCAAGGTGGAAAAATTAATGTCGGCGATAGTCTGGTGGCAATCACCGGGGATATCGCTTGAAAGCCCATGTCATTATTTCGCACGGGTTGGAAAGCAGCCCCGATGCCACCAAGGCCACTGCTTTGAGTCGCATCGTCGAGTCGATGGGGTGCATCTCCGAGCGCCCGGATTATCGTGATCGCGACAATGACCTGGCAATGACGCGTTTTGGTGATGTGCATGGACGGATTGCACGACTCCACGATCTTGCAAAAAAAGTGCAGGGCCCGTTAATTCTTGCTGGTTCGAGTATGGGCGCTTTTATTTCCGCCAGAGTGTCGCTCGAAGTGCCCGTTGCCGGCTTGTTTCTAATGGCGCCGCCAACGCAACTGGAAGGTTTTGATATCAAGCTGGAAGCGGCAAACATTCCGACCTGCATCGTGCATGGCTGGGACGATGAGCTAATACCGGCCACCGAAGTAGTGAAATGGGCGCAGAAGCGCCGCGATCAATTAGTGCTGGTAAATGATTCCCATCGTTTGGCAGATCATGTGGATTTTTGCGCGGAAGTTTTCGCGCGTTTTGTGCGATCTTTATCAATGAGTTTGAAATGAAATTTTTTGTTGCCTGTGCCAAAGGTCTTGAATATCTGTTAGCCGACGAGCTGCTGGCGCTGGGCGCCGAGAAGGCCACCGCCGCCGTCGCAGGCGTGAATGTCGAAGCCAATGAAGAATTACCTTACCGCGCCATACTGTGGGCCAGGCTTGCCAGTCGCGTGCATGTGCCGTTGGCAGAATTTGAATGCCCGGATGAACAGGCCTTGTATGACAACGTCAACGCCATTGATTGGCCGATGCATCTCAAAGCGGAAGGCAGTTTGCTGGTCGATGCCCATGTATCGGGCACCGTGCTAACCCACGAACGCTACGTCGCACAACGCATCAAGGATGCCGTGGTGGATCGTATGCGGGCCGAAAACGGCGTGCGCCCATCGGTGGATGCGATTGCGCCGGATTTGCGTATCAGTTTCGTCATACGCAAAGGCAAGGCCACGGTGTCGGTCGATTTGGGCGGCGGTGCCTTGCATCGGCGCGGCTGGCGACAATCGCAGGGCGAAGCGCCACTGAAAGAAAATTTGGCAGCGGCATTGTTGATGCGCGGCCAGTGGCCAAAAATTTACCAAGAAGGCGGCGCCTTGCTTGATCCTATGTGCGGCAGCGGCACTCTGCTGATTGAAGGGGCGATGATGGCCGCCGATGTTGCACCGGGTCTGCAACGTAACGCAGATCAGGCGCCCAGCCGCTGGTTACAATTTAATACCGTGATCTGGCAGCGCTGTTTCATGGAAGCCATCGAACGCGAACAAATCGGTCGTGCAGCTTTGAAGCCGGTTTTCTTCGGTGCCGACATCGATCAGGATTCTTTGCGATCCGCGATGTCGAATGCCGACCGTGCCGGTGTCGCCGACATGATTCATCTGGATCGAAAACCGGTTTCGGCACTTCAGAAAAACAAATACGAACGCGGACTGGTAGTGTGCAATCCGCCTTACAACGCACGCCTTGCCGCCGATGAGCCCTTGTATCGCGAGCTGGGTGATGCCTTGCGCACTGCCGTCCCCGGTTGGCGTGCCAGCTTGTTGTGTGGTGATGAAGCCTTGGCGCGAGCAACCCGGATCCGCGCAGACAAAAAGTACACTTTGTTTAACGGCGCATTGGAATGTACCTGGGTTATTGCCGATCCCGTGCAACCGCCGGAACGCGAGGTGCGTGAGCCGCAGGCGCTGAGCGATGGCGCACAAATGGTGGCCAACCGGGTACGAAAAAACATAAAGCACATGCAATCCTGGACCAAGCGCGAAGGCGTCAGTTGTTACCGCGTGTACGATGCCGACTTGCCGGAATATTCCGCTGCCGTCGATTTGTATCAGGAATGCGAAGGCGCCAAACGCCGCTTCCTGCATGTACAGGAATATCAGGCGCCCGATACCATTCCCGAAGCCGACACCAAGCGCCGTTTCGGTGAATTATTGAATGCCTTGAAAGAAGTATTCCAGTTACCCAAAGAACAAATCGCGGTAAAAACCCGTTCACGCGGCAAGGGTGGCAGTAAATACGGCGTGATGGATGAACGTCATGAATTTGTCGTGGTGGAAGAAGGGACTGCGAAATTGCAGGTCAATCTTTTTGATTATCTGGATACCGGCCTGTTTCTGGATCATCGTCCGATTCGATTACGCATTGCCAATGAAGCACGCGGTAAACGTTTCCTGAATTTGTTTTCCTATACCGGCGCCGCCACCGTTCACGCAGCAGTTGGTAATGCGGCGCAGACCACAAGCGTGGATTTGTCCGCGACGTATCTTGATTGGGCGGCTGATAATCTGAAGCTCAATAACGCCGGTGGCAGCAAACATCGTCTCGTACAGGCCGACGCCATTCGCTGGCTGGAAGCCGATCGTGGCGAGTACGACCTGATCTTTTGTGACCCGCCAACTTTTTCGAATTCAAAACGTGCCGAAGATTTCGATACTCAGCGGGACCATATCCGCTTATTGCGCGCTGCGGTCCAGCGCTTGTCGGATGACGGCGTGCTGATCTTCTCGAATAATTTCCGCCGCTTCAAAATGGATGAAACAAGTCTGTCGGAATTCGCACAGTTCAGGGAAATCACCGCCAAGACAATCGCGCCGGATTTCGAACGCAATGCAAAAATCCATCGTTGCTGGGAATTGAAAAAGATTTAATCGTAGGGTGGGCACGGCCCGCCATTTTGCAAATCAATAATTCTATGGATTTCAAAGGTGGGCAGTGCCCGCCTTACGTTTTCTTCGCTTTCAAACTCAATTTCTTTTTATTCTGGGAATCATCGAAAGTCTGTTTGTCGATTTCCTCGATTCTCGAAATTCTGCAATATTCGCCTTCCACGCTAATGGCATCCAGCGACCCGCACACGCGGCCACTGATCGGGTCGCCCTTGAAGCGTAGCGTGGCGCTGGTACTCATGCTGGAACATGAATCCCGCAAATACATACGATATTTTTTTCGTCCGGCATCGATCAGCAGTGTTTCATCATCAATCACAATCCAGTTGCGCACTCGCTGGCTGTCAAAGCAGGTCCGCTTTTCCGTTTGAGCCTTGAGCGGCGGAGTCGAGACCGCTATCAGTGCAATTAAAAGGACGGAAAACAAGCGCATATTCGATACTCCCTAGGGTCACCATAGTGTAGTAAGGTTGTCTTAACCTAGACTCAACCAAAGATGCATGACGGGCATGATGGACCCCAAGAATACCGACGCAAAAAACGACCAGAATTGGACTTTTTTTCGCCAATGGTTGAAAAATCCCATGGGAATGGCGGCGATATCGCCGTCCAGCCCGCAGCTGGCCCGGCAAATGATGGCCGAACTCGCCGATGACACCAATCGCGTGATCGAATTGGGTGGGGGGACCGGGGTATTTACGCAAGCCCTTCTGGAATTTGGTATCAAGCCTGCCGATTTGCTGGTGCTCGAATTGAATGAAGAGCTCCATCAGCATTTGCAAAAGCGCTTTCCCGAGGCCCATGTGGTCTGTGGTGATGCTCGCGAAATTTATAATCTGGCCAAACCACTGGGGTTTGCCGAGCAAAAGGCGGATGCCATTGTCTCTGGCCTCGGATTTCTCTCGATGCCGCGTCAGTCTCAGTTGGACATTATTTCAGCCGCTTTTGACTGTTTGAAGCTCGATGGGCGCTTCGTGCAATTTACCTATGGCCCAGCCAATCCAATCGCACGTGAAGTGCTCGATTCCTTGGGACTGTCTTCCAGACGGGCCAGTTTCACCTGGTGGAACGTACCACCGGCGACGGTCTATGTTTACAACCGTCGTGTTTCACGCGCTATCCCAGCGAGACCGATGCGCTAGGGGCCTGGCTTTCGAAGGTTCTGGCATCCATGGTTGAATCTGATTTCAGCAAACCAAGTACGACACTGTCCTGGAGTTCTCCTGCGACATGCCATCGTTGCCTTAGATAGCCCTCGCGCTTGAAGCCCAGTGTTTCCATCGACTTCAGATATTTTGCATTGTGCGGGTTTACATCGGCTTCAAGCCTACGCAGTCCCAGCTCACCAAATGCATGTTTGATCAGTGTTCTCATGGCTTCGCAGCCATAGCCATGCCCCCAGTGTTCGCTGGAAATGGCGACCTCGAGATTCGCACGGCCCTGGGCGGTCGAAATGTCACTCAACGAACAGGTGCCAATTAATTGCTGGCTACCTTTCTTGCAAACACCCCATTGGAATAATTGACCGTCGTCAAAGCCGTGATGGATGCTTTCTATGTAGATATGGGCATCGTCCTGGTGTGAAAAAGCGCTTTGATTCCAATACCTAGTGACTTTGGGATCCGAATATATTTGGAAGATGCCTGCGACATCGGCATGGTCAACCCAGCAAAGGTTCAAACGCGGGCTGGAAAGGCTTGGCAGACTGGACGGCTCGCCGATTCGGCGGATGCGGTCTGTTTTGCGTTTGAAAAATGGGGGCAGGGGTAATGCCATAGTGTTTTCAATCCAGACCTTATAAACAGCACAACGCAATGGCGTGCCAAAGCAGGACAAACAGACTTCATTCCATGCGGGAAACACTCGGTTGCAGTCGCAGGAGTGGAATCTGAACGAAATCGAGCACATATTGCCATGAACTAATGGAGTCTTTCATGAACAGGCAATTTCGCGGTATACAGAAAAAAATCAAGGGCATAGCAACCTCGGATGGCGCCGGAGTCCGGCTGACAAGGGTCATAGGTAGCCCATCCATGCCCATTCTCGATCCATTCCTGATGCTTGATGAATTTGGTTCGGAAAAGCCGGGTGACTATATCGGCGGCTTTCCCTCACATCCGCACCGCGGGTTCGAGACAGTCACCTACATGCTCGATGGCCGTATGCGCCACAAGGACAATCATGGCAACGAGGGTTTGTTGACGCCCGGCAGTGTCCAGTGGATGACGGCTGGCCGTGGCATTGTGCATTCCGAAATGCCCGAGCAGGAACAAGGCCTGATGCGGGGTTTCCAGTTGTGGATCAACTTGCCCGCCAGCGAAAAAATGACGGCTCCCAAATATCAGGAATTTGATGCCCAGCAAATCCCGCTTGTCACGCAGGACAGTGGTGCTCAGATAAAAGTAATTGCCGGTGTAGTGGGCGATGTCGTCGGGCCGGTCAGGCAGCCGGCCACGCAGCCGATTTATCTGGATGTCTTGCTTGCTGCCAGTCAGGATTTTGAACACGGCTTGCCTGAAGATCACAACGCATTTGTTTATGTCTACGAGGGTGAGTTGAATCTTGTGGTTGAGGGCGAAAAAAATCGGATAAAAACCAGCGAATTGGTGAGTTTGACGCCAGGTGATTGCGTGCGCTGTGAAGCGAGCGAAACGACGCGTTTTATTTTTGTTGCGGGCAAACCATTGAACGAACCGGTCGCGCGTTATGGCCCGTTTGTGATGAATACGCAGGCGGAAATCCAGCAGGCGATTCAGGATTTCCAGGCGGGAAGGTTTTGATTGAATTTCGTAGGAGCCCGCTCAGGCATTGAGCTGGCGATAGACACTTCGCAAACATCGCCAGCTCTGTTTGTACTTCGCTACGCTCACTACACAGAGCGTGCTCCTACGGCATTTAGCATTCAGCCTCTGGCCAACGTAGTCAGCAAAGCCTTGGCTGTGCGAACACGTGAAGCGGCGTCGGGCAGATCGAGTTTTATTCGAAGCTTGTCGCCGCCTTCCATCGCATAGAATTTCGGTTGCAACTGAATCATCCGGATCACCGACATCGGGTCAATTGTTGGTTGTGCATTGAAATGGATTCGTCCACCATTTGGGCCGAGTTCCAGTTTGCGAATGCCCAAAGGCGTGGCTTCCAGCTTGATTTCCGCCGTTGCGAATAGTTGCTTGGTTGGGTCCGGCAGGATTCCGAAGCGATCAATCATTTCAACCTGCAATTCTTTTAGCTGATCGCTGTCACGAGCCGAAGCAATTCGTTTGTAAAGTGTCAGGCGAGCATGTACATCGGGCAGATAATCATCCGGAATCAATGCCGGGATATGAAGCTCGACATCGCTGCCAAAACGTGTGCTCGGATCGAGGTCAGGTAGTTTGCCTGAGCGAATCGATTTTACCGCGCGATCCAGTAGCTCGGTATAAAGCGAGAAGCCGATTTCCGCCATTTGGCCCGATTGATCTTCGCCGAGTAATTCACCGGCACCGCGAATTTCCAGATCATGCGTTGCCAAAGTGAAGCCCGAGCCAAGCTCTTCCATCGACGCCAATGCTTCAAGGCGTTTCTCGGCATCACTGGTCATGGCTTTTTTGTGCGGCACGATAAGATAGGCATAGGCACGATGATGTGAGCGTCCGACCCGGCCCCGCAATTGATGTAGTTGGGACAAGCCGAAACGGTCGGCTCGATTGATGATCATCGTGTTTGCAGTTGGAATATCGATGCCCGATTCAATAATCGTCGTGCAAACCAACACATTGAATCGTTGGCGATGGAAATCCAGCATCACTTGCTCAAGTTCGCGCTCTGGCATCTGCCCGTGGGCAACACGGATGCGGGCTTCCGGCACGAGCTCTTCAAGTTCGCGGGCTTTTCTTTCGATGCTTTCGACTTCGTTGTGCAGGAAATAAATCTGACCGCCACGCGCCAGTTCGCGTTGGAAGGCTTCGCGCAGTAAATTCGGATCCCATTGCGCGATGAAAGTTTTTACGGCGAGACGATGCGCCGGCGGCGTCGCGATGATCGATAGTTCGCGCAGACCACTCATCGCCATATTCAGGGTGCGGGGAATTGGCGTGGCCGTCAGCGTCAATAAATGCACCTCGGCACGCAATGCCTTCAATGCTTCTTTCTGGCGCACACCAAAACGTTGTTCTTCATCGACAATGACCAGACCCAGGTCCTTGAACTTTACATCCGGTTGCAACAGGCGATGGGTGCCGACGATCACATCGATTTTACCTTCAGCGACTTGTGCCAGTGCAGCCTTGATTTCTTTCGGTGATTTGAATCGCGACAGCACTTCTACACGCAAAGGCCAGTCAGCATAACGGTCACGGAAATTACGGTAGTGCTGTTCGGCCAGCAATGTCGTCGGCACGAGAATCGCGACTTGCTTGCCTGCCGTGGCCGCGACAAATGCGGCACGCACGGCGACTTCGGTTTTACCGAAACCGACATCGCCGCAGACCACGCGGTCCATCGGCGTGGCCTTGTCCATATCGGCAATCACCGCTTCGATTGCATTGAATTGATCCGGCGTTTCTTCGAATGGAAAAGTTGCCGCGAAGGGTTCGTACAGGCCGCGGTCGATCGGTAAAGCCATCCCCTGGCGTGCATGGCGGCGCGCCTGGATTTCCAGTAATTCTGCTGCGACGTCGCGGACTTTTTCGGCGGCCTTGCGCTTGGCTTTTTCCCAGGCCTCGCCACCGAGAGAATGCAGCGGTGCGTGATCGGGTGAAGCGCCGGAGTATCGGCTGACCAATTGCAGCTGCGACACCGGCACATACAATTTATCGCCCTTGGCGTATTCGATGCAAAGAAACTCGCCGGAAATACCGCCGGTATCGAGTGCGATCAAGCCCTGATAGCGGCCAACGCCGTGGTCTTCGTGCACGATGGGCGAGCCAATCGCGATTTCTCCGAGATCGCGAATGATACTTTCCGGATCTCGTCCGACACGTTTGCGTCGTCGTGATTGTTCAACACGTTCGGGAAATAGTTGACGCTCGGTCAGTACCGTCAGCATCGGTGAGTCGATCGCAAAGCCGGCTTCAAAAGCGGCAACGGCGATGCTTAATTTATTTTCCGAATCCTTCAGGAAGGCAGACCAGTCGCTTACCTGATGGAACGTGATGCCTGCGGTTGTCAGGATTTCCTGCAAGGCTTCACGGCGACCGGCAGAGTCCGCCGCCAATAAAACCCGGCCGGGATAATGATTCAGGAAGGACTGCAGGGCAGCGCCGGGCACTTCGTTTTTTTGCGTCCAGGGAAGCACGGGGACAATCTGCTCGGCGATCGCGATTGCTTTCGCGTGTTGCGGATGTTGCTCGCCACAAATTTCGATTCGCAGGCGCTGGTTGAATTGCGAACGTAATTCGTCAGGGCTTAAAAATAATTGGGCTGGCGATAGGATTGGGCGCTCGACATCATGCCGCCGCTGTTCCCAGCGTTCACTGGTTTGCTGCCAGAAATGCTCGGATGCCGTTTCGGTGCCGTCATCGGTAATGACCAGACTGTTTGTCGGCAGATGGTCGAACAGACTGGCGGTCTGGTCGAAGAAAAGCGGCAAATAATATTCGATGCCGTTCGGCGCAACGCCTTCCTTCAAATCCTGATAAATCGTGCATCGACGTGCATCAAATTCGAATTGCTCGCTCAGATTCTGGCGAGCCTTTTTCGTACCGGCGGCATCGAGCGGAAATTCGCGGGCAGGCAACAAGCGTACCGATTCCACCGGATGGTCCGAACGCTGTGTTTCCGGATCAAAACTTCGCAGGGAATCAATCTCGTCATCGAATAATTCAATTCGGTAGGGCACATCCGAACCCATCGGATAGAGATCAAGCAAGGCCCCGCGTACCGCAAAATCGCCGGGATCGTTTACTTGCGGCACATTGCGGTAACCGCTGGCTTCGAGCCGTCGCTTTTCCTGATCAAGATCGAGTTTCTGGCCTTTGCGTAAATCCAGCACATTGCCGGCAATCCACTCCGGTGGTGATACCCGTTGCATTAAAGACGCCACCGGCACAACTAAAATGCCGCGTTTGATCGAAGGTAAACGATACAAGGCGGCGATGCGTTGGGAGACAATATCCGGATGTGGGCTGAACATGTCGTAGGGAAGCGTTTCCCAATCCGGAAAATGCAGCAAAGGCAAATCGTTTGCCACGATGCGTAAATCATTTTCCAGCGCGCTGGCAGTGTGCGTGTCATGTGTGATGGCAAGAATTAACCCATCGTGCTGGCGAGCGGCTTGGGAAATCGCCAATGCCATCGCACTTGGGCTATGCGGCGCACGCCAGTAGGCGCGCTGTTGGCCGGCGCGAGGGAAAGGAGGGCAGGGAAGATTTGAAGCAGAAGTCATCTCGCCATTTTAACTGAAAACCTCAAGTATTCAGTTTGTGGGAGCGGTGTAAGCCGCGAATGCTTGGAAATATTCGCGGCTTACACCGCTCCTACGAATAAAAATACAAATTAAATGGTCAGCACAATCCGGGTAATGCCCGGAGTCGTATGGCGTGATTCTTTCGTGAAGCCGAGGCTTTCCGACAGCTTCAACATTTCCCGATTATTGTCCAGCACATCGCCCCATAGATGTCGGATGCCGTGCGTCTGACACCATTCAATGAGCCGTTGCATCAAGATTTTTCCAAGCCCTTGGCCGGTCACATAATGACTGACCAGAATGCCGAATTCGGCACGGCCACCGTTATCGTCAACCGACAGTCTCGCGACGGCACCAATCAGGGCCAGTCCCGGATCAAAGGGTTCGGCGGCAACCACCACGAAATCGGTCTCCGGGTCGGGTTGCGTGAGGCGTAATAGGTAGTCGTCACTAAGTGCTTTAACCGGATGTAGGAAACGCCGACGAATTTCGTCTTCGTGCAGAAGATGAAAAGTACCTGCGATTGGCAAGGCATCAGCAGCTTGAATTGGGCGAATCCACAGTGTGCGACCGTCGGTGAGTGTGATGGCTTCCTGACGCTGCCATTTGCCCCGTCGTTTCGTCATTTTTGCTTTTTGCGACATGGTGCTAGCTTGCCATGAAAAGTCCGTAACAATGCTCTAAAACAGGCGCGGAATGCACTCAAACTGACGCCTACATGAATATCATTGGGATTCTTTTTTCAACCATTGCAGCGCCCAGCTGGCACCTTTCTCGCCTAATAATCGGGCCAGTACCGGCAACACTGGCTGCAAGGTGTCGTCGCAATGCCAGGGCGGGTTGATAATCAACATGCCGCTGCCATTGAGGCGCAAGGGTGAGTCATCCGGCCTGATCAACACTTCGGCGATGAACGCCGACTTCATAGGCAAGTTAGTCACTTTGCGAAAGAAGGATTGCAATGTCTTGCGTTGCTTGATCGGATACCACACGGCAAACATCCCGGTTGGCCATCTTTGCAATCCTTCCTGCAGGGCTTTCAGGATGAAACCGAATTCTGCTTCCTGTGCTTCATAAGGCGGATCGATCAGCACCAGCCCGCGTTTTTCCTTGAACGGTAATTTTGCTTTGATGGCCGCGTAGCCATCGCGTCCGACCACGCTGACTCGGTCATCGCCGGCAAATAATGCTTTCAGAGGCTGCGCTTCTTCGTGTTGCCATTCACAACACATCAGCCGGTCTTGTTCACGCATGGCCTGGGCTACCAATAAAGGCGAGCCAGGATACACCAGTAATCCGCCGACCGGATTGTCTGCGGCAACGGCAGCCAGATAGTGCTTGATCGGTGCTGGCAGGCCATGCACTCCGATTAACTGATAGATGCCCCCACGTGCCTCGCCGGTTTTTCCCGCCTGTTCGCCCTGCATGAAGTAGCGACCTCGGCCTGCGTGGGTGTCCAGCACACAAAAGGCGCTGTCCTTGCGTTTAAGCGATTCGATAAGCTGCAGCAGCACGATGTGCTTGAGCACATCGGCGTGGTTGCCAGCATGGAAGCCGTGTTGATAATTCATGCGCTATCTTACTGCATCTTGCTTCCCGGCTTTGTTATTCTTGAGACTAATCGACTAGGCCCATTGGGACGGTATATGAAACGACTTTTTCGCTGGTGCTTCAGGACACTCCTAGTATTGTTTTTGCTGCTGCTTTTATTCGTATCGCATTCCCTCTATTTCAAGCCGGTGCATATCCGCATTTTCTTCGAACGGGTTTTTGCCGAATATGCTTTCGAAGATCCGCAATTATTATCCAGCCTGCGTATGTTGCCGCCGTGGCTGGATTGGTACAGCGACGATCTAAGCGATCTATCGCTTGCCCAAGAAGAAAAGTTGAATAAAAAAGTTCAGGATGATCTGGCCACATTGCGCAGTTACGATCGCGCATCACTCGATACCGCCAATCGACTTAGCTATGACATTCTGGAATATTTCTTGGCTATACAGCTCGAAGGACAGAAATTTCAATATCACAATTACCCCTTGAACCAACTTTTCGGCTTGCAGGGTGAAATGCCGACATTCTTGGCAACCCAGCATAATGTCGCGAACCTGAAAGATGCCGAAAATTATATCGCCAGACTCGACAAGATTTCGCTTGCCTTCGGACAGGCGCAACAAGGTCTCGATAAACGTGAAGCCTTGAACATCATTCCACCGAAATTCGTTATCGAAAAGGTCTTGCTTCAGATGCGCGATTTCGTCGGCACACAGGCGAAGCAGAATATTCTCTATACCTCGCTGGAATCGAAGCTTGAAAAGGTATCGAAACAGGAGATTAGTGACGAACAGCGAGCAAAAATTCTTCGAGATGCAGAAGCAAGCATAAATGGCTCCGTCTATCCCGCCTACCGGAAATTCATCGCCTATTACGAAACTCTGCAGGCAAAGGCCAAGGGCGATAATGGCGTTTGGGCGTTGCCTGATGGTGATGCCTATTACCAGTGGGCGATAAAACAGAACACCACGACAGACATGACGGCCGATCAAATCCATCAACTTGGGTTGAGTGAAGTGGCCCGTATCGAAGCCGAGATGGACGTCATTCTCAAAGCTGAAGGCTTGACCGAGGGAAGTGTCGGCCAACGCGTGGATGAAATTTCCCGACGCCCCGATCAGCTGTATCCCGACACCGATGCGGGGCGCGCGCAAATCCTGAAAGATTTTCAGGTCATGATCGACGAAATCGACAAGGGCCTGGCACCGTATTTCAATGTGCGGCCGAAGCAGGGTGTGAGAGTCGAACGTATCCCGGTGTTCAAGGAAAAAACCGCGCCCGGTGCCTACTACGATACGCCGGCATTCGATGGTTCGCGTCCGGGCATTTTCTATATCAATTTACGCAGCACCGGCGAAGTGGCGAAATTCGGTATGCGCACACTGGCCTATCACGAGGCGATTCCAGGCCATCATTTCCAGAAAACCATCCAGCAGGAATTGACCGGTGTTCCCACCTTCCGGAAACTTTTGCCGTTTACGGCCTATGCCGAAGGTTGGGCGCTTTACAGCGAGCGGCTGGCCTGGGAAATCGGCTATCAAAAGCAGCCGCTGGATAATCTGGGCCGTTTGCAGGCCGAGATGTTTCGCTCGGTAAGATTGGTGGTGGATTCGGGCATGCATTCAAAAAAATGGACGCGTGAACAAGCCATCGCCTATATGCGGGAGAAAACCGGCATGCCGGAAACCGACGTGGTGGCGGAAATTGAACGCTATCTCGTGATGCCGGGACAGGCGCTGGCCTACAAAGTCGGCATGAACACCATTCTGCGTTTGCGCGATGAAGCAAAGGCCCAATTGGGTAGCAAGTTCAATCTGGGTCGTTTTCACGATGAAGTGCTGACCGGTGGCGACATGCCGATGGCTCTGCTGGAGCAGCGCATGCATCAATGGATTGCAGAAGAGAAGAAACGCTAATGGTGAAATTACCTCGATTAGTTGTCTGCGAAAAACATGGAACGCAAGGTGTCGGGCTTGCCTGTCAACATATTTTGTCGGCAAAAAAACCTGTCGGTTTTTTCTGGAGCGATGATAGCGACCAGGCCCGTCCCGATGCCTGGTGCAATGATTGCGAAGAAAAGCTGGTGAAGGAAGAATTCAGTGAAGCCTGGTTTGAACAGGCGGGCTTCCAGGCGATTTGTGCCTTGTGCTGGGATGAAGCCAAGGCAAGCGCCGAAGCTTCCGGGGCAGCAGAATAAGACTATGGCCCGTATTTTATTGGTGGAAGATGAAGCCGCAATTGCCGATGCGATTGTGTATGCCTTGCAGACCGAATCGTTCGAAGTAACGCATGTTGGACTGGGGCGTGAAGCATTGAGTTTGCTGCAATCGGAAAAATTCGACGTACTGATTCTCGATGTCGGACTGCCAGATCAAACCGGTTTTGATGTGTGTCGTGAATTACGTAAATCCAGTCAAATCCCGTTGATATTTTTGACCGCGCGCGGCAGTGAGATTGACCGTGTGCTGGGTCTGGAAATGGGCGCGGATGATTACATGGTCAAACCTTTTTCTCCGCGCGAATTGGTGGCGAGAGTCCGCGTCTGTCTGCGACGTAATGCGACATCGCAGCTCCCCGTTTCCCCGGAAGCCAATTCGAAGTTCAAGCATGATGTGCAAGGGCAGCGAATTGAATATTGCGGACAGGCGCTGAATCTGACCCGCTATGAATACCTATTATTGGCGGCATTGCTGGCGAGGCCTGGAGCAGTATTCTCGAGGGCAAAATTGATGCAGGATATCTGGGCCGATGCGTTGGAAACCGCCGATCGCACGGTAGACACCCACATTAAGACCTTGCGTGCGAAGTTGCGTGCTCTAGATCCCGCAGACGTTTTGCAGACCCATCGCGGCATGGGGTATTCGATTAATCTTCCCAAATGAAAATCAGCTTTCGAATCTTTCTTGGATATTTCCTGATTGTCGGATTGGCCGCCTACTTTATTTTGCAGGTTTTCGTCAATCAGGTGAAACCCGGCGTGCGCCAATCGATGGAATCGAGTCTGGTCGACACCGCCAACGTGCTGGCACAACTTGCCACCCATGATTTGAAGAACGGCGTCATTGCCGATGGCGAATTTTCCCGGGCGATAAGTTCGGCAAAAACATCGCGTTACAAAGCCGGTATTTCCGAGTACATGAAGGAAGTATTCAATTATCGCATTATCATTACTGATGATCTAGGCAAGGTGGTTTTCGATTCGGACAACAAGGATGTTGGCAAGGATTATTCCCGATGGAACGACATTTATCTGACCTTGCGCGGGCAATACGGAGCCAGGTCGACACGCAGTAATCCGGACGATGAAACCAGCACAGTCATGTACGTTGCCGCGCCGATCATGGATGGCGATAAATTGATCGGCGTTTTGTCGGTGGCCAATCCCAATGCCAGCATCCAGCCCTTCATCGAACAGAGTCAGAAAAATATTGTCAGGCAGGGTTCCATTCTGATTGGTGTGTCTTTCCTGATCGGTCTTGCGGTGACCTTCTGGTTTACCCGCTCGCTCGATAAGTTGGGAAAATATGCGAAAGCCGTATCGGCGGGTGAGCGAGCGGTGCTGCCGGATTTGGGTCGCAATGAAATGGGCGATTTGGGTAATGCGCTGGATACGATGCGCAAGCAGTTGGATGGCAAACAATACGTCGAGCAATACGTACAAACCCTGACGCACGAAATGAAAAGCCCGCTGGCGGCGATTCGCGGTGCTTCGGAAATACTGGAAGAAAATCCGGCTGAAATGGATCGCCTCAGATTTCTCGATAACATCAAGACCCAGTCCACCCGTATGTCCGAAATGATCGACAAAATGCTGGCGCTGGCATCGGTCGAGTATCGCCAGAATGAAATAGACAAGAAGTCGGTAAACCTGGCAGCGCTGTGTCGGCAGGTGCTGCAGGATTTTGAAAATGCCACGAATAAAAAACAGAGCCATAAAAAAATACAGTGGCAAAGTGAAGGCCTGAATATCGATGCTCCGATACAGGGAGATGCATTCCTGTTGACGCAGGCAATGCAGAATCTTCTGGATAACGCGATCGACTTTTCACCCGAGTATGGCGTGATCAAATTAAGTATCGAAATGGACCAGAACCAATGTTGCGTAAAAATTCAGGATCATGGCGCCGGTATTCCCGATTACGCGATTGACCGTCTGTTCGAACGTTTTTATTCACTACCCAGGCCCGATACCGGCCAGCGCAGCAGCGGACTGGGCCTAAGTTTCGTCAAGGAAGTGTCACAAGCACACAAAGGCGATATCACACTGGTTAATCTACCCGAAGGTGGCGTACTCGCAAGCTTTTCGGTCGCCAGAGACTAACTTCACCCCCGCCACACACTGGCTGCATTCGCTGCACACAGCCAACTCCCAAGCTGACCGGGTATTCAAAACCCGGAGTTCTTATGTCGTCACAACTTAGTTTTATCTTGAAAGCCCTAATCGTCGGGTTCCTGATGTTGTTATTGATGATTCCCTTGTCCATGATTCGCGGCACGATCAGTGAGCGTCAGCAATATCGCCACCAGGCGATCGAGTCAGTCGAGAGAAGTTATGCGGGTAAATTAAAATTTGCCGGCCCGGTGCTGATCGTGCCGTTTTGGGACGTAGAGACCATCATTACAAAAAATGAAAAAGGTATTGAGAGTCGCCATACAGAAACAAGTACCAGTTTCTGGATATCTTATCCAAGAACACTCGACATTAATGGCTCGATGACACCTAACATAAAAGAATTGGGTATCCACAAAGTCAGGATCTACGAATGGAACGCAAAAATGAAAGCCCAGTTTGAATTTACCGCGCCGGATACAGGGAATCCTTTAATTAAGAGAACACTCGGCGCGCCATATCTTAGTTTTATTATGAATGACACGCGTGGACTGATGGGCGCCCCCAATTTGATCATTGCTGGCGAGAAAAAAACCATCAAGCAGGGTGCTGGTAGCCATGGTCTTGCCGCGCAATCGAAGGGGGTACACGTGGTACTACCGGAGTTTCCGCTTGAACAGATGCAGAAAATCCCGGTAGAAATGGATTTTTTACTTGGCGGCACGGAAACCCTTTCCTTCGTTCCAATGGCAGACAGTAACAAAGCCACGATTCAATCTTCCTGGCCTCATCCAAATTTCAGCGGTGATTTTTCTCCTAGAAATTCAAAAATAAGTGACAAGGGGTTTCAGGCGAATTGGAATATCTCATCATTATCGGCAAGTGCTCAAACGCAATACCGCAATATGAATGGGCTGGATCAGCTGGATAGTTTTGAAGTGAATTTAATTGATCCGGTCAATATTTATAGCCAGGCAGATCGTGCCAGCAAATATGCATTTCTATTCATTCTGCTTACATTTGTCGGATTTCTGATGTTCGAGATTATCAAGCAATTGGCTATTCATCCGATTCAATATGGTCTGGTCGGCCTGAGTCTGGCGATATTCTTTTGTTTGCTGTTGAGCCTGAGCGAGCATATGGATTTTTTGAAGGCATATTTAATCGCCAGCGTGTCCTGTATAGGACTGCTCGGTATCTATGTTAAGTCGGTATTGAAAAGTACCGTTCGCAGCCTTGGCTTTTCCTCGATGTTGACCGTTCTGTATTCGGTTCTTTATGGCCTGCTGGTTTCCGAAGACAATGCTTTGGTGATGGGATCAATTCTGCTGTTCTCGATACTGTCTGCCATCATGCTGGTCACCAGGAATGTGGATTGGTATCAACTTGGGAAGAAGCAAACTGATGCTGCATGAAACGCATAAAAGAAAAAACGCCACCGAAAGGTGGCGTTTTTTTTTTCATCATGGGACTTTTGTCGGAGAACGTAGTCATGAGCTTTTGTGGGAGCTGCTTTAGCAGCGATTTGTACTAGCAGACTAGAGCGCTTTGCATCGCAGTGGAAAAGGCATGGTTTATCGTTTGCAATATTAATAATGCCGCAGGTTATGCATTTAATCGCTGCTAAAGCCACTCCCAAAAAAGCGGCAACGGCCATCAAGAAAAATCAAAAAACCAGAAACGACACCCACGCCAACACCGACCCAATCACGGTCGCGGCAAACACATCGCTCGGATAATGCAGGCCCAAAATTACGCGGGACAATGCAATGCTGATCGCCAGCGGTACCAGCACCGGTGCCAGTATCGGGTAGTAGGCCAGAGCCACCAGCGTGAACGAGACGGCATGCAAGGTATGGCCGGAGGGAAAGCTGAATTCATCCAGTGGCGCCGTCCAGACGTGTATGCGGGCGTCTTTTGCAAATGGACGCGGACGTTTTGTCCATTTTTTCAATACACGATAAAGCAGGGCTGTGGTGACTGCCATCACGGCCATATGAAGAAATACCGGAATGCCGCGAGCGCCTTCTACCAACATGATCACGGCCATCAACAAATACCAGACCATCCCATCGCCGAGTCGGCTGACAGTCTGGAAATAGCGACGCACCAGTTTTTGTTCGGCCCAGGTATTGGCTAGCACGCACCATTGTTTTTCCTGTTGCAGAAAATGCTTCACCCGAATGTTCATGCCACGCTCCTCAAGTCGGAAAGTTCATGCAATAAACGCGAGAATGCTTTTGCCACGGTTTCAGGATGCAGGTGTTGAACTGATTCATTGGCCAGCATGCCCATTTTTTTCAGGTCCGGATGCATGGCCAATTCGACGAATGCTTTCGTGAACGCGGCCTCGTCCGAAAAACCAACGGTATGGCCATGCACGCCATTTCTGCAATGTTCCCGTGCCGCGCCGTAATCGAAAGCACAGACCGCCAGGCCTGACGCCATGGCTTCAAGCGTGACGTTTCCGAAGGTTTCAGACAGGCTTGGGAAGCAGAAAATATCGGCACTTGCATAGTGTTGGGCCAAATCATCACCACGGCGCATGCCGGCAAAGATGAAATCCGGGTTTTCTGCTTGTACGCTGGCACGTTGCGGGCCATCTCCGACCATGATGAATTTCGCATCCGGCTTTTTTTCCTGCAAAGCACGAAATGCTTTCACCGCAAGCGGCATGTTTTTTTCCGGCGCTATACGGCCAACATGGATCACAGCAAGATCATGCGGCTTCAGGCCCCAACTGGCGCGGAGTTCTTCATTGCGCCAATGCGCGTTGAACTGACGCACATCGACTGCACGACCTAAATGTTGCACATGATGAAAACCTTGCTGCATCAATGATTCCGCTAACTCGGTAGTCGGAACCAAGGTGGCATCGCCACGATTATGGAAACGTCGCAGCCACGCTAGCACCCAGGGCGATAAAAATCCTGCGCCGTAGCGGCCAACATAATCGTCGAAACGCGTATGAAACCCGGTAGCGATTGGAATTCCCAATTTGCGTGCGGCCCGCATCGCCGACCAGCCCAGCGGGCCTTCGGTGGCGATATAGATGGCATCGGGACGTTGCGCGGTCCAGCGCGCGATCAAACGTTTGCGAGCCGGCAAGCCAAAGCGCAACCCGGGGTAACGCGGAATGGGTGCACCTTCCACCAGCATCAAGTCTTGATGATGGCGTGGGGACTCATCGTGTTGCTCGGGTCTTACCAACCCCACGCGATGGCCAAGATTTCGCAAGCCATATTCGAGTGCCTGAACCGTCAATGCCACACCGTTAATTTCGGGTGGATAGGTTTCGGTGATCAATTCGATGTGCTGATAGTTTTTCATGTGCGCAGTCTGCGCATGCACTGTGCAAGCCTTGTGTCATTGGCGTGACAGAATGAAGACGTGTCAATCCTCTGATTCGGGAGGTTTCAGGCCCTCAGAGTCCTTAACGCATAGCCCATGTAGGAAATCGACAAGTCATTGCTGCGCTTGAGTTTGAGTTTCGTACCGAGTTCGGCAAAACTCATTTTTCCCAGTTTGTTTCGTACTAGGCCATTCAAGGCAGTCATCGGATTGATTGCCGGCGAGAGACCGATCAGATCGCATTTCGACAAGCCTCGTTTTTGCATCATGATGACGAGTTCGTCCGGCCGGATAAATTTTTCCCACACATGTACGTCTTGTGGAATAAGCCTGGTCAGGCGCCAGTCCTGCGCCAGCTTGATGGCGACCAGCTTGCTGCGAAAGGTGCGATTTATCGTATCGAAAAAAAACACTCCGCCCGGTTTGAGTACGCGCGATATTTCGCCGATCACTGTATCCAGGTCATCGACGTGCTCAAGCACGTCGCAGCAGACCACGACATCGAATGTGTGGGAGTCGAATGGCAGCGATTCGGCGCTTGCTTCAAGATAGCGAATATCCAGTCCGGATTTTTCAGCGTGCGAACGGGCTGCTGCCAAAGTTGGTGTTGAACGATCTACGCCGGTGACCCGGCATCCAACTGCGGCAAACGGTTCCGATAACAGCCCGCCGCCACAACCTACATCGAGTACCTGCAGCTCGCCGGGCTTCACAGACAGGCGATTGACCAGCACATCATGAAAGTAGTCGAAGCGGGGCGGATTGACCGATGTGCGAAGCAGTGCCATGAAACCGTCTTCTTCCCACCAAGTGGCATGTACATGGTCGTAAATCTGATTGTTGATAGTGGGCATGTGATTCCCTTGTCCGTTATTTCAAGTGGTTTTACGTTTCGATTTCGCAATCGCGGCGCTTTCTTTCTTCAGTGGGCCGCCAACCGGACAAAACGTGGTCAGGAAGGTATGCAAGGTGGCAAGCATGTTTTCGTCTGCAAGGCTGTAGTGGACGAACTGGCCTTTCTTCTCGCTACTGACTAAGCCTGCGTTCTCAAGGATTTGCAGGTGTTTGGATAAGGCGGGTTTGCTCATGTCGAAGCGGTCTGAAATTTCGCCTGCGGTCAGGGAGGTTTCAGACAGGTAGGCCAGTATTTTTCGACGGGGGGTCGAACTCAGAGCTTCGAATACGCTATCAATTTTCATTAATATTTAGCTAATTAGTTAATTAACGTGTAAGATACACTATCGAAAAACATATTTCCACCATTAAATGAGGAATTAGCCATGAATCAATTAACTGCCCAAAATGATGATGTCTGGCTCGTCTATGATGGCGAGTGCCCAATCTGCAACGCGTACTGCAAATATGCCCGTGTCAGCGATGCCGTTGGCAGGCTTCATCTGGTAGATGCTCGATTGCCGGGCCCGTTGATGGATGAGATAACGGCGGCCGGGCTCGATATCGACCAGGGGATGGTCGTCAAATTCAAGGACGTCACCTATTACGGTCCGGAAGCAATTCGCGTATTGACTTTATTAAGCACGCGCTCGAGCTTTTTCAACCGCGTTAACTATTATTTCTTCGGGACCGAAAGGCGCGCCGGTATTTTCTATCCACTCGGTAAAGTACTCAGGAATATCGTGCTTAAAGTCATGGGGATTCGTTATATCGAGAATTTGAAAGTCGGTGACAGGACTTCAAATACGGTGAATATGCCCTAGGACTTCAAATGAGTGTGGCCGATCATGCTGCATCAGGTCATTCCGTATTTGGCGTTTTCTTACTCAAAACATGGAAATCACCCTACATCGGCACCAAGATGCTTTTGTTACCATCACTCCAATGACTAAAAATCGACAAAAACGACACATGCCAATCACCCGCGCCCTGGAAATTCTCAAACACCAATTTGGTTACGATGATTTCCGCATGAACCAGCAGGCGGCCGTCGAATGCGTGCTGGCGAAAAATGACTGTCTGGTATTGATGCCGACCGGCGGCGGTAAATCCCTGTGTTATCAAATCCCTGCCTTGATGCAGGAGGGTTTGACGGTGGTGGTTTCGCCCTTGATTGCCTTGATGAAAGACCAGGTCGATGCATTGCGATTCAACGGTGTGCAAGCGGCTTTTCTCAATTCGAGTCAGGAAAGTTCCGTACAGCAGGAAGTGATGGCGGCAGTGCGTCGTGGCGAGGTCAGGATTCTCTATGTGGCGCCGGAAAGATTGCTACAAGGCAGCGGCCAGTTTATTGATTTTCTGAAAAGCCTCCGTGTTTCTCTGTTTGCCATCGATGAGGCGCACTGCATTTCGAGCTGGGGCCACGACTTTAGACCCGAGTACACCCAGCTGGGCAGACTGAAAAGCTGGTTTCCGGAGGTGCCTGTCATCGCGCTGACGGCAACGGCGGATAGCTTGGTACGGCAGGATATTCTCGAAAAATTGCATATCGAACACGCCGAAGTATTTGCATCAAGTTTCAACCGCGCCAATATTTTTTACCGGGTCGAACCCAAGCGCGATACCTACACGCAATTATTCGATTATCTGGACAAACGTCGAAATGAAAGCGGCATCATTTATTGCCTAAGCCGGAATTCGGTGGATACCTTGGCGGCGGATCTTCGGAATGACGGTTTCAACGCGCTTGCCTATCATGCCGGGCACGACAAGGCGAAACGCGAAAAACATCAGGAATTGTTTCTCCGTGACGAAGTGAAAATAATGGTCGCCACTATCGCCTTTGGCATGGGGATCGACAAGTCGAATGTGCGTTTCGTCGTGCATCACGATTTACCAAAAAACATCGAGAGCTATTATCAGGAAACCGGCCGTGCCGGCCGCGACGGACTTGAAAGCGAGGCCTTATTGTTTTTCAGTCATGGTGACGTACAAAAACTAAAGACCTTTGCCGAAGTGGAGGGAAATGCCGAGCAGACCGACATCATGCTTGGCAAGCTCAATGTGATGGCGCAATTTGGCGATCTTAAAACCTGCCGCAGAAAATTCCTGCTGCAGTATTTTTCGGAAGACAGCATCGATAAATGTGGACATTGCGACAACTGCCTGAAAACTTTCGAACGATTTGACGGCACCGTGATCGCCCAGAAAGCCTTGAGCGCCGTCTATCGCACCGAGCAACGCATGGGCTTGACCTATCTTGTAGATTTTCTGCGTGGGGCGAAATCACAAAAAATGCGCGACCAGCATAAACAGTTACCGACTTACGGCGTGGGAGCCGATATCCCTAAAAACACGTGGTTGGCCTATTTCCGGGAGTTGATTGAACAAGGTTATCTGGATCAAACCAACGGTCAGTACCCGACATTAGTGCTCACCGAAAAAAGTCGTGATGTGCTCAAAGGGAAAACCATTGTTGAGCTGGTTAAAGTGGTTGATGAAGTTGAAAGAACTGGCTCACGCGGATTGCAGGAAGCCCACGATTATTTCCGCGATTTGTTTGAAAGACTCAAAGCGGTACGAACCGGATTTGCCCATGCCGCCAATGTGCCGCCCTATGTGATTTTTTCCGATGTCACGCTGATCGAAATGGCCACGTTTCTGCCGCAGGATTCGGAGCAGATACTGAAAATATCCGGTGTGGGTGATGTGAAATTTGAAAAATATGGTGCTGAGTGTCTTGAGGTTATCAAAGCGTATTGTGATGAAAATCAACTCGAGTCACGTATCGAACGTAAAATTCATAAACGCGAAAGAAAGGCCGGCCTACGCCGCTATAACGATGGCAGCAATACTTTTGAACTGACGCTTTCCATGTTCCGGCTAGGATTGGCTATTCCGCAGATCGCCGTTGATCGCAAGTTGAGCCAAAGCACCATTGAAGGCCATCTTGTGCGATATATGGCGACCGGCGAAGTCGCCTTAAACGATCTTGTTGCCGCCGATAAAGTAGAGCCGATCAAGCAAGCCATTTTGCAATTTAGCGACAGTTCCGCCATCGGACCGATTAAGCAGTTTCTGGGTGATCAATTCAGTTACGGCGAGATCAATGCGGTACTTGCGGCGATGGGTGGCCGCATTGAAAAATAACATGGCGTAGGGTGGAGCCCGCAAAGCGGGATCCACCAAAAACCTGATCGGACAATTGGTGAAATCGCCAAGTGCAGGCGGTTGTACACAGCAAATAATCAGGCGATCGTCAGTTTGTAATCTATTGCTTCCAGATATTCCCGCTCTGCTTCCAGATCCGATTGCGTAAGCGGATGCGCTTTTAGCCAGGCTTTTTCAAGTTTGAGCTTCAGGTGGTTGCCGGTGACTTGTAGTTTTGGATCAGGAACTGCACTGCGAACATGGCTACGATGCAGCAAGACAGCTAGTCTTAGAATGATTGCACAACGTTGCGCCGATTTTGCCAAACGGTCTGGCAGTACTTGAATGCTTTTGTTATTGAAACCGCGACGCTGATTGCGAATCAATGCAGCAAGGAATTGCTGTTCGGTTTTCGAAAAGCCGGCAATGTCGGAATACTCAATCAGATAGCCGCCATGCGTATGATATTGACTGTGGGCAATGGCCAGGCCCATCTCGTGAAGCCGTGCAGCCCAGCCCAGCAAGCGGAATTCTTCGCTATCCAGCAGCCAGTCTTCTGCCACATCATCGAATAATTTCAATGCGGTTTTTTCAACACGCTCGGCTTGCGGTATATCGACGGCATAGCGTGAGCATAGTGCTTGAATCGAAGCTTCGCGGGGGTCGCGCTCGCTGCGTCGACCAATCATGTCGTACAGCACACCTTCGCGCAGGGCATCGTCGCTGATATGCATGCGTTTGATATCGAGTTCGGCGAAAGCGGCATCGAGAATCAGCAAGCCGCCGGCAATCACCGGACGTCGATCTGCCGGAAGTCCCGGCAGTTTGATGTCATTGATGTTGCCGAATTGCAACAGTTGTTCCTTTATCTGTTTGAGCGCGGCTTCGGTAATGACGTTCTGCGTCAATTTCATTTCGGTACAAATCTCGCCAATCGCCTTGATCGTACCGGAAGCACCGAATACTTCCTGCCAGCCGCGTTCACGATAGGCGGCAGAAAATTGCTGGAACTCCGCTGTAATTTCGGTCAGTGCTTCTTTCCAGCGTTTTTTCGATAATTCGCCGTTCGGAAAGAAACGTTTGGTGGTGGCGACGCAGCCCATTTGCAGGCTTTCACGTTCAAGCGTTTCAAATCCTTCGCCAATGATAAATTCGGTCGAGCCGCCACCGATGTCCATGACCAGACGTCGTTTTTCGCGAGGGGGTTGCCCATTGGCAACGCCAAGATAAATCAGGCGGGCCTCTTCTCGACCGGCGACGACTTCTATGCCATGCCCCAGTGCTTTTTCGGCCGGCAATAGAAAAATTTGCGGGCTCTTTAATGCACGAACCGTATTGGTGGCAATGGCACGCACATGTTGTGGGGGAATGGTGCGGATACGCTGACCAAAACGCGAAAGGCATTCGAGTGCGCGATCAATCGATTTTTGATCCAGACCGCCGATACCATCGAGACCTTCCGCCAAACGTACAGTCTCCTTGATGCGATCGACAATCCGCAGCTGGCCGAGCACATAGCGTGCAACGACCATATGAAAACTATTGGAGCCAATGTCGATGGCGGCGAGCAAATCACCGTCTTTTAGTGGCGTGGCCTGTTCGATTGGCATTGCTTATCCGCAAATCTTCGCTAACAAGGAACCTTGTGCAGAGTAGGGCATTTCATCTGCTTTGGGCACGACCTTCACATAACTGCCATCGGATTGTAATTGCCAAGCCTGTGAATTATCCATCAGATAATTACCAAGCTCTTCTTCATACACACGGATCGCGAGTTTTGGGTCGAGAATGGGGAAGCATGTTTCGATTCGCCGGAGCAAATTTCGCTCCATCCAGTCGGCGCTCGAGCAATATGTCTCAATATTGCCGTCGTTATGGAACCAGTAAACGCGACTATGTTCGAGAAAGCGCCCGACAAGGGAAACGACATTGATGTTTTCCGACAAACCCGGTACGCCTGGGCGCAAACAGCAGGCACCTCGCACAATCAAATCAATCTTGACGCCCGCCTGCGATGCTTCATACAGGGCCTTGATAACGACGGGCTCATTGAGCGCATTCATCTTGGCAATAATGTGCGATTTTTTTCCAGCTCGCGCATGTTTTGCTTCACGATCGATTTTTTTCAGCAAATTTTTATGCAAGGTAAAAGGTGATTGCAACAGTCGCTTCAATTTAATGGTTGGAGCAAGGCCGGACATCTGCTGGAACAAGTCATGCACGTCGGTTGTGATATCCGGGTCGGCAGTCATCAAACCGATATCGGTATACACCCTCGCCGTACCGGCATGGTAATTGCCGGTGCCAAGATGCACATAACGGCGCAATTTTTTCCCTTCACGGCGCACAATCAGCATCATCTTGGCATGGGTTTTATAGCCGACCACGCCATACATCACCTGTACGCCGGCTTCCTGCAAACGGTCGGCGAGATTCAAATTCGCCTCTTCGTCGAAACGTGCACGTAGCTCTACAACGACCGTGACGTCTTTGCCATTACGAGCGGCATTGACTAAATATTCGATAATCTTCGAATCTTTACCCGTGCGGTAAAGCGTTTGTTTGATCGCCAGTACTTGCGGGTCATTGCTGGCGTATTGCAGCAAGTCAAGTACGTGGCTAAAGCTGTCGTAGGGATGGTGCAGCAATACATCGCCTTCGCTGATCGTATTGAACGGGCAATCTTCGTCCAGCAATTTATGACGTGACTTGAATGGCGGAAATTTAAGATCGGGGCGATTCACCAGGTCATAGACCTGGGTTACGCGATTTAAATTTACCGGACCATTGATTTTATAAACGGCATTTTCTGGTAACTGGAAATTTTCCAGCAATATCTTGATGATGGATTTCGGGCAGGTTTCGGCAATTTCCAGACGTACCGCAGGGCGAAAACCACGACCGATCAATTCATCTTTCAAGGCGCTGGCAAGATTTTCGACTTCTTCTTCGTCGACGAATAGCTCCGAATTTCGCGTTACCCGGAATTGATAGGCGCCTTTTACCGTTAATCCGGTAAACAAATCATCGATAAAGGCCGATAACACCGCCGACAATAAAACGAAATCATGTTTGCCTCCCGAAACTTCCTCGGGAATCTGGATAATGCGCGAGAGCGAGCGTGGTGCACGCACGATCGCCATGCCTCCGTTACGCCCGAAGGCATCTTTGCCTTCCAGTACCACGACGACATTCAAACTTTTATTCAGGATGCGGGGGAACGGATGCGCCGGATCCAAACCGATGGGCGATAAAACCGGCAACACTTCTTCCTTGAAATACTCATGCAGCCAGCGGCGTTCCTTGGCATTCCACTGGTCGCGCGGCATGACGCGAATGCCGGCTTTGGTCAACTCGGGACGCATGACCTCGTTCCAGAATTCGTACTGCGCCTTCACCAATTCACCGGCTTTTGCATGAATCTGTTTCAGAGCATCGCCCGGATGAATGCCGTCGGGCTGCAGTGGGGTCCCGAACTTCAGGGCGGTGCGCACCGTTGCTGCGCGAATTTCAAAAAACTCGTCGAGATTGGTACAGGCGATGCAAAGGTAGCGAAGGCGTTCCAATAAAGGAATTTTTTCATCCTGCGCCTGTGCAAGAACGCGGAAATTAAACTCCAATTGCGATAACTCGCGATTGATAAACAATTCGCCACTAGGTCGGTCTGTACTCACGGACTGGGTTCTTTTTTTGGAGATTACAAAGGATAGCCGACACGGATACTGATGGGTGGAAAATCCCGTCAAATACGCGCCCGGGCGCGGTCGCCGCTGAAGATACAGCAAAATTGGCTGCCTTTACCCACTTCGCTTTCAATCTCTAGCCGCGCCTGATGCAGGCTAAGCACGTGCTTGGCAATCGATAGGCCCAGACCGGTGCCGCCGCTTTCGCGCGATCGACTGGTGGATACGCGATAAAAACGCTCGGTAATGCGGGGCAGGTGTTGTGCCGGAATGCCATAGCCGCTGTCTTTAACACAAAGCCGTAATGATTTGTCGGGCAGTTGCAAGAAGCGTATGTCGATCGAGCCGTTATAGGGGGTGTAACGCACGGCATTGCTTACCAGGTTGGAAAAAGCACTGTGCAGCTCTTTGTGGGCGCCGTAAATATCGCACCGGGCGGAATCTTCAATGGTGATTTTATGATGCCCCTGGCTAAGCGCTTCGGCTTCGCGCCTTAGTGTGGTCAGCATGGTTTGCATCGGGATCACTTCTTCGCGAAGCGATTCCTGCGAGTCCAGGCGCGACAGGGTCAGCAAGTCTTCCACCAGTTGCGCCATGCGGGAGGATTGCTTGCGCATTTCCTCGATCATCGGCGCAAATTGGGGGTTGTCTTCCGGCTCCATCATGTCGAGATAGCCGTGCACAACCGTCAAGGGCGTTCGCAATTCATGCGAGACATTGGCAACAAAATCACGCCGCATATGTTCAAGCTGCATCAATTTGGTGACATCGCGAACGACGACCAGAAATTGTTCGTTCGAGTAGGGCAACAGGCGCAGACTTAATCGGATGTTCTCGTCCTGCGGGCTAGGCAAATCCATCAAGGGTTCATCTACGTCACCGGCTAAAAACCATTCGTGTACGCGCGTACTATTGATATGCATCAATAAATTCGTACCGATGCTGCGCGGATAATTCAAGCCCAGAAATCGCTTTGCCGCTTTATTGAACCAGACAATCTGGCTGCTGTTGCGTTGCACAATGAGACCGCCGTCATGCAATGCCGCTCCGGCTTGGCGATAGGCGCGCAACAGGCTCAATAGTCGGCGAGAACGTTGTCTGGCCGACATTTCACGATGGGCCAGATGGCTTTCCAGTTGCTGGTAAATATCTTTCGATACGGTATTGCTGAAGGTTTCGTTGGCTTTTGCTCGCATAAGCAGATGATTCACACGCCAGTATTGCCAGATGATGACAAGTGCGCAGGCAATGGCGATGGCAGGCAATACAAAACCCAATGCCCAGCCGATGAGCCCGGCCACGATGACCCATAGCAGAATATGCCGAAGCGTTTCGTGTTGACTTATCGTGCGGATGAAATTGTGCATGCCGCAGTTTAACGCAAGGCGGAGAAGCGATAGCCCGAGCCACGCACCGTTTGCACCATATCTTCAAGCTTGAAGGGCTCAAGGGCTTTACGCAGACGACGAATATGGACGTCAACCGTACGTTCTTCGACATAGACACTGCCGCCCCAGACGTAATCCAGCAGTTGGCTACGGGTATATACGCGGTCGGCATGCGTCATGAAAAAATGCAGTAGGCGATATTCGGTTGGGCCGACATGCACGCTTTGCTCGTTGGCATAAACGCGATGGGCGGCGCCATCGATGCGAAGATCGCCGACACTCACCGAGCCATCGTCTTCATCGTCCCGCGAGCGCCGCAAAACCGCCTTGATGCGTGCCAGTAATTCACGGGCGGAAAATGGTTTGATCACGTAATCATCGACGCCGGATTCCAGTCCGCTGACACGGTCGTTTTCTTCGCCGCGTGCGGTCAGCATGATGATGGGAACGCTTCGGGTGAGTTCATCCCGACGCCAGCGACGGGCAAGTTCGAGACCGCTCGTACCCGGCAGCATCCAGTCCAGCAAAATCAGGTCGGGTACTTTTTGGGCGATGGCTTCCTGTGCTTCTCGAGCATCGCCTGCGTGCACCGGTTCGTAATTGTCCTTGCGCAGGGCGAAAGCCACCATGTCGCGAATGGCCGGTTCATCATCGACGATTAAAATTCGTTTAAGCACGCAGACACCATGAAAAATATGTGATGAGCTGCATTAGATATCATTTTTATGACAACAATGTGACTTGGATTGGGTCGTGTTTGTCGGCCCCTGGCCAGGAACCCCGGCATTATCGAAATCTCTGTGTCGTGCCGAGGCCCAACCTACGCCGACTATGTCACTTTTCTTGCAGGCAGGGCGAGGTCTTGTAGGTGTAATCCGTGCCCCAGCTTCTAAAGCCCTGGGTATCCAGATGGATGCGGGTCGGCGTGTAAAAGCCTAGCCCGAGCTTCAATTCCTGGCCTAAAGTCTTCCAGGCATTGCACAGGGTTTCGAGGGACTCGGGTGTTGCATTGATATCGAAATCGATCGCGTTCAATTGCATGTGTTTGCTTTTCGGGCTACCCCCGGCGCAGGTATTCAAGACAGGGTCGCGATACACGGAAGCGGCGATGGGGTTGTTCAGCACGCCTTCGGATTTGAATTTTTTGACAATCTGTAAAGTCGGCAGAATATTTGGCCACAGCTCTTTCGGAGGCATGGTGAATGGCTCGGCCTTACATTTTTTCCAGTCACGGGCGGATTTCAGTAACTGGGAGATCGGGATGATATCGCCAACCTCGTTCTCACCCAAAAAGGCCTGGTATTCGACAATTTCTGCGCTGTGCTTTCTTTCCCAAAGCGCATAACGCTCGGCATCGGTGGGCTTCCTGAAAATGCAGCCCTGCAACAGAAGAACAATGATTGCCACACACAACGAAACCGGAACACCGACGCGGTTCGGTCTTGCGCGCATCAGACGATAAAGCCGGCGACGACTTTGCGTCCTTCGGTGGCGAGCACGTTGAAAGTACGTGCAGCGGCGGCGTTATCCATCACTTCGATGCCGATGCCGCGGGTCAGGCAGGCAGCCATGACGGCGGCAGAAGGAAATTGTTGGCGTGTGCCAGTGCCAAGAATGACCAGCACCGGGTTTAAATCCAGCAAAGCCTGCATGTCATCGGCAACAAGATCTTGGCTGGATGCCGGACGCCAGTTTTCGAGGAGCTCGTTTGGAGTGAGAATGAAGCTGGAATTAAGCGTTTTATCGTTCACCAGCACGCCGTCTGCGCTGATACCGCGAAGCAGATAGCGAAAATCCGGGTTTTCCAGCGTCAACTGCATGGCTTTTAAGCCTTGGGCAAAATCACGAAAGGCTTGTTTTTGCTGCGACGGAACATCACGGCAATATTGCCGATGCGGGTGACGAGGCCTGATTGGCTGGTTTTCACCATTTCTTCGATCCACGCGTCGCGGGTTTCGCGGTCTTCGGCCGAGATTTTTACCTTGATCAGCTCGTGTTGTTCCAAAACGGCATCCAATTCCGCTAAAAGCGAGGGCGTTACGCCTTTGGCGCCGACCATAATGGTGGGACGCAAATCATGGGCTAAGCCTTTCAAATAGCGCTTTTGGGGATTGGTCAGTGTGGTCGACATAAACATCTAAGGAGTTTTCAAGGGTGTACAGGTTATCATGGCGGCGTAGAGAAGGTTTTCGTATCCGGTTGAAGGTCCATGGCCCGCAGTAAAAGTAGCCAGCAATGGTTGAAAGAACATTTCGCTGACCCGTTCGTCAAGAAAGCGCAGGCCGAAGGCATGCGTTCACGGGCGGCTTACAAGCTCGAAGAGCTGATCGAGCGCGACAAATTACTCAGGCCGGGGATGATTGTGGTCGATTTAGGTGCTGCTCCCGGTGGCTGGTCTCAAGTGGTCAGGCGTGATTTGGGGTCGAAAGGCCGCGTCATCGCGATGGATATTCTTGAAATGCCGGGAATCGCAGGGGTGGATTTCATTCACGGCGATTTCAGAGAGGATGAGGCAATCTCGCGGCTTGAAGCCTTGATTGACGGCGCTGCCGTGGACCTTGTGCTTTCGGATATGGCCCCCAATATGAGTGGTGTGGACTCCGTTGATCTGGCCCGGGCAATGTATCTCTCGGAACTGGCGGTGGAATTCGCGGATAAGCACTTGAAGAAAGGCGGTAACTTTCTGATCAAATTATTCATGGGCGAAGGATTCGACGCTTACATGAAGGATTTGAAAACCCGCTATACCAAAGTAATTACTCGCAAACCGGCGGCATCGCGTCGTCGCTCTAATGAAGTTTATGCGTTGGCCCTCGGCAAACGTTAAGGAAAAAAAGAATGAATGATCTCGTCAAAAATTTATTACTCGCACTTGTCATCGGCCTGGTGATGATGACGGTGTATCAAAGCTTCTCCGGAAAAATAGGCGCAGGCGCCCCGGCGAAAGAAGTCGAGTATTCAAAATTCATCGATGACGTTTATAACAGCAGCGTCAAAACTGTCGAGTTTTCCGGTGAAAGCACCGGAGCTGCGACGATGCTGAAATACACTCGCAACGACGGCACTGTCATGACAACCACTGGTCCTTACGACCGTGACCTCGTGAATTCGCTCGTCAAAAATCGCATTGAAATCATCCAGCAAAAACCATCGGGTGGCCCGTCGCTATTCTGGTCTGCCGTGATTAATTTCCTGCCTATTATTTTATTCGTTGGTATCTTCATTTACTTCATGCGCCAGATGCAAGGCGGCGGTAAAGGTGGTGCGATGAGCTTCGGTCGCTCGCGTGCGAAAATGCAGGGCGAGGATCAAGTCAAAGTCACTTTTGAAGACGTTGCCGGTTGCGATGAAGCAAAAGAAGAAGTTGGCGAACTGGTTGAGTTTTTACGTGACCCAGGCCGCTTCCAGAAACTCGGCGGACGTATTCCACGTGGCATCCTGATGGTGGGTAATCCCGGTACCGGTAAAACCTTGCTTGCTCGTGCCATTGCCGGTGAGGCCAAGGTGCCTTTCTTTAGTATTTCCGGTTCGGATTTCGTTGAAATGTTTGTCGGCGTCGGCGCCAGCCGCGTTCGCGATATGTTTGACCAGGCCAAGAAACATGCGCCGTGCATTATTTTTATCGACGAAATCGACGCCGTCGGTCGCCATCGTGGCGCAGGTCTCGGCGGCGGTAACGACGAGCGCGAGCAGACGCTGAACCAGCTGCTGGTCGAGATGGACGGCTTTGAATCCAGCGAAGGCATCATCCTGATCGCCGCCACCAACCGTCCCGACGTGCTGGACCCCGCGCTGCTGCGCCCTGGCCGCTTTGACCGTCAGGTGGTGGTGCCGAACCCAGACGTGAACGGCCGCGAACGTATCCTGCGCGTGCACATGAAAAACGTCCCGCTGGCCGCTGACGTTGATGTCAAGGTGATCGCGCGCGGCACGCCCGGCTTCTCGGGCGCCGACCTCGCTAACCTGGTGAACGAGGGCGCCCTGATGGGGGCCCGCAAGAACCGCCGCATGGTCACCATGCGCGACTTCGAAGACGCCAAGGACA
>JAYWIC010000121.1:0-9677 GCA_043789195.1 Arenimonas sp. | reverse complement strand
AAGCCGCTATAATCGCGGTTCACTGCTGCGGGGTGGAGCAGTCTGGCAGCTCGTCGGGCTCATAACCCGAAGGTCGTAGGTTCAAATCCTACCCCCGCTACCAGTTTCTAAGTAATCGAGCGTATGCGACGTTACTCGGGCTTATTCCTGATGAGTTTATGCATCAAGAAAACCGGAACCTGGATGTACCGGAAAGGGGCCTTATGGCCCTTTTTTGTTTTTGTAATTTGGCTGAGATGGGATTTATGAGCAAAACTGACGAACTGATCGAAATGCTGACACCCACGGTGGAAGCGCTGAAGTTGGAGCTGCTGGGCATTGAGTTCGCTCAATCGGGCAGCCGTGCCTTGTTGCGTCTTTATATTGATGTCGAAGGCCGTTTGGTCACTATCGAAGATTGCGAAGCGGTAAGTCGTGAAGTGGCAGCGATTCTGGACGTGAATGATCCGATTAGCAGCAATTACACGCTCGAAGTCTCTTCGCCGGGTATTGATCGCCCCCTGTTCAAGCCGGCCCATTTCGCCCGTTTCATGGGTGAGCAGGCCAAGGTGAATTTGCGTTTGCCACAGAATACCCGTCGTCGCGTTCAAGGAAAAATTGTCAAAGTCGAAGGTGAAATCATCACCATCGCCGAAGACAAGGCCGAATTTGAAATCGCATACGACAATATTGAAAAAGCCCGATTGGTCCCGGATTACGCTGCCATGGGACTGGGCGAGTCGAAAGAAAAGAAACCTGAGCGCGGTTCACGCCGTCGCAAAGACCCACAACCTGACTAAGTTCAAGGCCTAAAGCCTGTGATGGAGCGGTTACATGAGTAAGGAATTATTGCTGGTAATGGAAGCGGTCGCCAATGAAAAAGGCGTTGCGCGCAGTGTCATTATCGAAGCTATGGAAGCAGCCTTGGCCTCGGCGGCTAAAAAACGTTATCACGATGAAGATGTCGCCGTGCGCGTTTCCATCAATCCTAAAGATGGTACTTATGAGACATTCCGTCGCTGGGAAGTGGTCGCCGACGACATCGTCATGGAATCACCCGATCGCATGACCCGCATGATGGATGCGATTGAAGAAAAAGCAGACATCCAGATTGGCGATTTTATTGAAGAGCACATCGAAAATCCGGAATTCGGCCGCATCTCGGCGCAAGCCGCCAAGCAGGTTATCGTTCAGCGCGTGCGTGAAGCAGAACGTGCACAAGTGCTGGAAGCCTGGGCTGATCGCGTTGGTGAATTGATCAACGGCATCGTGAAACGTACCGAGCGCGGCAATGTTTTCGTTGATCTCGGCGGCAATGCTGAAGCGGTGATTCCAAAAGACAAAGCGATCCCGCGTGACGTGCTGCGTCCGGGTGATCGCGTACGAGGTTACTTGCTGGAAGTGCGCCCCGAAACCCGCGGCCCTCAGTTGTTTATCTCGCGTAGCGCGCCGGAATTCATGATGGAATTGTTCAAACTTGAAGTGCCGGAAGTGGGCCAGGGTTTGGTAGAAATTAAAGCAGCGGCACGCGATCCAGGCGATCGCGCAAAAATCGCCGTGTTGGCCCACGACCACCGCACCGATCCCATCGGCGCCTGCATCGGTATGCGTGGTTCACGCGTACAAGCCGTTTCGAATGAATTGAATGGCGAACGCGTCGATATCGTGTTGTGGTCGGATAACCCCGCCCAATTCGTCATCAATGCGATGGCGCCGGCCGAAGTGCAGTCGATTATTGTTGATGAAGAAAAGCATTCGATGGACATCGCTGTTGCCGAAGACAAATTGGCACAGGCAATCGGCAAAGGCGGCCAAAACGTACGTCTGGCAAGCCGTTTAACCGGCTGGCAATTGAACGTGATGACGCAAGATCAAGTCAGCGCGAAAAGCGATGCCGAACAAGCCACTGCCCGTCAATTGTTTATGGCCAAACTTGAAGTCGATGAAGAAATCGCCGGTATTCTGGTCGCCGAAGGCTTCAGCACCGTTGAAGAAATTGCCTATGTGCCTGCAGCTGAATTGCTGGCGGTCGAAGGCTTCGATGAAGATATCGTGGAAGAACTCCGTGCTCGCGCCCGTGATGCTCTGCTCAACGACGCGTTAGCTGTTGAAGAAGAAATTGAAGACCACAAACCGGCAGAAGATTTGCTGGCAGTGGAAGGTATGGATGAAGCGACGGCTTACGCTATTGCCGGTCATGGCGTCATTACCAAACAAGATTTAGCTGATTTGGCGACTTTTGAATTGCTGGATATGGTGGACATGGATGAAGCGCAGGCTGCGGCTTTAATCATGGCTGCCCGCCAGGACTAATGGATTCATAGCGTTATTGATTAGTAATGTAATAGAACGGGCTCCGGCCCCTATCAGGATACAAAAAACATGTCTGAAGTCACCGTAGGTTCACTGGCCAAAGTGCTTGGAATGCCCACCGAAAAGTTGCTTGAGCAGCTGTCTGGTGCCGGCATGACATTCAGTGGGCCGGATCAGGTGGTCAGTAGTACTGAGAAAATGAAATTGCTCGGTTTCCTGCGCCGTACCCATGGCAAAGATGAAAGAACCACCGAAGGCGAAGCGCCCAAGCAAATCACGCTCAAGCGTCGCACTGTTGAAGAGCTGACGGTGAGTGCAGGTAAAGCAAAAACAACCGTCTCGATTGAAGTACGACAAAAGCGTACTTATGTAAAACGCGACACCATTGAAACCCCGCAGAGCGATGAGCGTGATGACGCCTTGCGTAAATTGGAAGTGTCCAATTCACGTAATCAGGCCGAAAATGCTGCATTAAGCGAAAGAGATCGTGCTCGTCGCGAAGAAGAAACACAGCGCCTTGCCGTTATCGAAGCTGCTGCAAAAGCATCGCGTGCCGAAGCTGAAAAATTGGTGGCGGCCGTTGCCGTAAAACCGGACGAAGATGCCGGTGCCAAAGTCGCTAAACCTGTCGATAAGCATGCTCCGCGTCCGCCAAGAACCGAAGCTCCGCGGCGCGATAACGGCCCGGCTGCTCCGAAAAGCAATGTGCCAAGCAAAACGCCATCGATCAAACATAAACCACGTGGCTCGCATGCCATGGTCGATAACGAAGGCGAAGACAGCTCGGCTGCCCGTTTTGCAGCCGGTCAATTACACCTGACCGCTGACGAACGTGCGCGCCGTTCGGCCGGTAATCGTCGTAAACCAAAAGTCAAAATTGTCGAAGCCTCGCGCTCGGCAACCGGTCAACATGGTTTTTCGAAACCAACCGCACCGGTATTGCGTGAGCTATTTATTGGCGAGAGTATTCTAGTCAGCGAGCTAGCCAATAAATTGGCGATGAAGGGCACTGAAGTTGTTCGTGCACTTTTCAAAATGGGCGTCATGGCAACGATCAATCAAGCGATCGATCATGATACTGCCGTGTTGGTTGTCGAAGAACTCGGCCACAAAGCCACCAAGTCGCAGGAAGACGATGCTGAAAGCGCGCTGGAAGCCGTCAAGGTAGAAGTACAGGGCGAACAAAGAACACGTCCGCCTGTCGTGACCATCATGGGTCATGTTGATCACGGTAAAACCTCCTTGCTCGATTATATCCGCCGCACCAAAGTGGCCACTGGTGAAGCGGGTGGTATCACGCAGCATATCGGCGCTTATCATGTTGAAACCGAGAAAGGTGTTATTTCCTTCCTCGATACTCCCGGTCACTCGGCCTTTACTTCGATGCGTGCTCGTGGTGCAAAACTCACCGACATCGTGGTATTGGTGGTGGCTGCCGATGACGGCGTCATGCCGCAAACCATTGAAGCGGTAAATCATGCGCGCGCTGCCAAAGTGCCATTGCTGATTGCCGTCAATAAAATGGATAAACCGGAAGCCAATCCCGATAACGTCAAACAAGGTTTGGTTGCATTGGAAGTGGTGCCGGAAGAGTGGGGCGGTGATGTGCAATTTGTTCCAGTATCGGCAAAAACCGGTATGGGTATTGATGCCTTGCTGGACGCCATTTCGGTACAAGCCGAAGTGATGGAATTGAAAGCGGTTTACGACACGCTGGCAACGGGTGTTGTTATTGAATCGGCACTTGATAAAGGTCGTGGCCCGGTCGCAACCGTGCTCGTGCAACAAGGCACCTTGAAGAAAGGTGATTACTTGGTGTGCGGCGTGCATTACGGCCGAGTGCGTGCCTTGTTTGATGAAAACGGAAAGCAAGTTGATTCTGCTGGTCCTTCGATTCCGGTTCAGGTGCTGGGTCTGTCCGGCGTGCCAGATGCAGGCGATGATTTTGTTGTTGTGTCTGATGAGCGTCTGGCGAAAGACGTTGCCCAGCAACGTGACGCCAAACGTCGTGAATCACGCTTGGTCACCTCTGCCGGCAGCCGCATGGAAGACATCATGGCTTCAATGGGCCAGGACAATGGCATGCAAACTATGAACATCCTGGTGAAAGCCGATGTACAAGGTTCGGTCGAAGCCCTGCGTCAATCACTCACTGGTTTGTCCAACGAACTCATTCGTATCAATGTGATTAGCTCGGGCGTAGGCGGCATTACCGAATCCGACGCAACGCTGGCCTCGGCGGCAAAAGCCGTGATCATCGGCTTCAATGTGCGTGCCGACGCAACGGCTCGCAGAATTATCGAAAGCAACGGTTTGGATCTGCGTTACTTCTCGATTATTTACGACGTGATTGATCAGGTAAAGCAAGTGGCTTCGGGTTTGCTTGGCAAGGAAATTCGCGAAGAAATTATCGGTATCGCCGAAGTGCGCGATGTTTTCCGCAGTTCGAAATTCGGTGCGGTCGCTGGTTCGCTGGTTATCGAAGGTTCGGTCAAGAAGAACAAGCCTATTCGCGTATTGCGTAACAGTGTTGTTGTGTTTGAAGGCGAGCTGGAATCGCTGCGTCGCTTTAAAGACCTCGTTGAAGAAGTTAAGAGTGGTACAGAATGCGGTATCGCGGTTAAAGCCTACAACGACGTTCAGCCCGGCGATCAAATTGAATGCTTTGAACGCATTGAATTTGCACGGACGCTGTAAAGGCAATGGCAAAAAAGAGTTTTCATCGTACCGATCGCGTCGCCTCGCAACTGCGACGCGACTTGGGTCTGATCGTTCACGCCGCCGTGCGTGAACATGGTCTGCCATCGGTCAGCGTTTCCGATGTCGAGATAACCCGCGATATGGCACATGCCAATGTTTATGTAACGGCATTGCTGGGCGATAAAGGCCCAGTCGCCGTCAAAGCCCTGAAAGAATTGGCGCCGCAACTTCGCTACAAACTTGCGCAGGCCGTGCGTATGCGTCACGTGCCTGAGTTGCATTTCATGTATGACGATTCCGTGGACAAAGGCGAAAAAATTGAAGCCTTGCTGCGTGAGCTGCCAGAGTCTGATCGGGTTGCTCCGAAAGAGCCGGATGCTGATTCAGGCGCAGAAGTCGAAAAATAATTGTGTGTTGTGGGAGCTGCTTTAGCAACGATGCAATCAATCAGATTGCTTAGTCTTTAAACTCCAATCGCTGCTAAAGCAGCTCACACAAAAGCCAGCACTCAAGATGATGCAAAAACGTCCACGCACAGTATTTCGAAGCATTGACGGCATTGTCTTGCTTGATAAGCCGCAAGGCCTCAGTTCCAATCAGGCACTGCAGCGCGTCCGCCATATATTCCGTGCGGAAAAAGCCGGTCACACCGGCAGCCTGGATCCGCTTGCAACGGGGTTACTGCCCATTTGTCTGGGCGAAGCAACCAAGATCGCCGGAATTCTGTTAGGCAAGAATAAAGCTTACGAAACCGTTGCGCAGTGTGGTGCGACTACCGATACCGATGATGCCGACGGCCAGGTGCTGATTGAGCGTGATGTTCCCGAATTGAATGCAGAAAAAATTCAGATTTTGGTGAAGCAATTCATCGGAAAAATTCAGCAGCGACCACCGATTTATTCGGCACTGAAGCAAGGCGGCGAACCGCTTTATGCGAAAGCACGTCGTGGCGAAAAAATCGAAGTGCCATTGCGCGAAGTGGATGTCGAAAGCATCGAGATCATCCATATCGGCGAAAACGAAATTTCATTGCGGGTTGTCTGTGGCTCCGGAACTTATATTCGAAGCATCGTTCGCGATTTGGGAGAGCTACTTGGTTGCGGTGCACATGTGACTGCGTTGCGCCGTCTTTGGGTTGCCCCTTTTCTAGAGCCACAGATGCATAGCTTGGATGAGCTGGAAATTATGGCCGAACAGGGCGACGAAGCCTTATTGCCGCTAGTGCTTCCTCTCGAGATCGGATTGGCCGGCTGGCCGGTTCTTCGCTTGGACGAAGCGCAAATCAGGCGTTTCGGCCAAGGCCAGCGTCTAGTCATTGCAGATTGCCAGATACTGGGCGATGTCAATGTTTGTGACGAAGCCGGGCGCTCAATGGGTCTGGCCAGCCTGGACCCATACGGCGTATTGCAGGCAAAACGCTTGTTCCGCTGGGCTGCGCTGAGCTAAGTTCAAGCCGTAGGAGGGCCGTCAGGCCCGAATTGTCGGAGAGTATTCGGGCCTGACGGCCCGTCACGGTGGCTATTTACGCTTGTCTGGAAAGCGCCATAACCGCTATAATTGACAGGCTTGATTGGGGCTTTTTCCCGCAAGTGCTCCCTTAACCGGCGAATGTTGCGGTGCGGTCATCCATCTGGATGGACGTTCCTGTGAATTACGCATCTATTGAGATATATAAAATGGCAGTTGATACCCAGAAAATCATGACCGATTTCGGCCGCGTTGCGAACGATACCGGTTCACCAGAAGTGCAAGTCGCCTTGTTGACTGCACGCATCGAACACCTGACCGAACACTTCAAAGCACACAAGCACGACAACCATTCACGTCGTGGTCTGCTGAAAATGGTCAACACACGCCGCAGCTTGCTGGCCTATCTTAAAAAGAAAGACGGCGAACGCTACAAGACTCTGATTGAACGTTTGGGCTTGCGTCGTTAATAAAGAAATACCGTGCGGCGCAGAAATGCGCCGCATTTGTTTTTGTGGCACCAAAAAATTTTAGAAATAAATTCAGAAGACAGGGTGTTTTCTGAAATACATTGAAAGGAAAATAATCGTGGCGAAAGTAACTAAAACATTCCAATACGGCCAGCATCAAGTCAAACTTGAAACCGGTGAAATTGCACGCCAAGCCGGCGGTGCAGTGATGGTGACAATGGCCGATACCGTGGTCTTGGTCACCGCCGTCGGTAACAAAAACGCGAAAGAAGGTCTGGATTTCTTTCCGTTAACCGTCGATTATCAAGAAAAGTTTTATGCCGGTGGCCGCATTCCCGGTGGCTTCTTCAAACGCGAAGGCCGCGCTACCGAGCGTGAGACTTTAACCTCGCGTCTGATTGACCGCCCGGTGCGTCCGCTGTTCCCGGAAGGCTTCCACCACGAAGTGCAAATCATTGCCACCGTGTTGTCGATGAATCCGGAAGTGCCAGCTGATGTCCCGGCAATGATCGGTACTTCTGCAGCATTGGTATTGTCTGGTCTTCCGTTCAATGGTCCGATTGGTGCCGCCCGCGTCGGTTTTGCCAATGGCCATTACCTGTTGAATCCAAGCACCACCGAGCTTCTCACCTCGCAACTCGACCTGATTGTTGCCGGCACCCACAACGCGGTACTGATGGTGGAATCGGAAGCGAAAGAACTGTCCGAAGAAATCATGCTCGGTGCCGTCATGTTCGGCCATCAGCAACAACAAGCCGTGATCAACGCGATCAAGGAATTTGCCGCTGAAGTCGGCGTTGACGCATGGAAGTGGGAAGCCGCTGCGAAAAACGAAAGCATGATTGCGACTTTGAAAGAAGCCATTGGCGATCGTTTGGCCTCTGCTTTTCAAATTCGCAACAAGCTCGAACGTCGTGATGCCATTTCCGCTTTGAAAAAATCGGTGATGGAATCCATCAAGCCTGCCGCTGAAGCCAATGGCTGGGTTGCCGGTGATCTGAGCAAGGAATTTGGCGAGCTGGAATACAGCACCATGCGCGCTTCGGTGCTCAATACCAAAATCCGTATCGACGGTCGTGATCTGAGCACTGTGCGTCCAATCAGCGTGCGTACTGGCGTATTGCCACGCACCCATGGCTCGGCCCTGTTTACCCGTGGTGAAACTCAGGCTTTGGTTGTTATCACATTGGGTACTGCACGCGATGGTCAGATCATCGATGCAGCCGAAGGCGAAAGCAAAGATCATTTCCTGTTCCATTACAACTTCCCTCCGTATTCGGTAGGTGAAGCTGGCCGCATGATGGGTCCAAAGCGTCGCGAAATTGGTCACGGCCGTCTCGCCAAGCGCGGCGTACAAGCCGTCATGCCCACCATGGAAGGTTTCCCTTACACCATCCGTTGCGTATCGGAAATTACTGAGTCCAATGGTTCCTCTTCGATGGCCTCGGTGTGTGGTTCATCGCTCGCGATGATGGATGCCGGCGTACCAATTGCTGCTCCGGTGGCTGGTATTGCAATGGGTTTGATCAAGGAAGGAAGCGATTACGCCGTGTTGTCCGACATCCTGGGTGATGAAGATCATCTGGGCGATATGGATTTCAAAGTGGCCGGTAGCGAACGCGGTATTTCCGCACTGCAAATGGACATCAAGATTGACGGTATCACCGAAGAAATCATGAAAGTGGCATTGGCGCAAGCCAAAGATGGCCGTATTCATATCCTCGGCGAAATGGCGAAAGCTATGACCTCGCCACGTGCAGAACTTTCCGAATTTGCTCCACGTCTGTTGACCATGAAAGTGCATCCAGACAAGATTCGCGAAGTTATCGGTAAAGGCGGCGCCACGATTCAAGCCATTACCAAGGAAACCGGCACCCAGATCGATATTAAAGACGACGGCACCATTACCATTGCTTCGGTCAATCTGGCCGCAGCAGAAGCCGCACGTGCTCGTATCGAACAAATTGTTTCTGACGTTGAGCCAGGTCGTATCTACGAAGGTAAAGTTGCCAAGATCATGGACTTTGGTGCATTCGTTACCATCCTGCCGGGCAAAGACGGCTTGGTACACGTATCGCAAATCTCCGATGAGCGCGTCGAGAAAGTTTCCGACAAGCTCAAGGAAGGCGATATCGTGAAAGTGAAAGTACTCGAAGTCGATAAACAAGGCCGCATTCGTTTGTCGATGAAAGCCGTTACCGAAGGTGAAGATCACGCGGCTGCCACAGAAGCCTGATTTCCTTACAAGTTGAAATAAAAAATGCGGACTTCGGTCCGCATTTTCTTTAGTGAGTATTAAAATGAAAAAAATATTGATCGCACTCGTCGTCATTTCGGTTTTCGCTTTTTTCTACAAGCAAAGCCAGAGCGGTGGAGTCGCCTTGCCGTTTATGTCGGTGAAGCTTGAGAATCCCCTGCAGCCAGGTTCAGCCCTGTATGCCGAGCATCAGGCATTTATCGACAAGGTCAATGCGAATGAAAAAATCATATCGAAATTTGGACGTTCAATTTCCAGTAAAGGCCTGTTTGCCATCCTGAAAGAAATGCAACGACGCGGCGCCCAATCACTGCCACGTAAACAAATTGTTGCCCAAAACCGGGCGATGGTTGCCGTTATGGTTCGCTTGCCCGAAAGGAGTTGTGCAAAGCTGGCAAGGCCTCGCGATGATTTCGACGAACAATTGACCACGGATATGCTGGCCGCCCTTGAAAGATTGCCGTCGAAATACCACAAGTCCATGACCGACT
>JAYWIC010000120.1:0-9716 GCA_043789195.1 Arenimonas sp. | reverse complement strand
TGGTTCACATCATGGCGAAGAAGACTATGCGATGGTGCGCAAGTTGCTGGAAGCTCAGTGGAGTCCGGAACAGATTGCCGGAACACTCAAGCGACTGGGTGAGCTGCAGATCAGCCATCAGACGATCTACCGGTATGTCCGTGGGGACTGGAGGTCTGGTGGTTCGCTGTGGAAGGAGTTGCGTCGGCGTTACAAGCGTCGCAAGCGTCACTATGGCTTGGAACGTCGAGGCCGGCTGCAGGGTAAGCGGATGATCGACGAGCGGCCCGCGGCGGTAGAGGAGCGCCAGGAAGTGGGTCACTGGGAGCTGGATACGGTACAAGGCGCCAGCGGAGAGACGGCCTGCGTTGTGACGCTGGTGGAGCGTGTGACCGGTGTTTTGTTGGTGGAGAAAGTGCCGGATAAAACAGTCAAGTCAGTCAACAGAGCGTTGATCAGAGCGATTCGGCGTTCACCGTTGCCGGTGTTGACGATCACAGCCGACAACGGCACCGAATTTCATGGCTATCGAAAAGTGGAAATCGCGACCGGAGTAACGATCTACTTCGCCCGGCCTTACCACCCATGGGAACGGGGAACGAATGAGAACACCAACGGATTGCTGCGTCAGTACTGGCCCAAGGGCAACTCGATGGTCGACTTGACGCAAGCTCAATGCAACGCTGTCAGCGACAAACTCAACGCTCGACCGAGGAAGCGACATGGCTATTTCAGCCCGCTACAGCTCATCGCATAACTGTTGCAGTTGGTGGTTGAATTCACCGGGGTGAAATCTGGTTTTTCGCAGCTACCTCAACGCAGCAGAACGGCGTTGCGGACGCGGACAACACACCAGTGGGAATTGAATCCACCACTGGAAGCCAGCGCTGCAGAGCTTCCAGACGATGTTCGGCGAAGAGCGCGTACCATTGGCTGCGCTGTGAAAACTTCAGATACACAGTTCGATTGACAGACCCGCTGATCGCCGGAATTAGCTCACAAAGATATCGTTTCTAATTATATTTCCAAGACTAAAGAAGTCCCCTTGATTCGTGAACAACAAATAGCAATCTTTTTAGTGCGCTCTTCTTCCGACAGGCAATTATCCCGATGTTCAACCTCGCTATCCCGGTAGTTAGTTACGCATGTCCCGCAATTACCGACCCGGCATGAGTAAGGATGAGAAAGCCCTTCGGCCTCCAGCGCTTCCAGGATACTTTTATTTTCCAAAACTGAGATGGTTCGGTTGGATCTGGCCAAAGTCACCTTAAATTCAGACCCGTTGTTATTTTGGGAAAATCTTTCAAAGTGGATCGTTGACTTCGGATAGCCCAATTTTTCGGCCGCCGAAATAGCAGTATCGATCATGGAGGAAGGCCCACAAACATAAAGGTGAGTGCCTATATGTTGCTCAGACAATATCTTCTCAATTTCCATGGCTTGATTTTTAGAAAAATCGTAGACAGTGATTTTATCGGAAAGTTGTTTCTCGAGCTCATTGACATAGGGCCCATGCATGCGATCTCGGACGGCATAATGCAATTCAAAATTGGCTTTCTTTTCATTTAATTCGTAAAAATAAGACATGAATGGAGTAATACCAATCCCACCGGCCATGAACAGATATTTTCTAGCCTTCTCTATAAGAGGAAAATTGTTTAAGGGGTATGAAATTTGGATTGTTTCTCCCGCTTTAATCCCCTGATGGAGCCCTTGGGAGCCACCCTTGGAATCGGCAGTTTTACGTACGGATATATTATATTGGTGCAGATCTTGGGGAGAACCCATTAAAGAGTAGGGCCGGATGATTTCCTTTCCTTTTACGAGAAAATGAAGGGAAATATGGCTCCCGGAGGTAAAAGGTGGAAGGGATTCGTCAGTTGGCCGTTGTAAAACAAATTGCTTCACATCCGGAGCAACATCCTTAATCTCTGCAATAACTACCGAGAAAGGTTTTGCCGGCACTGGCGCCGCTGTTACATCAATAGGAAGTTCTGAAATCCATTGCCGAATTATTTCCAACTCGGCATCTGAGAAAATCTGAAACATGGGACCTTGAAAGCCAACCAGGTTTGTTAAAAATCGGCTTTGTTCCGGTAACCCAGGAACCACCAGATGACTGCATTTTTCCAACTCTTGAACTAATTTTTCAGGCTCTTTAAACCAATCATTTAATTGCCGCCCTCGCAACGATACATTTCCGTGGGCGAAAGTTGAAATACTGGCTTTTGAACCAGCGATTCTAATAAATTTTTCACGAGCGGTGAGATCGTTTAAAGCTTTCCATTTTTCTTCTAAAGAGCCCCTGAAGTCCATTGAAGTGGCAAAACTTACAAATCCGTTCCAGATGCGCTTCCAATAATTCTCTTTCGCTTCTTGGCCTTCAGTTACCTCAATATTTTCCAAATAATTTTGAATGGCCTCTAAAACCAGCTTGGATTCATCTCTTTCAATGGATTCAACGGGATAGACTGTTTCTAAAAACAGGGTGAAATTGATTTCTAAATCTAATTCCCTAATGAGTTTTATGTCAGGCCGATACCATCTGGAACAAGCAACATGACCTAGTAAGATGCCCATCAGCTCTGGCCTGTAAGCTCTAGGATTAAGTGAGGCTGAAATGGCCAACAACGGGGCCAAATACGCTTCATCGATCATTCCAAAGCTATCGGTAACCTTTTGTTTGTAATTGGCAAAAGCATCCGAAGAAAATGCTGGAAGATAAATTCCCAGAGTTTTCATCATATTAATATAGATATTAAAGCGGCCCTTTGAACTATCGGCGATTCCAACTTCTTTAACGTAAGCTTGACTGAATTCCGCTCCGATGCGATCCCATTCGCCCTCGGGAAGGCAACTTTTAAGCCAACTTTTAAGACTCAAATGATAGGGGGACGAATTTAATAAGAAATCGAGAAATTTTTCTTTAGAGGAACCGTACCATGTCGGAAATTTTGAAAATTCCGCATTAATGTGCTGAGTAAAAGCGGCAATCCGGTCTTTTGCTATTTTTGGATCATAGTCAAAGCGATCAAATCCTTGCATGATAAGCATAGAATCATGCTTGTTAAGTTTTTGAATAGTGCCCTCTAAAATCGAATCACTATATTTTGCCGCTTCGATCCTCGTTTCAGGGAATGATTCGCTGTTGAGAAAACGATAGAAAAGCTGCCTTTCCGATATATCGAACTTTGCTGAAATTGCTACATCCGTTGTCATTCATTTCTCCTTTAATTTCCGTATTTCTTGGCCCAAGACTGATTCAGCTCGATCTCATATCCCCCGGTGATTGCATAGGCGACATATCCTGTCCAAATGCGCTTCCAATGTTCTTTCATCACATTCACCCCTTCACGGGATTGAATATCGTCGAGATACCAACGAACGGCCTCTTTGGCCATGTGACTATGTCCCTCAACCGGATTATCAATGGCCGTATGAAGCCTAGAAAAAAGCGGGCTTAAACTGTATCGTTCCAGAATTTTGGCCTGAGGTGCATGTAATGAAGCCGAGCTTAATTCAAGCCACAAAGTCATGCCGATAATTTCTGGTTTAAATGTTCGAGGGAAAAGAGAAACGGCCAAAGGGAATGTGGGACTGATAAAAGGACCATCCAAAAACATTTCCTGTTCAACGAAGGCTCGAGATGTCACATGGGGCAAATAAACACCCAGACTTTTTAGGACTTCATCATAAACATTGCAATGGTTCATATTGACGGTGCCATTGCCGAGCTCATCAAAATAGACCTTGACCAATGCCGCATCAGTAGGGGTTATTGTCCCACTAGGAATGGAGCCTCTTAACCAGGCCCCATCAGTAAGATGGAACGGGGCCTCCTGAATTAAAAAATCTTTAAGGTGCTCCTTGGTTTTGCAATACCATTTGTTAGGGGCCCCTTTTGCAAGCCAATCATCTAAAACAGTTTTCATCAAAAACTGCCAAGTAGCGATTGTTTTCTTTTCAAAAGTATCGTGGTCATATTCAAAGAAAGTGCAGGCAAAAGGAAATTCACTTTCCGGATGATCCACTTCCATATAGGTTTTCGCATCCGCAAAACAGTCCTCGGCCATTTGCTTGGCCAATGGCAACGCCTCAGGATAGTTTTCAATATTTAAGAAGTAATAAAATAAGAATCTTGATGAATGATAATATTTTACTGTCGCGGAATTGTTGGTTAAATGACCACCAATTAAATTACGCTGGTTTTCTTTCTGTGAACCTACTCGGGATAAAATCGCGGAAAAGTCCTGAGGCTTTTGTCCATTATTTAAATGCATGTCGAACTCCTTTATAAAAAAATCCTTTAATAAACTTTTACTTCAACCCATAATATCAAGAATTAATTTTTTAGATGACCGCCCTGATAGAAATTTTAGTCTTGTGTATAGGAAATTCAAACGCCATTTCCAGCCAGTCCGATCTTGCGCGTCTGTAACGCGGTCTTGGCCGTGAGGAGCAACGAGATGGTGTTGAGGAAAGAGACTTTGGGCCAGATGACGGCAAAGTTCAAGAGCCATCAGGGGCTGCAATCAGCGCATTCGTAGGTATAGGAAATTCAAACGCCCTTTTCTGGCAGTCTGTCGGGTAGGCGGCAGCCGCGCAAGCGCCGGTTTGGGCAAGGATCGGGCCTGCGCGAGCGCCATTTCGGCATCACGCGGGCGCGCAGTCTGGTCGTCCGTGGCCATTTCTCACTGAATCCCGGCATCGGGCCAAGCGCGCCCCTGCGGAATCGCTGCCGCATCTAATCGCTGTTGGTTGTCGCGGTTGGTGGCGTGGCCGATCTTGCGACTACGCGGCCTTGGCCACGGCCGGTGGGCCGCGCGGTCGGGGGCGGTAGTGCGCTTCCTCCAGCGCGCCGTGCTTCTCGAAGTGGGCGAGGATGGTGCGGATGGCGATGGGTTCTTCGATGCTGGCCACGATCCGTACCGCACCGCCGCAGTGGACGCAGGTGCTCACGTCGATGCGCACCAAATCGCCGGGAGCGATTTGGAACAGCCGAAGGCTGGCCCGAAGGGCGGAGGGCAGGATGCCCGGAGTAAACACGCGCTTGAGGCGTTGCGCCCAGGTCATCCCGCGGCGCTTCTCCTCGGGGCTGCGCGGCTCGTCGGTGACGCTGGCCTCAACCGGCGCGGCATCGGTCGCAGGCCGCTTCCCACGTCCGGACGGCGTCAACTGCGCGCGCAGGTTTGCGTTGGGGGCGAATACGCCGTGGAACCAGGTCAGATGCGCGCGTGGCGGCGGCACCAGCGCCGCCAGCTTGGCGATGAAGTCCACCGCATCCCATTCGACATGCGTGGTGCCGTTGCGCCACGCGGTCTTGAGCTGGTAGCGCACTCTTCCCTGCGGCGAGATCGACAGCCGCTTTTCGCTGATCGCCGGGCGCGTGATGTACCGGCACAGCTTTTCCAACGTCTGGCTTTCATGCGCCTCGGCGGCAACGCCGGCATGCAGCGAGAATCCGCCGACCTTGCCGGCATCGCCTTCCAGCAGACCGGCGTCGCCGGGCAGCGTTTGCAGGCTTGCCCAAACGATGCCATTGCGATGCTCGACCACGAAGCGACCTGCATTGGCACCGAGGAGAGCCGGCAAAGGACCGATGGACTTTTTTGAAATCGATCAGGATGTTGCCACAGGGAAGCGAACACGACACAGCGACGAAATACGGATGCATGCATCCCGGAGTCGCTCGGACGTCTCGATCCACCAGCGCGCCATCCCGGCGCACGGAACCGCTGAACGTTCGAGATTTTTCAATGGGGCGTCGTGAGGCCGCCCAATACAAGCCTCACTTTAAACATCACAGGAGAAAGAAAATGGGAACGGAAACAATGACAGTCTGGGGCGTTGTCAACAAAGATGGCTCGATTGGCAACGGCAAAGGCTTTTCCATTACGCACCAGGGAGGCGGCGAGTACATCATTTCGTTTTCACCGTCATTTTCCGGCATGCCTGCAATCAGCGGCAGCCAGGTAAATTATGGAAGCCAGAATGAGGACACGCGGGACGGTGTGGTGTTTCCCTTCCTGAATGCGGGCTCTGCGACGGCCCTGACCGGAGACAGCGGCGGGTCGAAGACAGATCGTTCTTTCGCCTTCATTGCAATCGGTCCCGCGTGAACGAATGTCGAGCCAACTCGCAGAGCGGATCTGAGCCCGCTCTGTGCCGAATAGGATAGGGTCAGGCTCGAATGACTGTTGCGCAGGGAAGGTCTGAACAACTCTATCCCGGAGTTGTTCAGGCCTCGGGTCCGGGACACCCACTGGTTCGGGCTCAACCATGCGCCGTGCGCCGCAGATGGGGCAGAAGCCGCGCTTCTTGCAGGAAAATGCCACCAGCCACTTGGCATGGCACTGCTCGCACACCACCCGCAGGAAGCCGTGGTCGAGCACACCACAGCGCAGGTATTCCTCGAATTCCTCGTGCACGTGCTTGGGAAGCGAGCGTTCTTCAGCCTCAAGACGCGCGATGAAATCCGGGTAGTGCGCCTGCACCAGCGTGTACAGCAGCGTGCGCTCGGGAACATGGCGCGCGTAGCTCGGCGAGGCCGCCTGCGCGGTCGCGGCGGTGCCAGCGGCGCCCGGCCTTGCGCGTCCCTCCGTCGCAGTGAGGCACAGCGTCGCATTGTCACAGTGACAAGATGTGTTCGACATCAATCGTCAATGGTCGATTTTCGCAGTGCGCCAGCGATCTCGAGGCAAAAGGGTCAGGTTCATTTCCCGGATCTGATTTCGGCCGGCCGCGTGGTCTGACCTGCATCGATCTCTGCATCAGCGTTTCGATCCGCTGGAAAAATCGCTTGATGCCTCAACGCTTCTGTTGCTGAGCGTGCAGGCGCAGCCCGTCTAAGTCGTGTTGACGATAGGCCGCCAAGCCCGTGATGTCTGCGCGGTACGAAGAGCGCCCCTCATCCGGCCTTCGGCCACCCAGCAGAATTTGACCTCCGCAGGTGGCAGGCCAGCCACGTATCAGCGCCTCGGGGTCGGATCCTCGCTGCGCATGCTGTTGAGCCGTGGCATTCCCCGGTAGGCTTGTACACGTCCCGTGCCTGTTCGCGCGGGCAATTCAATCGACATGCAATGGAGCAGCCATGATTGACACAAGTAAAAGTTATGTGATCGCGCAAACCGCAATTGCCGAGGTCGCCGGTGTATTGAGCAGCACCCAGCACAATTCAGTTGAGGCGCTGCTTTATTCAGGAAAGACTACTCAATTCTGGCAGTTGCAAGATGCCGGCCAGGGCGCATATGCCATTGTAAATCAAGCCAATGATTTGCTGCTGCAGTGTGACGCGCAGAATAATGTGAGTGCCACTTCGCGGACTCAACAAATCCCGGATTCGCAGGCTTGGTTTTTTGATCTTCTTGATAATGGTTTGTATATCATTCGCAACAAGGCAACCCAGGGTGCGCTGAAAGCGGATACCTATTCCGGAGATGTGATTGCCATGCCAGCAAGCCCGACCTCGGTCGAGCAGCAATGGGCAATGCTGGACAGCAGTTTCATCAGCGTCGTTCCTGTCGATGTGCCTTGCGCTTTGATCCCCGAAATCCTTCCCGAGCATGTGGTGAGCATCACCGGGACGCAGGGCCTGCATTTCTCGATTTACAACGGCGATGACGCCCAGCTCTGGATGATCCGTGCGCTCGACCAGGGATGCTACGCCATCGTGAATGCTGCCAATGGTTTGGTCTTTGAAAGCGACACTGCGCATAATGTCTTTGCAAAGACGCAGATCCCGACTACAGAGGCAGCGTCAGCAAATCAGAGGTGGGTTTTCGACAATTTGAAAAATGGCTATTGGCGCATTGTAAATCAGGGCACCGGACTGTATTTGAACGCAGTGGCGCCTGATAACGTCTCCGGTCAGCAGCTGTCCAATAGTACTGCCCAGAGTTGGCAGATCATCACGAGTTTCGTGAAAACCGACGTTGACGCCCTGGGCCTGCTCTACAGCAATGGCTGGAACGCGACGATCGATAGTGCGCCCTGTGCAGAATATGTCAGTTCCGATTCCAACTATCGTTCCAAGCAACCCGCATGGACCCAGAATGCGGACGGCAGCGGCACGGCCGTGATGCTTCTGGATCACATCCGCGGCGGTGGCGCGCAGCAAGATGATCACGCCACCTTGACGGTGACCTTTCTGCCGACCGGGCAGTTGTATTCCGCCAGTCTGGAATGGTCGCTCGGCGGTCAATGGGCCATCGAATGGGGCACGACAGTCGTGGTGAAAATCGAGGACGAGGTAAACGACTACGCAAGCGATGAGGCGGGAGATGCAGCGGCTGAAATTGCCGACCTGCTCTCGGAAGGGGCGTTGACGCCTTTGGACCCCGTGATCAGCAAGGCCGCGTCCGAGATGACATCGAAGCTGATCGGTTCGCTGTTCAGTCAGTTGAACGGCATGCTGGAAAGAGAAATTGGTCATGATGATGGCGGGCGGCAAACGTTCATTGCGGTGATCAACCACAATATGAACAAACTGTGCGCGTCGATGAGTGTGAGCCCCGCGCTGGCGCTGCCGAATAGTGGTATTTATTTCTCTGCCGACGATTTTCCGGCGACTCTGTTCAGCAATTTGAAGCAGGCCTATGGCAGCACCACCGCAGAGACCTCCGTGAGCTGGCATGGCGATCAAACCACTGAATACTACGTTGCCGGCGTGGCTCCGGACGGCAATCAAAAATTCAGCACGTGGAAGCACGATTCCTCAAACTATCCGCTGAAACAGGGTTTGTACGTATCCACCAAGATCGATATGATTCATGGGTCGGCGGCGAAAGATGGCCATTATGTCGTCATGTTGGGATTCAGCAGTAACGGCCATGTGATTTCGGCACAAGCCGTGCTTGAATTTCCGCCGGATTCGAATGTGGCTTCTTATCTCAGCCCGGTATTTACCGGCACCGACGCAAACGCGCAGCTTTATCAGGATTTGCTAGCCAATAAGAACGACTTCGCTGCGCCCAATGCGGTCAAATTGAACATGGACAGCATGATTCAATGCGTGCGAGTCACAACCGGCTAAGGGCGCACGCGAGGGTTGATCCAGTAGCAGTCGCGTTCACCGAGGATCGGCTGAGGCAAAAGGGTCAGGTTCATTTCCCGGATCTGATTTCGGCCGGCCGTGTGGTCTGACCTGCATCGATCTCTGCATCAGCGTTTCGATCCGCTGGCAAAATCGCTTGATGCCTCAACGCTTCTGTTGCTGAGCGTGCAGGCGCAGCCCGTCTAAGTCGTCGATGCGGGTGTTGACGATAGGCTGCCAAGCCCGAGACGTCTGCGCGGTACGAAGAGCGCCCCTCATCCGGCCTTCGGCCACCTTCTCCCCGCTGCGCGGGGGTAAGGCATGGATTCCAGGTGAATCGCCCCGGCTTCTTTAGACACTCACGAGCCGTGTCGTAGGGACTGTTTCTCGTACTCTATCGGAGACAGGCCTTGGTTGTTGCCATGCCTGCGCACCGGGTTGTAGAACATCTCGATGTAGTCGAACACATCGGCCCGAGCGTGATCCCGTGTCGTGTAGATCTTCCGCTTCACTCGCTCCCGCTTGAGCAACTGGAAGAAGCTTTCGGCCACGGCGTTGTCGTGGCAATTTCCGCGACGACTCATGCTGCAGATCATCTGGTGATCCTTCAGGAATCGTTGCCACTGGTCGCCGGTGAACTGGCAGCCTTGATCGGAGTGCAGCATCAGGCCGGGCGGCGGTTTGCGACGCCATACCGCCGCCAGCA
>JAYWIC010000119.1:0-9721 GCA_043789195.1 Arenimonas sp. | reverse complement strand
ACTACTCACTGTCAACGAAAGCGGGCGAAGATCCCCGCCGTATGAACATTAGATTCAAGTTATCATCCGGTGCGTCGGTCCCTTATCTTGGTTGTTAGATGCCAAGATTGACAATATGCATATTATATGCATAATACCGTTGTGGCTATAGAATTCGACCCAGTTAAGGCTAAGGCCAACTTTCGCAAGCATCGCGTCAACTTTGCCGATGCTGAACAAGTTCTGCACGATACCAATGCCTTAACCATAGACGATCCTGACGCAGAGGATGAGCGCAGATTCATAACCATTGGAATGGACTCCCTCGGCAGAGTTTTAGTGGTTGTATATACATTACGCGGCAAAAAGATTCGTCTTATTTCCGCACGAAAAGCCAGTCCAGGCGAAGTGGAGCAATACTATGCGTAAAGAATATGATTTTTCAAAAGCCAAGCGTGGAGCTCCTGTTCCCGCATCCGGAAAAACACGTATTACCATCATGCTCGACGACGACATACTTCAGTATTTCCGCGATCGCGCAGAAAATGAAGGTGTTGGTTATCAAACCATGATCAATGCTGCGCTCAAAGCTGCGTCAGCTAAAAAACCAGTCAAAGAGCAAGAGCCTCTAACCGTTGCAAAGTTACGCGAAGTCTTACGCCAAGAACTTCATGCCGCTTAGGTGTCATCTAACTACGCAATCAAGCGGGACTGCTTCTGGTATCCGGCGTTTACGTCAACATCCGGCGGCAGCCCCTTATTTTGGTTGTTAGCCACTCATGACAGAGCCATATCCATTTTCAAGTAAAGACATGCTTTTCATTGCTTCATTGGCAATTCCTTACTTTCTATGCATCTTCTCGCCAGTCATTTATTCTTGTTTTTTCGCTTTTCGGCACAAGCCTTCGCTTCCAAGAAAGCTGCTTTTTATAACAACAGTGACTTCTTTTAGTTATGGCTTTTTTATATTTATTTTCTTTACGCTCACCATACCAGTTGAGTTTTATTTGAATTCTATAGCACCATCACTTAGACACTCTGGCCACTATTATGGGCAACCGTTTGTGGCAGTCGCTGATTTTGCAATCGCGTATAGTTCGTACATTATTGCGTTTCTATTGTTCTGCACAGCAGTGCCTCTTACATGATACCTGTGCAAAAGATGGCCTGCTATTGTCAACGTGATCCGTGTCTAACTACGCAATCAAGGGGCCCTCCGTGGGGATGATCACGGGACACCCATCAAACCCAGATCACCTGACACGACCTTCAGATTTCCCCTACATTTCTGCTCATCGCCACTCGCCATAATGCGTCATGGCCATCGCTCGTTCCCTCTTTAGTTTCCGAAAATGCTTCCGTCAACTATCACTGCGTGTCGCGCTGTGTTCGGCGCGCGTGATTGTGCAGCATTGATGCATGTAATCTCAAATCGTGGGTGTCTAGGATTGTGTGATGATTTGCATTCGGTTCGGCCCAAGCATCAAGCATTGGTGCGTTAGAAACGCACCCTATGATTCACGATAGCATGGGGTGTTGTTCTCACACCTTTTTGCGTTGGTTTTTTATTGGCGATTTAAGAATAAAGAAACCGCCATCAAGGCGGTTATGTTTGCTGCATTGAGCCGGGACTGAGAAACTGTGGGTAGGCCGCCCTGACCCATTTTTTTGGGCTTTGACTAGCTGGTTCAAGCTTGCGAACATGGCAATGAGCAACTTCGCCCCGGAGACATTACGTACTTACTGATCATCAAGGATGTTGGCGAACTCGTTCTATCGATTGCGGGAACCTATGCTGCCATTTACTGGCTCGTCAAGCGGCAACAGGATCCGGCCGAGCCAATCAAGCAACGACCGCTCTTGCTGTTGTGGATAACCATACTTGCGGTTTTGTTATTAAAGGTCAGCGAGGATGTGATTACGCTGGAGTCACGCTTGGTCGACAAGGCCATGCTCTCCTGGATTCTTGCCAGCGTGCCGAATGCGTTTCTCGGTTTCTTTCAAGCGGTGACAATCAGCGCTTCGGCAAAAGTCATCTTTCCCGTACTGGCAATTGGTGTGGTCGCGCTAATGGCAAAGCGATGGCGTTTTGAAGCCGCAGTAATCACTGGCTCCGTGTTCGCGAACGTATTGCTTGTCTATTGTGTGAAAAGTCTGGTGGGACGTGAACGCCCGATGCTTTGGGAAACACAATGGTATTGGGGATCCAGTTTCCCCAGTGGCCATACACTGACCAGCGCCACTTTTGCCACCGCCCTATGCATTTGCATTGCGCGCAGGTGGCCAGTCGCAAAGTGGCCGTCGTTCATGGTCGCCACCGTTTGGGTTTTCTTGGTAGCACTTTCACGCCTCGTTCTTGGCGTGCATTGGCCAACCGATGTTCTGGCTGCCCTCTGCGCAGGGGTGCTTATTGCGTTGGCAGTCGATGCTTCTTTTTACAGGGTGCGACAACGTTGGCAGAAGCGTGTCTCGAAACCAGCGTAGTTTGGTAGGTCGGACCTTGGTTCGACAAGAGCTGGAAGCTTGGTGATTTCGAATTGGTCGATTAATCAGCCCCTACGTTTCATCTCTCATTCGGCAGTCTGTGGAGAGGGTGCTCGTCGGTTGCTGACCTTCAACATCGTAATGGGTGGGAAATCAATGCGCGGTATAACCACCATCAATCACCAACTCGCTGCCAGTGACGAACTTGGATTCTTCGGACGCGAGATAGACGACACCCCAGGCAATATCGTCTGCTTCGCCGATATGGCCCAGTGGATGCAGCTTGCCGGTTTCCGCACGTGCCGCTTCGATATCGGTGGCACCGCTACCGCGTAAATGGTTTTCCACCATCGGTGTCCAGATAAAACCGGGGTGGATCGAGTTCACGCGAATTTTATCCGGTGCGTAAATCAAGGCATCGGTCTTGCTCATCAAGCGAACCGCGCCTTTGGACGCGTGGTACGGCGGCAGATCGGGTGCACCGACCAACCCGTAGATCGAAGACAGATTGATGATGCTCCCGCGTCCGGCTTTCTTCATGAAGGGAATGGCGTGTTTAGTGCAGAAGAAAACGCCTTTCACATTCACCGATTGCACCAGATCCCATTCCGCTTCAGTGACTTCATGTGTGGGTTTGTTGACACCGGCAATACCGGCATTGTTGACCAGCACGTCGATGCTGCCGAAATGTTCCGCCGCTTCGGAGATGGCGGTCTGTACATTCTTTTCACTACTGACATCGACATGCCAGTAGCGCGCATTGACGCCGCGGTCCTGCAATTGTTTAACCAGAGCATTTTCCGCTTCATCTAGCCGATCAAAGACGGCGATGTTGGCGCCTTCATCGGCAAGACGTTCGGCACAGGCTTTTCCGATACCCAGTGCGGCACCAGTAATGATGCAGGTTTTTTTATCGACGCGATTCATGGGAATTCTCGCTAGTGGAATATTCAATTTCCGATTCAGAAAACTTATCTGTCTGAATTGGATTAATCATCACACGATGGCGCATCGAGGCTTTTGCCTCGATCAATTCCGGATAAAGGCAAGCTCTGCTTTAAATTCGGCAAACTTTACGCAGTGACACCAAAGAGTGCACCCACTCCCGTGGTCAATGCCATCGCCAGCGCGCCCCAGAAAGTAACGCGCGTCGCTGACTTCATCACCGATGCGCCGCCGGCATTGGCCGCCAATGAGCCGAGCATGGCGAGAAATAAAAGCGAACTTGCCGCGACGGTCCACATCAAGATCGATGTCGGCACCAACACCACCATCAACAAGGGCAGCAACGCGCCAACGGCAAACGTAGCGGCCGATGCCAACGCCGCCTGAATGGGTTTTGCACTGAGTATGTCGGAGATACCCAGCTCGTCACGCGCATGCGCGCCAAGCGCATCGTGCGCAGTGAGCTGGGTTGCCACCTCGCGCGCCAGTTTTTTGTCCAAACCACGTCCGACATAAATCATGGTGAGTTCTTCGAGCTCGTGCACCGGATCGGTGGCTAATTCTTTTCGCTCTTTTTCGATGTCGGCATTTTCGGTATCCGATTGAGAACTGACCGAAACATATTCGCCGGCCGCCATCGACATGGATCCGGCCATCAAGCCGGCAACACCGGCAACGAGAATGCTATTGGTAGTTGCACCTGCAGCAGCCACGCCAAGAACGAGACTCGCCGTCGAAACAATGCCGTCGTTGGCACCGAGCACCGCGGCACGCAGCCAGCCGATGCGATGGGTTTTATGGCGTTCGATATGTCTGATCACAGGATTGTTCCACTTCAAAATACTCAACACAGTGTATGCCGGAAGCAACAAAAGTTGGCCCGGCTTTGGTCATGCATTCTTTAAGCCTGCCTCAATGCCGCGTCAGGACTTTCGGGTGCTGAACTTGAAGGGCGCATACAAGGGACAGAAAGCGATGCCAGAGGTGAGGAGAAACACACCCGCCAACAGCAGCAGTACGATCCCCAGCGTTCCGGTCACCATGCCACTGAAGTACAGAATGGTGATAACGGCGGCTACGACAACACGGATACCGCGATCGACATTGGACATATTCTTTAACATGATGATGACTCCGATAGTGAGACAACGGCGTTCCTGAAGAACGTGGGTTCACTATGCGCCATTCACCTGGCCGCGCTTTGATCCCGATCAAATGTCCGCCACGATGCAGGCTTCTATTTCGCGGCGAGTGTTTTCTTTACGGCGGCAAGAAATTGCGGATCCGGTTTGTTGCCCAATGTTTCGGTACGGGCAACGACGCGTCCTTCGGCATCAAGCAGGATCAAGGCGCTAGTGTGATTAAACTCGCCGTCCGACAACACGCGATAACGCACACCCAATAAGGCTGCGAGGTTCCGCACGCCATTGGCATCGGTACGGGCCAGCGTCCAGCGCTTGGTGTCGAGTTTGCGCTTGTTGACGATATACATCAGCGCTTCGGGTGTATCGAGGGCCGGGTCGATACTGACCAACAGAATCGATAGATTATTTCGTTCTGCCGGCGTCAGTGCATGATCAACGCCTTTGGCACTGTCGATAATCAAGGGACAAATATATTTGCAAGAGGTGTAAAACATCGCGACCAGTTGCGGTTTGCCACGACGATCGATCAACTTGAAATGCTTTGCATTCTGGTTGGTGAATACATGGTTGATCTGAAGTACCGAATCACCGGGCAGCGGCGTGGCTGCATGAGCAATACAAGCCAAAGAAAACAAAAACGCGAATAGAATTTTTTTCATGATCTACTCAAGGTAAATTTCTTGCACAGCGAAATCCAAGATTCGAGGTGCTGTTGACCGCTTCCAGCGATGACAGCATTGCCACGCGCATCATCACGGCATAGTTTTCCTTGTCTTCCATTGACAAGGCACTGGCACCGCAGAATTTTGATTTATCCGGGTCCGATTGATTGCGGTTATCGGCCGAGACCAGCATGGCAGAATAATCTTCGGTCCATTCCCAGACCAGGCCATTCAAATCCTGCACGCCGTAAATATTGGCCGGTGTTTTTCCGACATCGGCAATCGGTGTATTCGAGGGCTTTGAATACCAGCTTAAAATGCTTTCGCGCCAGGCCGGATCACTTCTTGCATCGCGACGGGTGCGATCGGCGGCAGCGGTGTATTCCCATTCATTCCAGGTTGGCAAACGTGCGTTCTGTGCTTCGCAAAAAGCCGACGCGGCAAACCAACTGACCTGTGTCACCGGTTGCTGCGGTTTTACTTTGGCACCCAGTATCAGGGGTGTCTGCCAATGCGAAAGATAATGTTTGGGTTCGGCGAAAACAGTTGGAGCCTTGCCGCGTTGCCATTGCGGATATTTGCGTACGAAGGCCAGAAACTCGGCATTGGTCACCGGCTGTTTCATCATTTCAAAGGCAGCCATTTTCTGTTTGCCTTTGTTGTCTTCGTATTTCAGTACCGAAGTGAATTCACCGGCCGGTATCCGCACGTAAGTACCGCCAGCGAGGCTGGCGGTACTGATCAAACACGTTAGCAGAATCAATTTACGCATCATGGGTTCGATTAATGTGCCGCACCCGATGGACGCGGTGTTGCTTTACGCACCTTGGCGACATCGGCAGCGGTAACGGTACCGCCTTTGTTGCCCCAGCTATTGAGTACATAAGTCACGATGTTGGCGACTTCGTCATCGTTGAGTTGGCTCATCGGCGGCATCACCGAATCAAACTTCGCGCCGTTCACCGTGACCGGACCATTCAAGCCGTTCAACACGATACCGATGGCGCGGGTCTTGTCGGCATTCAGGAAATCCGATGTGGCCAGTGGCGGAAATACATTCGGCAAACCGGCGCCACTGCTTTGATGGCAGACCGAGCAGGTACCGTTGTAAAGCGCTTCACCGGCCTTGATTTGCTGGTCGAGTGTCAGCGTACCGCCGGCCGTAGCCGAGGCTGCTGCTGCGACAGGTGCGGCACTGACGGCCTTGTCACCCAGGTAAACGCTATCCACTTCCTTGCCTGAATAGACCGCCTTGTTTTCCGGACCTTCGGTTTTCACCATACCCAAGGCACCCTTGTTGAAGGCGCGGAAAATCGAGTGATCCACAATCACGCCGGTGCCGGGCACTTCAGCCTTGTATTCGACAATCGCCGAGCCTCCGGCAGGCACCAAAGTGGTTTGTACATTTTCCTGATAGCGCGAGCCGCCTTCGGTATATACCTTGTCGAAAATCTCGCCGATGATATGGAAGCTCGATACCAGATTCGGGCCACCATTACCGACGTACATGCGAACTGTTTCTCCGACGTTAAGTTTCAATGCCTTGTCGCCGAGCAATGCACCTTCGGAACCGTTGAATAAAACGTAGGTGGGATTTTCGTCGATCGCTTTTTGCATATCAAATGCCTGCGAACCTTTCTCGCGATACTTGCCGACGGTATAAAAATCACCCTGCATCACGTAGTACTCGCGATCCACTTTCGACATGCCTTGTGGCGGCTCGACCAGAATCAAACCGTACATGCCGTTCGCAACGTGCATGCCCACCGGCGCAGTCGCGCAGTGGTACACAAACAGTCCGGCGTTGAGTGCCTTAAAGGTAAATTGCGATGCATGACCTGGTGCCGTGAAACTAGATGCCGCACCACCACCGGGTCCGGTAACGGCATGCAAATCGATGTTATGCGGCATCTTGGAATCAGGATGATTTTTCAAATGAAATTCCACCGTGTCGCCTTGGCGAACACGAATGAAACTGCCTGGCACCGTGCCACCGAAAGTCCAGAAGGTGTACTTCACGCCTTCAGAGATTTCCATCTCTACTTCTTTGACTTCCAACTCGACGATCACTTTTGCCGGTGTCGAACGACCCGTTGCAGGTGGCACATTCGGCGGACTGGTCAAAATGGCCTTGATCGGCTCGCCCTGCGGCGGCCCGAAATCCCCTGCGGCCGAGCCGCCGGTATCGGCGATGGCAGCAGGCGTCGCCGCTGCATCGTCTTGTTTTTCGGATTTACAGCCCGGCAGACTTAACAGGGCTGCGGCGAAGAGGAGTGGAACGACTAAATGTTTCATAAGGCCCCCATTGGAAAATTCCATGGAGCCAGAATGCGCCGTTGTTTCTGTACCCGCTTTGACTTGGGTCAATTCCGATGAAGATATTTCGCTCCCGGGGTTCGCCAGCGCACGGACCCAGACTTTACGCTCTGGGCGGAATTACCGTATCCATGGCAAATCCTTCACTGCTGGAAACCGCATTTGCAAAATATTGCAGCGACAAACATTTTCGTTTTTTCCTTTACATACACCACCGCATCGCTACGCATGCGTACGGAAAATGCTTGATATAAATCAGCATAATTCCGCTAAAACATAGTTAGAATGCGGCTTTCCGCACCGATGCAGACAATGACAGCTTCGAATAATTTTAGTCGCGAACAACTACTCGCCTGTGCACGCGGCGACATGTTCGGCAAAGAAAACGCCCATCTTCCTTCCGACCAAATGTTGATGTTTGACCGCATCACCAACATCTCGACCGAAGGCGGAAAATACGGCAAGGGCGTGATCACTGCCGAACTCGATATCCGTCCCGACCTGTGGTTTTTCAAATGTCATTTCACCGATGACCCGGTGATGCCGGGCTGTCTGGGGCTCGATGCCATGTGGCAATTGGCCGGTTTCTTTTTGCCGTGGTTGGGCGAGCTGGGCCGCGGTCGTGCACTGGGTGCAGGCGAAATAAAATTCACCGGGCAAGTGTTGCCGACGGCGAAAATGGTGAGCTACACCATCGACATTGCTCGCGTGATTCGCGGCAAGCTAAAACTGGTAATAGCCGATGCCACCATGTCAGTTGACGGTCGCGATATTTATGTCGCAAAAGATTTGCGCGTCGGCTTGTTTACCTCAACGGAGAGTTTCTAATGCGTCGCGTCGTTGTTACCGGCATGGGGATTGTGTCGTGCCTTGGCAATGATCTCGACAGCGTGTCGGTGTCTTTGCGCGAAGGCCGAAGTGGCATTACTTTTCGACCTGAGTCGGCCGAAGCGGGACTGCGCAGTCAAATGGCTGGCGTACCGCAAATAGACCTCGATGCCGAAATCGATCGCAAACAAAAGCGCTTTATGGGCGACGCCGCCGGGTTTGCCTGCGTCGCGATGCGCGATGCCATTGCTGATGCCGGACTGACGCCTGAATCGGTCAGTCAAATTCGTACCGGCGTCATCGCCGGCTCGGGCGGTGGCTCATCCCAATGGCAAATCGAAACTTCCGATTTAATGCGCAGCCGCGGCGTGCGCAAGATCGGGCCGTATATGGTGCCGCGCACCATGTGCTCGACCGTGTCGGCTGCATTGGCAACTGCATTCGCCATCAAAGGTATTAGCTATTCATTGTCGGCCGCCTGCGCAACATCGGCGCATTGCATCGGTGCGTCGGCAGACCTGATTCGCTACGGGCAGCAAGACATTATGTTTGCCGGTGGTGGTGAAGAAGTGCATTGGACAATGACTTGCATGTTCGATGCGATGGGTGCGCTTTCCACCAAATACAACGACACACCGACCACGGCTTCTCGACCTTATGATGCCGATCGCGATGGTTTCGTTATCGCCGGTGGCGGCGGCATTCTGGTACTCGAAGAATACGAACATGCGAAAGCGCGTGGCGCGAAAATCTATGCCGAAGTGCTTGGCTATGGTGTGACATCCGATGGTGCCGACATGGTGGCGCCTTCAGGCGAAGGCGCCGTGCGCTGCATGCAAATGGCAATGGCCGATATCAAGAATCCTATCGATTATCTCAATACCCACGGCACCTCGACCCCGCTCGGCGACATCACTGAACTCGAAGCGATACGCAATGCGTTCGGTGATTCGATACCGCCGCTTTCATCCACGAAGGCTTTGTCCGGACATTCTCTTGGCGCCGCCAGCGTGCACGAAGCCATTTATTGTTTGCTGATGATGCGCGATGGCTTTATCGCCGGCTCGGCGAATATCGGCACGCTCGACTCACGGGCGGAAAGCTTTCCGATTGTGCGTGAAACCCGCGATGCGAAACTCGACACCGTGATGTCGAACAGTTTCGGCTTCGGTGGGACCAATGCAACTCTTGTGTTTGGCAGCATGTATCACTAATGCGTCAAATAACCCTATGGCACGCTGGCATGAACTACGAGCTGAGCTAGCTATTTAACCCGTAGGAGCGCTCACGAGCGCGAATGCTCTGCGACGCAAGTCAATCGTTATCCAGTTCCACCCACACCATGATGATGTTTTATTTAAT
>JAYWIC010000118.1:0-9731 GCA_043789195.1 Arenimonas sp. | reverse complement strand
AGACCGCCCATTTCGACCAAGCTCAGACCGAGTTGGTCCATATCGCTGAAGTGGCGGTAAAACGCCGCGGGTACGATGCCGGCCTCGCGGGTAATTTCGCGCAGGCTCAGGGAAGTGAAGCTACGACCTTGACCAATCAGGCTTAAGGCCGCTTCGCAAATTCGCTGGCGGGTGCGCTCTTTTTGCTCGACCCGGGTGCTGGGCGCTTCCGTTTCGACTCGCGTTAGCACTCGTTTACTGACAGGCAAGCTCGGCTCCGGGGCCTTGGGATGGCGGTTTATGAACGTTTTAAGTATAAGCGAAAGCCGGCCGCAGCCGTCTGGAGTTGAAACTCTAGGAAATATCAGTAAACATATGTTCACTGTAATTCTGGATTCAAGCTCATGTCCGCACAAACAAAGCCTAAACAGCGACTTTCACGTGTTCGCCGATTTCTGCGGCACCCGCTCTGGGCGCCACTGAATCAGCGCGAAGCCTGGGACCGTTTGGCGACGGCGGTGAATCCGTTGTGGTCGCTGATGGAAGCGCGGGCACGCGTCGTGAAGATTGTCGATGAGGCCCCCGGCGTCAAAAGTCTGTGGCTGAAACCGAACGCTCGCTTCAAGGGTTTTCGTCCCGGCCAGCATGTCTTGCTCGAACTCGACATCAATGGCGCACGCCAGGCACGCTGTTTCAGTTTTTCTTCTGCACCCCGTGCCGATGGTTTGATTCGTTTGACGATCAAGCAGAAAACCGGTGGTCCGGTATCGGCAGCAGCGCATGCATTGAAAACCGGACAGATTGTGCGGCTGAGTCAGGCGCAGGGCGAGTTCGCACCTCGCAGCGCTTCGCAAAAATTATTGTTGTTGTCTGCCGGCAGCGGCGTGACGCCAATGATGTCGATACTGCAAAAAATGGCAAATGAAAATTCCAAACAAGATGTTTTTCTCGTGCATTGCGGCCACGCCGAGTCCGATATTATTTTTGCCAGTGAACTGCAAGAGCTTGCAGCGCAATGGCCTGAACTGAAACTGCATTTACATACAACAAAAAATTTCGGGCATTTGAATCAGGGGGAAATTTCAGCACTTCTCCCCGATTGGAGCGAACGCGAAACTCTGCTCTGCGGTCCCGATGGTTTTATGCACACCGTCGAAACCATGTATGCCGATGCCGGCCGCAGCGCTTATCTGCAAAGCGAAAGCTTTGGCCGCCGCGCCGCGCCGGTCGACCCGAACGCCACCGAGCATGTCATTCGTCGTGAAAATACGGAACACGTGTTTACCGTGACGAGCGGACAGAGCCTGCTGGAAGGTGCCGAAGGCGCTGGCCTGCAACCGAAATTCGGTTGCCGTCGCGGTATCTGCCGCAGCTGCCAATGCAAAAAACTGAGCGGCACCGTGACCAACCTGCTGACCGGGCAGATATCCGGCCCCGGCGAAGAACTGATCCAACTATGTATTTCCACTCCGCAAAGTGCCATCGAACTGGCGCTCTAACAGGAATTATTTATGACTTCCCACAAAAGAAGATTATCGGGTGTTGCGCTGGCGCAATTCGAAGCCGAACTCGACGCGCTGCGGCTCGAAGTGCTGAACGATATCGGCGAACGCGATGCCAAACACATCCGCAAGATGCGTAGCATCGTGCAGGCCTCGGCCATTTCCGGTCGCGGCTTGTTGATGTTCGGCCTTGGCCCGATCAGCTGGGTCGCCGGCATTATTAGTTTGTCGCTGGCAAAGATTCTGGAAAACATGGAGGTCGGCCATAACGTGATGCATGGCCAATACGATTTCATGAACGATCCCTCGCTGAATTCGCAAACCTACGAGTGGGATATTGTCTGCGACGGTGAACATTGGCGGCATTCGCATAACGTCGAACACCATAACCACACCAATGTTCTCGGGCTGGATCACGATTTCGGCTACGGCATGTTGCGTTTGACCGAATCGCAAAAATGGACGCCTTCGACCTTGCTGCAGCCGCTCTGGTATTTCTTGCTGGCGATTAATTTCCAGTGGGGCGTGGCGGTGCATGACATCAAGATTGGTCGCTTCGTCAAAGGCCGGATGAAGTACGCGGAATTCCGCGAACGCATCAACCCATTTTTGAAAAAAGCCGGACTGCAATTATTCAAGGATTACGTTTTATTCCCGGCACTCGCATTCTGGCAATGGCCACGCGTGTTGCTTGGCAATCTGATTGCCAATCTCATTCGCAATGTCTGGACCAATGCGATTATTTTCTGCGGCCACTTCACCGAAGACGTGCAAACCTATACCCGCAAGGAAGTGGAAAACGAAACCCGTGGTCAATGGTATCTACGCCAGATCCAGGGTTCCAGCAATCTCGAAGGCAGCCGCTGGTTTCATTTATTGACCGGCCATCTCAGCCATCAGATCGAACACCATCTGTTTCCGGATTTGCCAGCCCCGCGTTACGCCGATATCGCACCGCGCGTGAAAGATATTTGCCAACGTTATGGCGTGCACTACAACACCGGCGGATTCTGGAAACAGTATTTCGGCGTGCTGGTTCGCATCGTGAAACATGCCTGGCCGACGCGATCAAAATTAACTGCGGCGAATGCCTAACGCGGCAACAGGCTCAAGTTTTCCGCCGCCAGCAACTGCGGAAGTCTGACGCGTTGTTCGACCAGTTTTCTCTTCACTTCATCGCGTCGTGCGATGACGCTCGGATCATTAGCGATGCCTACATACTGCATTCTGGCTTCGCGCCAGACCGGCGACACATAGCTGTTACTCGTCGCCGACAAAGACAAGCTCGCCATCGCTTCCTTGTCGTCTTGCAAAAACGCGGCAAGGCTCTTGCGGTTGGTCCTGGTTTGCCAATCCGCAGTCTCCAGCGCCGAGACGACCGACAATAATTGCTCGCGTTGCAGCTTGCCGGTAGCACTGGGATCGACCAGACAGGCCCACAAAGACGCGAGATGGCTGATTTGGTGATCTACCGTCAAGGTCGGTACCGCCAATGCCCTGAAGCCTTCCGCGGTCAATGGTTGTCGTGGCAGGGCGCGCGCGTTTTCCAATGCGGCCCGCAATTCCGACACCCGCCCCAACTTCCGCGCGGAAAAGCAGGCATGCGACATGGCCGATACCCAGTTGCTGCGACGCTCTTCCTGATGCCGTCCTGCGATCGTCAGTGCCTTTGCCAGGCTCGCCTCATGCTGGCCACGGCTGAACAACAACATCACCTCGGTGGTATCGCCAAACAGATTGCCAGGGCGCAAACGGCGCGATTCGGCCAGCCAGGCATCCGCCGCCGCAAACTCGCCGATGTCATTCAATTGAAGCGCCAACTCGGCGGCGATCTCGTGATCGGAAGGATCAGCACCTGCCGACTTTCTGACCCAAACAATGCTTGCTGCCACGTCGCCGCGGCGTTGTGAAAAGAATCCCATCGTCATATAGGGATTCGAATCGTTCGGATTCAATTCCAGGCTTTTTTTCGCCGCCTGTTCGGCGTCGTCGAAACGTTCCAGCTCAGAAAGAAAACTGGCGCGGCTCCTGAAAAAACCGGCATTCAAGGGATCGACCCGGATGGCCTGATCGATTTGTTCGAGCGCTTTTCCGAATTCCCAGCTATTGGCAAAATAATCGGCGTACAGGCTATGCAGTTCTGCATTGCCGGCATCGGCGGCAATCGCACGCTCCAGTAGCTTGGCCTCTGCCGCCTTATCGCCGCGGATATTGGCATGCAGGGAACGCATCCCCAGCAACAAACCATTGCCTGGATCTAGGCCGTCGACGCGATCCAGGATGGAAGCCGAGCGGGCGACGAATTCATCCGCCGTTATCAGGCCGGTGCCGAGCATCCCCTGCCAAACCTGTACCAGACCCAGCAGTGCATCGACGTATTCCGGATCGTGCTGGATCGCCAGCTTCATCGAGCGCTCGGCCGACTCGAGTGCCGTATAGGTGTTTTTTGATTTCTCGTGCAGGCCACGGACGTAGGCATCGTAGGCATCGAGATTTTTGCTTTCGCCTTTCTTATTCGGCGCTTTCTTGTCAGTCACCAAGGCGCCGACCAGCGCATGGGTGACGGCGGCCGCAATTTCATCCTGGATCGCAAACAGATCCGAGGTCTTGCGGTCATAACTGCGCGACCAGATATGGCTGCCATCGAGCGTGCGGACCAATTGCGCGGTGATGCGCAGTGTATCGCCCGAACGTTGCACGCTGCCTTCCAATACCGTTGCAACACCGAGCTGGCTACCGATCTGCCGGATGTCGATATTTTTTCCCTTGAACGCAAACGAAGACGTCCGGGCCGCCACTTTGATCTCGGGCACCTGTGCCAATTTATGTAAAAGCGTTTCGGTCAGGCCATCGGAAAAATATTCGTTTTCCTTGTCGGCCGACATATTGACGAAGGGCAGTACGGCGGTCGAGCGGTCGCCCATTTCCGCCGATGAACTCAAACCAGCCATCCGGGCCGGTTCACCGGTGCCGAGAAACCAGCCAAGCGTCAACGCCACCAAAACCGCCGCCGTGGTGAAGACACGTTTATTGCCCTTGGGAGCGGTTTCGACCTTGAGTCCTTCCGGCGTCACTTCGACCAACCAGGCCACCACCAGCGCAATCGGCAATCCCAGCAGGCAAATGAGTGTGATCAGGCGCGGCGCCCAGTCGGGCAAGCCGAGTTGCGGGGCCACGGTCGCGCCGACTTGAATGACAAGCCAGGCCACCACCAGGTAGGCGCCGCCTACCTTGAGGACCTTGCGACGTTTGAGTTCGGCAATCAAGGACATGTGTTGCTTCCCTTTGACACCCAGAGGCAGAGAATAGTGCAAATAAGGGCCGTCTGCGAGCAGGCGAATAGCATGCCGACATCACCCTGATGCTTGCCAGCCATTCAAATAAAAAAGCCTGCCAGCCAATTGGCCGCGATTTGCCAAGGCGGACTGTCGAATATCATCACCTCGACGAAGTTTTCGATTATCAGCACCGTGCCGACATACAGGTAGACCGGATGCACGCGCTTTATCGTCAGCTTGTCGTAAATCATCGCGATGATGATCGGTATATCAGCGAACACGAAGCCAAATACGATTTCCGGACGGGGCACGTCCGGAAAATAATGTCGGAAGCGGAACCAGGCCGGCCACAACACGAACACGGTTGCCAGAAACATCAATCGTTTGTGATAGTCCGATCGCCGCCGGTACATGATGCCTGCGATGAACAGGCTGCTGAATATCAGCATTCCAGTGAACACACCCAACAATGAAGAGCGGGCGATTTGTCCCAGCCCGAGTGCAAGATCGCGATGCAAGGCGCTGATGCCGACACCGATGCAGGATACGACCATGCCGACGGCAATGACCATCGCCAGCACGCCAAGTTTCCTGTGCAGCGAGGGGTTTTTGAAACGAATCAAAAATACCTGAACCGCGAACAGGAATACCCAGGCGAAAAAGAAGCCGCCGTGTACGAAAAAAATCGGGGCCGCCTTGAAAGTATCCTGCATAAGCGGCAGGAAAAAGGTTTTTGCGAACCCCGCGATCGCGACAAATGCAAAAAACATCGCCATCACGATGAAAAATCGGCTTCGCTGGTTTCCTGTGGTCTTCGTTATGCTCGACATCCCGCTGCTCCATCGTTTTTCAGCTTATGGCTTTTCTTGAGCGGAAAACTCGCGTTCCACCAGCGGTACCAACGCCGCCGTAAATTTATTCGCATCGGCAGCACTTAAATGCGACCACTCCGGTAGCTCGTAATTCAGCATTTCCGGATGATCTTCAAAATGGATGCCGGGACTATTGGTGCGTTTCAGCAAAGCATCCCAAGTGCCGGCGCGCGGAAATACTTTTTGCTCGAACGCGTAATAGTCGCCATTGCTCGGTGGCCTGACGAAAATAATGCGCACGCCGCGCGTCCGTAATTTTTTGACGGCAACCTCGGCACGGGTAATTTGCTTGTCGATAAGTTTGCCTAGTTTTTCCGGCGTATCCATCATCGGGGGTGGCGGGCCGACAAAATTCTCGGCCCAAATGCTGCGTGCCAACGCGCGATATTCCGGATCGACCTCGACCTTTCGCCACATATGGGTATTGCGATCTTCCTCCTGCACCAGCAACTTGCGAACACGCGTATTTTTTTCGGTGCCATCGCGTAACGGCCAATCCTGCCGTCTGATGACGGTTGCCAAGGCAAAATCGGGATCGTAGAAAGCGACATAGGGCTCGAATAAGGTTTTCGAAATCCAGTGACCACTGCGTTGCGACGGCCCTTGCTTGTGATAGTAGGAAATCGCCTCACGACGATAGGCAAAACCGCTGAAAAATAAATCCGGCGCCACACCGACCACCAGACGACCGGTGAAGTCAGGGTCGTCGGCAAGATCTTCCAGCAAAACAACGCCCGAAGTACCTTCGAGAGCCAATTGAATCGGACGCTCGCCGGTCCTTTTTTCCCAGACCGGCAATTGCACGTCAAATAAAATTCGCGACGAACCGACTAATACAGTTTTGTCGCCTTCGCCATTATTGATACGGCGTCTCTGATCGGCCCAGCTGCCATTGCTGTTGCGATAGCCTGGCGTCACGCCAAAATCGCGCCAATACAGTTCCCAGGCCACCAGCATCACGATAAACATCAGCGTGGCACCGATCAAAATAGGGCCCCAGGGCTTCGACGGAATATCACGTTCCGGCACCGGCTGGGCAACGCCGGGTCGATCGGAAGCAGTCAATCGCACAAAACCCGGCCGTTCAGTCTGCGGAGTATTTTCAGAATTGAAAGTAGATGAAGGCATTGCCTGCTCCCTGTGCAATCACGACGGCAAAGGCCATTACGGCCCATACACCTGACAAAACGGCTGCCGGTACTTTTGCAATTGCGGCTTCCAGTGTTTGCTGTCGCATTCGCCAATGCGCGAACACGATGCCGATGATGATCAGACTGACAATCACCAGATGCGCGGTCGGCAAGATCGGTTCGGCTTTCGCATTCATGCCGAACATGCCGTTCAAGATCACCCAGGCCTTGCCGAAACTGTCGGCGCGGAAAAATACCCAGGTGATGTTGACCAGGAAGTAAGTCAGCAGGGCAAACATCAACAAGGCGAATGGCCCGGGCACGTATGTACTGAAGCGCGAACGCAGGAAGCGCTCAACTGCCAGATACAGTCCATGCAAACCGCCCCAGACGACAAAGGCCCAGCTGGCGCCATGCCATAAACCGCCGAGCAGCATCGTGACCATCAACGCAAAATAGGTGCGGGCTTCGCCATGCTTGTTGCCACCGAGCGGGATGTACAAATAATCGCGCAGCCACGACGACAGGGTGATATGCCAGCGCCGCCAGAAATCCGAAAACCCGATCGCCGCATAAGGAAAACGGAAATTGTCCGGCATTGCGAAACCCAAACACATCGCTGCGCCAATCGCGGTGGTCGAATAGCCGGCGAAATCGCAGAAAATCTGCCCACTGAAGGCCAGTGTCGCAATCCACGAATCCACCAGGCCCGGAATCGCGCCGCGGTCATAAATCATTTCGGCGGCGGGCGCGAAAAAACTATCGGCCAACACCACTTTCTGGAACAGGCCGAGCGTCATCAAGCCAAGACCAAAAAACAACATCTGTTTGCTCGCTTTGCGCGGTTCGACAAACTGCGGCACCAGTTCGGTAGGACGCATGATCGGGCCCGCCACCAGATGCGGAAAGAAAGTCACAAACAAGGCGTAATCGAGAAAGTTTTTTGCCGGCTCGGCTCTGCGTAAATAGATATCGAGCGTGTAGGAAAGCGTGGCGAAGGTATAGAACGAAATGCCGACCGGCAAAATAATATCGAAGCTTGGCGCCTGATAGGTCACGCCGATGCTCGCCATCAAGACGATGAAATTATCGAGTAAAAACGTGCCGTATTTGAAATAGGCCAACATGCCCAGATTCACCACCACCGACAGCAGCATCCAGACTTTTCTTGCGAGTGGCTTTTCGGCATGCACCAGTTTCTGTGCGGCATACCAGTCAACGACCGTCGATACCCACAGCAGAATAATGAAAGGCGGATTCCAGGCCGCATAAAAAAGATAACTGGCGATCAGCAAGTTGAATTTTTTCGTGGTCCATTTAAACGGCATCGCATGCAGAGCAAGCACGAGCGCGAAGAACACCATAAAGGTGAGCGAGTTGAATACCATGGCTATCCCCGTCAACCAATGCCCGCTCAATCAAGCGGACTTATTGATTCATAAACGGAGTTTTTCGCCCTTATCGGACATCAATGGGCATTGAAAGCTAAATCACGTCCCAGGCATAACTACCGCGCTCGAGAATATTCGCTGCCAAACGCTCGGTCACAGTATCTTCGTTATGTTCGAAGCCGCGTCGATTGCGGGCCATGCGACGGCGCGCCTGCCGACTGAATAATCCGGCGATATCCACCGCCTGCGCTGCCGAAGGATGCCCCTGTTTAAGCAAACTGTCGGCGCGTGACAAAACGCAGAGACCGACGAATAAATCGATTGTGATATCGGCAATACGTTTCTGGGCATGTTGCTGATCTGCGATGGCCTTGCCGTGTTTTCGCAACAATTGATCTGAAGACTTCGATAATTCGACGGCATATTTTTCGTAGATCGCCGCATATTTTTGCAACGCCGGTTCCAGCGTGTATTTGATCTTGTCGGTACCGTAACCGGTGGCCTCGCGCATGCGACGGCTGGTGTAATCGCCCAACACGCCAAAGCCCTTGATCGGATCATTGAAGATATCGCCAACGGCGGCCTTCAATTCGCCCAGTCCGGTGCCAACACCCTTCAAACCCGATAGCGCGATATACAAACGCAGAATTTCGTTGGTGCCTTCGAAGATCGAAAGAATACGGGTATCACGCGTGATCTGTTCGTACGGGAACTCGCGCATGTAACCATTACCGGCCGCGATTTGCAGTGCTTCATACGATGCACGCTGTACCGCTTCACTGGCGAACACCTTGCTGATTGCCGCTTCCACCGAGTAATCGGTACAGCCGCTGTCGATCAAATGCGCCACCATCCACACGGTACTTTCGGCAGCGAAACAATCGACCGTCATTTGCGCGATTTTTTCGCGCACCAGACCAAACTCGGCAATCGGTTTATCAAATTGTTTGCGGTCCTTGGCTTGTGCGCTCGCCATTTTTATCAGCGACTTTATTCCGCCGACGGCACCACCGCCGAGACCGGTACGACCACTATTGAGAATACTCATCGCGACCTTGAAACCTTTACCGGCCGAACCTAGAACATTTTCTGCAGGCACATGCACGTCAGCGAAAGAAACCGTTGTCGTGGACGAAGCACGGATGCCCATCTTGTCTTCATGTGGGCCGTGCTCAACACCCTTCCAGCCGGCTTCGACAATAAATGCCGTGACCTTGCCCTCGGGTGTGTCGGTCTTGGCGAACACGGTGTAGAACCCGGCGATGCCGCCATTGGTAATCCAGATTTTTTCGCCATTCAATATCCAGCTGCCGTCATCGTTGCGTGTCGCTTTTGTGCGGATCGCGGCCGCATCGGAACCTGCGCCGGATTCAGTCAAACAAAAGGCGGCAATCAATTCGCCAGTGGCGAGCTGCGGCAAGTAACGTTGCTTCTGCTCGTCGGTACCGAACAGCAACAAACCTTTCATGCCGATCGAACTGTGCGCACCGATGGTCAGCGACACCGAGGTGTCGTGGCTGCTGGTTTGTCCGAGTACTCGCGCATAAGCGCCATTGGATAATGCCAAACCACCGTATTC
>JAYWIC010000117.1:0-2767 GCA_043789195.1 Arenimonas sp. | reverse complement strand
CCGAACCGTCACGATTCACGACAAACTCCACTTCCACGTTTCCGGTGATTTCGTTGCGCCGTGCATCGGCTGGATACTCCGGTTGTGGCGTGCTGATGGCGACCAATGCGCTGCTTGCCGATGATGCGGCGGGACGTGTCGTTGTTGCTGGCGATGGCGGAGGTACTACCACCGTTGGTGCAGGACGAGTTTCGACCGGTGCCGGACGGGTTTCCACGGGTGCCGGTCGAGTTTCAACGGGTGCTGCGCGAGCGGCAGCCGCAGCTTTGGCAGCGTCATCGATGGCTTTCTGTTTGGCGAGTTCTTCCAAACGCTTTTCGTCTTCCGTCCGCTTGGCGTCATCCACCAGGCGTTGGGCAGCATTGGCTTTGCCGGTGGTGATTGCTTCGGCGATTCGAGGCAAAGCAGGTGCTTGTGGGTCGGCACGTTCAAGAAGGGCACGCAGACGTTCGGCTTCGACAAAATCAAATCGGCCAATGGCTTGTTCTGCCGCTATCACCGTGTAAGGCATCAAATCCATTAACGCACTTTCGGCATTGGCGTCCGGCTTGCCGTTCTTTTTGCGAAGTGCCAGATAGTATTCCATTGCATTGTCGCCGGCGGGCGCATACAGACGCTGCTCGCGGAAAGCGGTGGAAGCGCGCTTGCGCAACTCATCAACCGGCAATGCGGCCATCGCAGCTTCAGCGGCTTGAGCGGCCTGGGCGGCCTGGGCAATTTGCGCTTCAGCTTGGGCGGTGTTGTCGGCTACGGCGGCGGTGGCTTCCGGTTCGGCTTCCTTTTTACAAGCGGACAGACCTAGAGCCAGAGAAATCAACAGGGCGCTGGGCAATACGTGTTTCATTACTTTGATCGGTTTGCTCATAGTGTTCACTGGGTTCAAGGCTGGGTTTAAGAAGATTGTACGGATTTCACGCGATTAACACACAAGAGTTTGGCCTAAATGGGAAGTTTTTTCCGTATCGTGCATCACGGTATAACAAACCGGCTTATTTGCCTATGCAAAAACTTGTAAATATCTTGCCCAACAGGGCGTCGGCATCCATCTGGCCGGTGATTTCCCCTAGGGCATGATGGCTGTCGCGTAACTCCTGGGCCGCTAGTTCACCCTGCTTGAACTCCAGCTGTTGCGCCGCCAGGGCCAAGGCCGTGGCCGCTCTTTCCAATGCTTCAATATGCCGGGATCGGGCACTGAAACTTCCGGAATCGGTTTCATTCAATCCGGCCGCGTCTCGCAAAGCCTGTCGAAGTCCGTCAAAACCATGACCGGATTTAGCCGATAGCCATAAATGCCTGCCGTCGTCGCGCACTTCTTCGCGGACCGTCATACCGCTTAGATCACATTTATTGTGTAACCAGAGAATTTTCGGTACACCTGCCAGACTCGCTCTCAATTCATGGGCTGAAGACTCGGCATCACGATCGTCCAGCACGGCCAGAGCCAAATCGGCATCGACCAATTCCCGGTGCGCGCGTTTGATGCCTTCCTGCTCGACCACATCGGCGGTATCCCGCAAACCGGCGGTATCCACCAGGGTAACCACGACGCCGTCGAGCGTGATGGATTCACGTAGAACATCGCGCGTGGTGCCCGCGATGTCGGTAACAATGGCACGTTCTTCGCCTGCCAGACGATTGAGCAAGGACGATTTGCCGACATTTGGCGCGCCGACAATCACCACATGCACGCCATCGAGCAAGCGTTTGCCGCGCTGCGCTTCTTCCAGCAGGTCGCTTAAATTCTTTCGCACGTCCCGCAATCGCGTCTGCAATTCCGGTGCCGCCAGAAAATCGATTTCTTCTTCCGGAAAATCTAGAGCCGCTTCGATATAGACACGAAGATTGACCAGGCCCTGTTCTAATACGTGCACGCGTTTTGAAAAATCGCCGTCCAGCGATCGTCGTGCCGCACGCGCGGCCGCTTCACTGCCGGCTGAAATCAGATCCGCGACCGCTTCGGCCTGTGCCAGATCGAGTTTCTCATTAAGGAACGCTCGTTCAGTGAACTCGCCGGGTCGCGCCTGTCTCGCTCCCAGTGCTATGCAGCACTTCAATAACTGCGATAGCAAATATGGATTGCCGTGTGCCTGTAGTTCGACTACATCTTCGCCGGTGTAGGAATGCGGGCCGGAAAAATAAATCGCGATTCCATCATCGATGACTTCTTTTTTTTCGTCGAGGAAGCGACCGTAACTTGCGATGCGTGGATTTACTTTTTTCTGCAGCAGTGTCTCGGCAATTCTGCGGGATTGTGGTCCGCTCAGACGGACGATGCCGATGCCTGCTGGTGCTTTGGCAGTAGCGATGGCAACTATAGTGTCGATGTTCTTGTTCATATGCCCATCATAAACAAAGGCCCGCATAAGCGGGCCCTTGTTTTCAAATTCAACGGATATTTCCGCCCAATTTTCGCTTCTATTATTTGGCGACGACCGCTGTCTTCTCACCATGACGTCTATTGATGACTTGCTGCTGGGCAATACCCAACAAACCATTGGTTACCCAGTACAACACCAGGCCGGACGGGAAGAAGGCCATTAACACGCCGAACATCAGCGGCATGAATTGCATCACTTTTTTCTGCATCGGATCCATGCCCGGCATCGGCGTGAGTTTTTGCGTCACGAACATCACGATCAGGTTCATGATCGGCAGGATGAAATACGGATCCGGTGCGGTCAGGTTTTGAATCCAACCCATCCACGGCGCCTGACGCAACTCCACGCTCTCGAGCAGGACCCAATACAAGGCAAAGAAGATTGGCAGC
>JAYWIC010000116.1:0-9875 GCA_043789195.1 Arenimonas sp. | reverse complement strand
CTAACAACTAGTTAACCCCGTTTTTGGGGTGTAACAAGAATATCCCAGGACAGAGCGCGCCAGCAATGCGTGTGAGTGGCCGGAAATGCGTTTTAACTGAACACGACTTGATACACCCCACATTGACCCCGGAAGCAAATAGGGCACCAGAATCACCCCGTGCAATGACCCCGTAAAAAATTTTGTAAGTCATTGTGCGAAAGAGGAAAGTGGCCAAATCGAATCGACTAGACGTTCATGTCTACCTTAACGTGAAAAATCGTACCTTTTTCCAGCGTCCGCCGGTTGAATCCGCAGCCGGAAGCGGCCGAGCCACTCGAGCTGGCGGGTCACTGCCAACCGGTGAGCTAATGAGAGTAGATCTCTAGCTGTAAATTCCATGAAGCGATATCCAAGGGTTGCTTCGGTCTCGGTTTCTGGGTCCCGTTTGTCAACGGGGTGACGATGCTTTTATTTAGTAGGAGAGCCTTTTAGGCGCGACTAACAGGCTTGTCACGCGCCCGCTTCAACACGATGTAATACAACAGCGGAATCACCACGAGTGTCAGTACCGTCGATACCAGGATGCCGAAGATCAGCGAGACCGCCAGTCCATTGAAGATCGGATCATCGAGAATGAAGAAGGCACCGAGCATCGCCGCAAGACCGGTCAAGACGATCGGTTGGGCGCGCACCACGCAGGCATCGACGATGGCTTTCTCCAACGCCATGCCTTGTTCCACCGCCTGCTGGATAAAGTCCACCAGCAGGATGGAATTTCGGACGATGATGCCCGCGAGAGCAATCATGCCGATCATCGAGGTCGCGGTGAATTGCGCTCCGAGCAGGGCATGGCCGGGCATCACGCCGATTACGGTCAGCGGAATCGGCGCCATGATAATCAGCGGAATCAGGTAGCTGCGGAATTGTCCGAGCACGAGTAAATAAATCAGTACCAGACCGGCGGAATAGGCCAGACCCATGTCGCGGAAAGTTTCGAAAGTAATCTGCCACTCGCCATCCCACTTGATCGCGAACAAGCCGGTGTCTTTGGGTTGGTTGAAGAAAAATTGCTCCAGCGAAAAACCGGCGAGCTTGTTTTCCGATACCTGACCAACAACATTGAACATGCCGTAAAGCGGACTGTCGACTTTGCTGGATTCATCGCCGGTCACATACACCACGGGTAATAAATCTTTGTGATAAATACTGCCGTCCCAGTCTGCTTGTTTCACCGTTACCAGTTCGGAAATCGGCACCAGCTTTCCGCTACTTGAACGTACACGAATGGCCAGCAGGGAAGTCATCTCGGCTTGGTCACCCGCGGCAAGTCGCAAACGAATCGGTACCGGATATTTCGAGGCATCGTCGCGCAGATACGTGACGTTGTTGCCGGAAAGTCCTGTACTGATGGCATCGGCGATGCTGGCCTGCGTAATACCAAGACTGGCGGCGCGATCACGATCAATGCTGATGATGTCGCGTGGCGAGTTCGCTTCGACTGTCGTGTCGATATCGACCAGTCCGGGTGTTTTGCGTAAACGCATTTCCAGATCGCTTGCGATCAGTCGGCTCTTGGCATAGTCGGGGCCGTAAATTTCGGCGACGAGCGGTGACAATACCGGCGGACCGGGCGGCACTTCGACGACTTTGACCGACGCTCCAAGGCGTTGGCCGATGGCATTGAGTTTTGGACGCAAGGCAGCGGCGATTTCATGGCTATGACGATCACGATCATGCTTGTCGACCAGATTGACCTGTAGATCGCCGACATTGGCTCCGCTGCGTAAATAATATTGCCGCACCAATCCGTTGAAATTCACCGGTGCCGAGGTACCGGCATAGCCCTGGAAATCAAGTACTTCGGGAACATTTTCAAGTTCACCGGCGAGTTCCATCAACACACGCTGCGTATCTTCCAGCGTTCTGCCTTCGGGCAAATCCACCACCACCTGAAATTCGGATTTGTTGTCGAACGGCAGCATTTTCAGAACGACCAATTGCACGACCGCAAGACCGGCCGACAACACAAGCGCCACCATGATCCCGATAAATAAATTGCGACGATTGCGGCTGGCTTTATCGCCGAGCAAAAACGGATGCATCACACGTTCGAATAAACGAGTAATGCGCGAGCTTTCCGGAGTATTGCTCGCGCCGGCGACAGCGGCATGTTTTTCCAAATGTTTGGCGAGCAGTTTGTACGACAGCCACGGCGTGACAATCAAAGCGACCGCGAGCGATAGCAACATGCCGACGCTGGCATTGATCGGAATCGGGCGCATGTACGGGCCCATCAGGCCGCTGACGAAAGCCATCGGCATCAAGGCGGCAATCACGGCGAAGGTGGCGAGAATGGTCGGGCCGCCGACTTCATCGACCGCCGGTGGAATCGCCTCGAGCAATTTCTTGCCGCCGTGTTTCATGTGGCGATGGATATTCTCGACCACGACAATCGCGTCATCGACCAGAATGCCGATCGAGAAAATCAGTGCGAACAGGGAAACGCGATTCAGCGTGAAGCCCATGGCCCACGATGCGAACAAAGTCAGCGCGAGCGTGATGACGACGGCGGCACCGACGACAATCGCTTCGCGCCAGCCGAGCGTAAACAACACCAGCAGCACGACCGACAGCGTAGCGAAAGCGAGTTTCTGGATCAGTTTCTGCGCCTTGTCGGTCGCGGTCTGGCCGTAGTCGCGGGTGATCGTGACTTCGATACCTTCGGGAATCACGCGTCCTTCAAGCGCCTGCAAACGTTCGCTGATCGCGGTGGTGATATCGGCGGCATTGGCGCCGGGTTTTTTGGCGATTGCCAAGGTAACGGCAGGTGCAACGCCGACTTTTGGACGCAGATCGCTGCCGATTGGCGCGCCATGCCAGGCATAGCGCACCGGTGAATCGGCGGCATCGGAAATAGTGGCGACATCCGACAAATACACCGGCGTGTCATTGCGCATGCCAATCACGACACCGGCGATTTGTTCGCGGTCGGCCAGAAAACTGCCGGTCGTGACCGGAATGACTTTCTGGTTGATCACGCGCTCGCCTGATTGGCGTACCAGATTGGCGGCCAGCAAGGACTGGCTCATGTCCTGCAGGGTAAAGCCATGCTCGGATAATTTACCGGCATTGACTTCGACCAATACCGCACGGTCGGGCGCACCAATCGTGTAGACATCGCGAGTGCCGGGAACACGTTTTAATTCGGCTTCGAGCATATGCGCGGTTTGCGCCAATTCGACGGCACCGCGTTGCGGATCATCGGTCCACAAGGTCACGCTCATCACCGGCACATCATCGATACCCATCGGGCGCACCAGTGGCTGGCCAACGCCGAGATTGGCCGGAGCCCAATCGCCGTTGGAATACACCTGGTTATACAAACGGACGATGGCTTCCTGACGCGGAACACCGACTACGAATTCCACCGTGAACACCGCCATGCCCGGACGCGAAATCGAATACACGTGTTTGACGCCTTCGACTTCCGACAGCATTTGCTCGAACGGAAACGCGACCATGTTTTCGACATCGCGCGAGCTCGCACCGGGAAACGGCACGAACACATTCGCCATCGTCACGTCGATTTGCGGTTCTTCTTCGCGCGGCGTAATCATCACCGCCACCATGCCGAGCAATAAACCGGCAATGGCAAGAATTGGCGTCAGCGGATTGTTCTGGAACGCTTTGGCTATCCAGCCGGAAAAGCCGAGGCGGGGCGCATTCATGATGCTATTTTCCTGCCTGCTTTTCAGACAGACGCAAGCTGGCGTCAATCGGGTCGGCAGCGATGACTTCGCCGGGATTCAATCCGGAGAGCACTTGAACCTGATCGCCGACGCGATGACCTAATCGAATCTGGCGAAGACGAATCGTGTTGTCGCCGACGACATACACCGACGTGACTTCGCTGCGCATCACAAGACTACTCGCGGGAATCAACAATCCCTGTTTGCCCGACGATGGCAATAATGCCTTGACGGTGACACCGGGTTTGAGGCCGGTGATATTCAACGGCAAGCCGAGTCGAACGGTGACGGTATGCGACTGGGGATCGGCATCGGGAAAGACCACGATGTTATCCACGGCAATTTCCTTGCCGCTGTCCAATATGATTTTCGCGGTCCGGTTTTTTTCCAGAACGGCTGCTTCCGATTGCGGCAGGCTGACCCGCACGCGCAATTGTTCCGGCGAGTTCATGCTGAAAATCGGCTGGCCCGGCGCAATGGTTTCGCCGACTTGCACATGACGCTGACCGATCACGCCACTAAACGGTGCACGCACGATGGTGTAATCAAGTTGTTGCGAAGATTCGCTCAGCTGTGCGCGTGCCGAGGCGAGTTGTGCACGCGCGGCATCGCGTCTGGCGAGTGATTGCTCGTACTGTGCTTTCGAAATTAAACGCTTGGCGTAAATCTCATTCATGCGTTTGTAGTCGGCTTCGGCTTCGATGGCTTGTGCCTGTGCCGCGCTCAATCCGGCCTGCGCGCGATTCTGTCCGGACATTTGTTCGACGTTGCTGAAGCGCGCCAGCACATCGCCGGCTTTCACCGCGTCATTCACATCGACCATCAATACGCTGACGCGGCCCGAAGTTTGCGCCGAGAGCGTGGCCTGATTGACGGCTTCGACAACACCGTTCCACTGGCGAGTATTGCCGGCCGTGACCGGCGCGGTTTTGATGACGGCCAGTCCTTCCACGTTAACCGTATTTTTCTCGACGGAAGCAGGCTCGTCACCGCAGGCGGAGAGCCCGACGACCAGCACTGCGATGGCAAGAAAACGGGAGAAGGACATGACGGGGCTCACTTGAAGGCATTGCCGGGTTGGAAACCGAGCTTGCCGAAAATTTTCGCGGCTGGGCAAAAGCCGGTGAACGAGGCTTGCAATAAATTCAGACCAACGAAGGCGGTGAGTGCCAGGCCCCACGGTGAAATGAAATAGACGATGGCAACGCTGATCAAAATCATCACGCCGGCAAATGCCATCACGGCTTTATCGATATTCATAAAATTCTCCATCTAATGGTTGCTTCGGATTTCAGTGACATGATGACGAACATTTTCAGAACATTTTTTTCAAAAAATGTTTCTAGCGAGAATATTTATCGATGCTGGACTCTCAACAATTCGCGCACAACCGGCTCCATTCCGGTTAAACCGGCCTGTTTGCCAAAGGCGATGGCATCTTCAATATCGTGCTGGCGATACCACGCTTCAGTCAGCGCCAACATGGCGCCGCAACGATTGCCGGTGCCGCAATGCACCAGCACGCCGCCTTCTGCACCATTGAGCACCTGCCAGAGTTGATCGGTGAGTGCCTTATTCAAACTAGCAGGTCCTTCAACCGGCATATTGATATAGGTCAAATCGGCGTCTTTAACTTTTTGTGCCTCATTTCTGTCAGGGAGTTCACTATCCGGCCGCAGATTGACAACGGTTCTTACACCGGCTTCGGCAAGTTGCTTCCAGGCAGTTGCTTCCGGCTGTCCACCGGTGATGAGTTGTGGTCGCGGTTGTTTGAAATTCGGAATTAAATGGGAGATATCGGTTTTCATGGGGGGCTACTCGCAATAAATTTTATGGAGGGTTTGCATTACTTTCTTGATTGGGCCGTTGGGCAATGAATAAGACACCGTCTGCGCTTCGCGTCGGGTGTCAACGAAACCGGCTTCACGTAAAACGGCGAGATGCTGTGATAGCGCCGACTGGCTTAGTTCAATCTCGGCCTGCATCTCGCCAACACTTCGTTCGCCATCCACTAGTAGGCAGAGGATCAACAATCTCTGCTCGTTGCTCATAGCTTTCATCAACAACGATGCCTCGCAGGCGTGCTCTTGCATGGAAGCAAGTGAGGTTTTTGTAGTGGCCGTTTTCTTCGACATGGGTGACGCCCTTTAGCTGGAACTGGCGTCAATATATTAGCTATTGCTTATATTAGCAATAGCTAATATAAATTCGTTGGCTGCCATTCATGGGAGCGATTGCCTAGGGCAAAGAAAACCCCGGTTTCGCCGAGGTGTATCGTGTGCAAGGCCGCTTGCCGGCGTGAATCTCAGGTCATTCGCTTGAGTGTGTCATCTTTACGCACAAAGTGATGGTAAAGCGCGGCCAATACATGAAATCCGACCAGGAAATAAAAAACATCGGCAGCGGTTTTGTGGATGTCTTCGAGTTGGTGTGCCAAGTCTTTGTTTGCGTCCAAGAGTGCTGGCAGTTCGATGCCGGTAAACGGAATCATGATCGCCTTGCCGTCGGTCCAGGCGGTCGCAATGCCCAGTAGTGGTTGTGCGAACAAGAAAAGGTAAATCGCGACGTGTACGAGCTTGCCGATCGCGTTCTGCCAGGAGGGAAGTGGCGGATCAATGGCCGGTATGCCACGTTTCAGGCGAATTAACAGCCGTGGAACAAACAAGGCGAATATCGAGATGCCAATCCAGAAATGCGATTGCACCATGAATACTCGGCCTGGTGTTCCGCGTTCGAATTCACTGCGGAATTCGATCGTGATGTAGGCCAGTAGCAACATCGCAAACATCAGCCAATGGAGATTGCGTTGTGCGGCACTGTATCGATTCATGGCGAGTTTTTTCCGTGTGGCATGAACCCATTCTAGCAAGCTGTGTTCGAGTCTGAGGTGTCGTCAATGTTCCAGGTTTTTCGAGCACCGCTCAGTGTTGTTGATCGGTCGCCCGCAAGCGGCCTCCTACGGGCATCAGGTGCACGGCTGCAACTGATGCAAAACAAATCAATAAACGTATTCGACGCTGAGCCAGGTCTTCCTGACATCGAAGCCGATATCATCGGCTTGATAATTAGCGTGTTTCAGTATCGCATTCCATTTCGGTGCAAAGGCCCATGCGAGCGATGCATTCCATTCCTGGCCGTAATGGATATTCAAACGGTCCGATTGATAATCGTGCCAGGCGACATTGGCCGTCAGTTGCTTGCCGAATTTTCGGTTCCAGCTCAGGTAGGAATCTTCCAGTCCATTCACCGGTGTCGTCAGAAAACGATCGGCCCAGCCATTAAAAGCATGCAGGGTGGCAAACGGTGTTGCAAAACCATAGCTGCCGTTTCCGCTTAATTGTTCCCATCCGGCCTTGAAGGTATTGGCTTTCCAGACCAGGCCGCCTTCGAGCAATAAATAATCGGCATCGATGATATTGCTGCCATCGGCATAGTTGTTTTGAGTCGCGTATTCGCCGGTAGCGAGCCAGCCGATGCCGTCTTTGTTGTCGTGTTTGGCAACATAGCGAACGCCGATATTTTGATGAGAACTCAGCGGCAAGGTCTGGTTGTCGATGAAATGGGCGTAGCCAGTTAGCGTGCCTGGGCCGAGCTTGTGATTCATGCTTAAGAGATGGGCATCCAATTTCCAGCGTGCCAGATTTTCATTCGGGTGATCGTCGCCATAAATTCGGTTGGCACGATCAAGATAGCTGTAACGAATATTCAACCCATTATTGAAATGGTGTTCGAAATTAAAGGCATCGAAGGTTTGCTCGTTTTGACGCCAACCCACATTTCCCAAAAAGCGCTGGTTGTCGTAAATCACGCGTTGGCGGCCGAGCATGAATTTTGTTTTATCCGTCGGTACGTATTGCACATAGGCCTGATTGAGTTCGGTGTTGTCGGGATCGACTACGACCGGGTAGGCCGTCTGAAAATTGGCCGTGCTGTTGAAGTCTTCGCCGAATAAATGCGAGGTGTGCTCAAGCTCAATCACGCCGCTCCAGCCATGGTAGTCGGGTGTTCGATAGCCAAGACGAAGCCGCAGGGTATTGGCCTCGGCATCCTCGATAAATGCTTCGTCATCCACAAGTTCCATTCGCCATCGGGCATCGAACAACAACTTGCCTTCGCTGGCGGTTTTTGCAGCGGGTTCGACAGGCTTTGCTGTGGTTTCAGCTGCCGTCAGCGGAGTCGCTATCAGTGCGAGAGCGATGGCATTGGCGATCAGTAATGGTTTGAACATTTCAAACTCTCCAGAAGGACTGGAGATAGTTTGAACCCCTGAAAAATATGCACCATGACCTGCATCAAGTTGGCATGCTTTTGTAGGAGGGCCTTCTATGCCCGACACATCCGGTGTGATTTATCGGGCCTAGAAGGCCCTCCTACGGGATAAGGGTGCTGCATCCCAAGGCCGTCAGGCCGGCATGCAACATGGGAATCGCACTGAGCCAGGGCGCAAGTAAAGTGACGAGTCCGGCACCGGCGATGGCGACACTGCCCATCACGCGATTTTGCGGTTTCATCAACACGCTGCTCAAACGCACGCCGCTCCAGCTCAATGCTGTCATCGCGGGCATGGTGCCCAGACCAAAACTGAACATGATCAAGCTGGCTTGCAGCGGACTGGCACTTAACCAGGCCGCAATCAGCATCGTGCCGCTGAGTCCGCAAGGCAGAAAGCCCCAGAGAAAGCCTTGCGACAACATTCGCAAACCAGGATTTTTCGGCAAGTGGTTTTGCAAGGGCTGGATCAATCGCCATAACCATTGGTTGGGTTTATTGAGCCAGGCGAACTTCGCCTTGGTATCGAGCAGGCGAACGGCGACCAATAGCAACACAATGCCGACTGCAGCGCGCGCCATGATGCTCAGGGTTTCAATCGGTAATAACTGGATAAAACCTGTGCTGATGCTGCCGACGACAAGGCCTGCCAGTGCGTAGGCCAGTACGCGCGATACATTCAGAACCAATGCGTTTCTAAAGGGATTCGTATTCAATTGTGCCGGTATCGCGGTGGCAATGCCACCGCACATCAGCGCGCAATGCGTACTGCCCAGAAGGCCGGTAAACAATGCCGCACTGAGCAGGATCAGGTCAACTGGCATCGTTATCTTCTGTTTTCACTTTGGTATCTTTTTCGGAGCCTAGAATATCCAGTGCAGCCGATTCGAGATTTTCGAATTGATTGCTGCGCATGGCCCAGATAAAAATGCCGATGGCGATTAGCAGGAAAACCAGCGACACCGGAATCAACACGAACAAGGCATTCATGTCGGCCCCGCCACTTTTTTCAGGCGCAAGGCATTCAGGGAAACCAACAGTGATGAGCTAACCATGCCGAGTGCGGCCAGACCAGGATGAATCAGGCCCATGGCGGTGACCGGAATGCTGATCGCGTTGTAGAGCAATGCCCACTGCAGGTTTTGCCGGATGATGTGCTGTGTCTTGATCGCAATATTTCTAGCCAGCACGATGCGGTCGAGTTTTTCGCCACAGATCAGCATGTCGGCCGAGCGTTGTGCAATCGCTGCACCGCCACCCATCGCAATAGATACATCGGCGCCGGCCAGTACCAATGCATCGTTGATGCCGTCGCCGACCATCGCGACAACATGGTTTTCCGAGTGAAGCTGATGTAGGTAAGCCAATTTTTGCTCCGGACTTTGCCGTGCCGAGAAATAGGCAATGTTCAATGCATCCGCTAGCGCGGTCACTTTTGTTTCGGCATCACCACTGAGAATATGCACTCGCAGACCCGATCGCTGAAGCGCAGCGACAGTTATTTTTGCGTCATTACGAATAGTGTCTTCGATTGAAAAGTTGGCCAATGCCTTTTCGCCATCACCGAGCCACAGGCGGCCATCATCGGATTGATCACAGGCAAAATCGGCGCGGCCAATACGATAGTGCTGGCCATTGATGTCACCTTGTATGCCCATGGCAGGAATGACAAGGGCATTTTTAACTTGCAGCGAGCTTTCTTCCGGGAACGCCGATGCGAGTGGGTGCAGACTGCTTTTTTCCAGCGCGCAGGCAATCGCGAGGGCTTCGTCAGTATCTTCAACATAGAAACGATCATCGGCGCGAGTCATCTTTCCCTGCGTCAGCGTCCCGGTTTTATCGAAAATAATCGTGTCGATTTTCGCCAGCGCCACC
>JAYWIC010000115.1:0-2802 GCA_043789195.1 Arenimonas sp. | reverse complement strand
GGCGGCTTGACGGTCATCAAGTTCTTTTTGCTTGTTGGCCAGTGCGGTTTCGCGCTCGGCGAATTCTGCATTTTGTTGAGTCACGGTGTTGTCCTCGGAGATATCAGCAATGCCAGGAGCGGCGAAAGCGTTAGAGAGTGCGGCGTCACTTGGAGGCCGAGCCGCGTCTTGTATTTCGGTGATGTAGTAATCGGGGATCAGCTTGTCGGCCGTGTCCTTGTCGTTGGTTTCGATTAACCAATCACGCAGATTGCGGAAGATGCGACCGATGCTGTCGAAGCTGAAACGCTGCACGTCGTATGCAAACTCAGTGCATTCGCCTTCATCGGCGAAGCTGCAATCACGCAGGCCTTTCACTGCCGGCGCAGCTGCGCCCAGGAAGCCAATGTGACGCAAGTAATAATTGCCCGGCTTCGGATTGTCCTTGGCATCGGGCAGCATGAATGAAGCGGATATCTTTTTGAAACGGCCGGCGTTGACCAGTTCTGCAAACTGGGATTCGACCTGGTTCGGTTCTGCGAGCAGCAATGGGCCGTCGGCGACCAGGCGTTTTGTCCACCCGTATGCGGGTGCATTTAAGACAGGGTGACCAACTACGAGCGGCGCTTCGCTTGCAGATGCGTCGTACGATTCGGCCATACCTTTAATGTCGGCCTCGGTAAATTCACGAGTATTGCCCTTCATGTCGGTGTGTTTACCGGCACGGAAAATTTCAATCAGCCCAGCGTTTACATGGGAGTCGACCTTCGGCGTTTGCAGGGTGGCTTTATTCATAGCCACTAGATTGCCTAGTGGCATTAAACCGATGGGTTTAACCTGCGCTAATGATTATGGAATGCTGCGAGAAAGTTCGGTCTGCAGTCTAACCGAAAATTTAAAGATAGCAGAAACACGCCTGACCTGTGCTTCTGCATCTGCGGTAAACACATGGCCATCGAGGCGGTAGTCCGCTCGCACCCTTTCTTCTTTACAAGCAATGTATTGCTTTGAAGCAAGCTCGGCTTCTGCCCCAAGCGCCATTGCAAGCCTGGGCAGTTTTATATTCCGCATATTCCGAATATCGGCAAGTATTTCACCAACCTCAGAATGTTTAATGTAGGTGCTGCTCGCCAAGTACATCAAACACGGACAAACTTGATGATAGGCAGAATAGTATGCAGTTCTGATGCTTGTCCGGAGATCGAACTCTTCTGAACTTGAAGCCAGCGACTTTGCTTTCTCTCTTAAATCAATGGGCGTGATCGGCATCTAACACCACTCTGTCACTTTGATTTGCGAGATAAACGCACACGGCATTCGCTTCATATGCAGGCAGGCGTAGATCTATAAGGCTTTTCATCAACTCGACTTCCATTTCAAAAAGCTCGTCGGGGTCTCTTTTGAAAATGTAACGAATCGCGATCAACGGCTCATCTTCGGATGCGCTGTAATAATTGTTGCTCACCGCGTGAAACAATCCCTTGTCTCTTAAAAAATTACGAGCAGCGAAAAGGACATTAGATAAATCTTCATGCGTCAAATTGCGAGCACTCAACGCCGCTGCAGTTTTATCTGTTTCGTACACCATCTCGGAATTGCCATTGATGATATTCATTAGACGTTCCGTTTCTACCAAGTCTGGGATTGACGCGTACTCACGAAACCAACTCCAAGCTGTCATTAAGACGGACAAATTCGTTGGAAATTGTTTGACGAACTTTCTGGCTTGCTCAACGAGCAAATGATATTCGCCGAGGTATTGAAGGCTAAGTGAATAATTATCTAACGCCTCCGCACCTGGTTCCAACCGGACTGCTTCGTCAAAATATTCAATTACTTTTTCTTTATCACCACGAATACAGGCACAAGCACCCATAACGCAATAATAGGACGCAGCACGAAGCTTCAGCAGCGAACGCGCCCTGAACTCGACTTGGCTTACTGCATTTAGATCAATCGTCTCCGCTGTCGCGATGACATTGAGTCGATCAAGCAGCTCTTCACTAATAAGAGCTGGTTTCGGTTGGTTCATGGAATCGCCTGGTTAGGATCATTTGTTAAGACGGACTGCATCCAGCGGCCCAGAGCAATTACAGCGTGATTTAACCCTTTTATTACGGAGTATGCAAACCTGACCGGACAATAATCAGGCCAGACCCCCTTTAAAAGCCCGTTAAATCTTCTCAGGCGGCGCGGTTGGGGTGATAGCCGGGCATCCGGGGCGACCCACCCCCTCACAGGCCGTTTTAGGCCGGTTTTACGGGGTGTCACTTTTGGGGTGTTCACGGGCGGGCAGCCAGGCGGACGATGTGCTCGGAAAGTATGTCCAGGATATCGGTCTTGTCCTGGGTGCTGAACCCGACAAAGGGCCGGCTGGGTATCCGGTTCTTCTTGTTGCCCCATTGATGGGCGGCACCGTAGATGGCATTGGTGCCGATCAGCAGCTCGCGGGTGCCTGCCCGGTAGCTGAACATGTCGCCCAGCATGTGCCGGTCAAAAAACAGTATGCCGGCGGCTGGCCGCTTTTTCTTTTTCCACTTGGCATAGGCGTCCGACAACGGCCTCCACTTTCGGCCATCCGGATCGACGCCCTGTTTTGCCCGCTTGAGCATGCTGCGCATTAAATGGGGGCCGAGGTCGTAGAAGACTTCCTGCACATCCTGTTCAGGGAAACGACGCAGCTGGTTCAATTTGCGCTGGATGGCGTCGTGCTTGAATTCAATGGTTGCAAATACACCGCTCATAAAATTTCCTGTAATATCGCCTTACGCCATCAAGTGAGCCGCTCCTGCCAGAGCCACCACTCCTACACTTGGGCGGCAC
>JAYWIC010000114.1:0-41003 GCA_043789195.1 Arenimonas sp. | reverse complement strand
GTTTGCAGAATTTTTTCGCCAGCTCAAATGCATTTCGCTGCGCTCAATGCTTGAGCGGGCTCCTACAAATCCACCCAGACCATATGATGGTCGCTGGCATCCATCCATTGATAACCGGCATCACCGGGTGTTAACCAAAACACGCCACTGGATTGGATGCTCATATTGGCAGAAGGTAAAACATAATCCAGTCGCATATTGCCGACCTTTGGGTTGAACAAGCCGGTGTCCTCGGCAGGGTTGCCTTTGTGACGCGTATTGCCTTGTCCGATGCTTTGCGATGAAATCACCGCGCCATCGCTTCTGGGAGCGGTGTATTTCAACACGCGGGGATGATCGAGTAATTGATTCATCGTACCCGGCTTGCCATCACCGTCATTGGGGTCGGCATTCAAATCGCCGGCGATAACGAAACGCGCATCAGGCGGCAAGCCACCGCAGAAACCATTGTCATCGCAAAGCCATGGGGCATTTTCATTGCTTAAATACTCCGCCCATAATTTTATTTCATCGTGATTGCGCGACCCGTTGCGATCTTCCGGACCATCGAAAACCGGCGGTGTTGGATGCGCCACCAGGAAATGCACGATGCCGCGTGGCGTTTCGATGGGCACATCCCAATGCGACTTCGAGGACAGTCGTAGATGATCCCAGACCTCAGGTTTGTACCAAAGGGTATTGGTAGCAGGGTTGTTGGGGATGTTTGGAGTGGGCAAGTTTTTCCAGAGTAAATTCTGGAAGGTTCGAATATTTTTTTTATCTATCGGAAATTGCGATAATACCAGCATGCCGTATTGGCCAGGATGCAGCCCGTAACCGTAAGCGTCATTACCGCGGTCTCGACCGGTACCGCCTATCGTTCCGTTATTGTCCAGGTCCATGCCGCTTTGCACGCCAGTATTGACCGGTGCGAAAAATACATAGGGATAGGAGATCGGGTTTTGTCCGTCCTGCGATTTTTCAAGAAAGTTTTTCAGGAAGATGTTTGCCGCCGTGCCTTCGGCGTCGTAATCAAATTCATTCAACAGCAAGATATCCGGGCGCTGGTGTTGAATGACGGCAGCTATCTTCTTCGCCTGTGTATCGTCATTCCGTAAACGTTCGATCAGGCCACCATCGGCATCGCTATAAAGCGACGTGTTGTAGGTAGCGAAGCGGATGCTTTTATTGTGAGACGATTTAGTCATAAGTGCCGGTGGCATGGCCTCGGAGAAATCGGGTTTGGTCAGTGGGCGCAAATCCGGGTCGGTGCTTTGGCAGCTAACCATGAGCATCATGCTGATAACCAATAAGAAATTTCTCACTACGCATTACTCCAGGAAAGGGCGCCAGTTTTTACCTTGCAAAAATTCCAGCGGCTTGAAATTCCGCTTGTAATCCATTTTTTTATGTTTATCGAGCCAGAATCCTAGATACAGAAAATCTTTCTTGTGCAGTTTGACCTGTTCGATTTGCTGCAGGATAGCGAACGTCCCCAAGCTGCGCGATGCGTGTTCGGGATCAAAAAAAGTGTAAACCGCGGAAAGTGAATCCGGCAAAACATCAGTCACCGCCACCGCCAATAATTTTGTGTCGTCACGGATTTCAATAAAAACCGTCGGACTCCATTGGCAGATCAGGAAATTATCGAAATCTTCGGTTTCAGGGTCATCCATGCCGGCACCGGCATGGCGATAATTCAGATAGCGCTGATACAGGTCGAATACTTCGTCATTGCGATGCGCAGGGCTTACTGAAATGTGCAGGTCTGCATTGCGTTGCAGGCAACGTCGCTGATTTCGATTGGGTTCGAAGCTAAGGCTGGGAACACGTACCGGAACGCAGGCAGAACAGCCGATGCAGTTGGGACGATAAATATGCGAGCCGGAGCGACGAAAGCCCAGCATGAGTGCCTGGCCATACATCGAGGGCAGGCGGGCGTCTTCAGGATCGAGTACCAAGTCGCGGGCGAGTCGATCACGCCAGTAACCGCATTCATGATCGGCGGTCTGGAAAATACGGATATTTTGCTGGTTGCCCATGGCCGCATTGTAATGCAATAAAGCGGAGCCCACGCAGCGAGGCATGGGCACGCAAGTGCGTCGTAAACGAAGCCTAGTTTCTTTCGACCACGGAGAACGATTTGATGAAATCCGCCAGCGTGCGTTCGGACAAATCCGTCAGCTCGCCAGCATCAAAAAAACGGCCGTAGCAGGTGGGGCAGCTTTCAAACCAGATATGCGGCTGGATCGGATCGACCATCCGGATCAATTTGCTGCTTGGGCAGGACGGGCAGTTAATTTGATCGGTAGTGTTGTGCTTTGCACCGGTTGCAACATCGCCTATATCGACCTTGGCCGCGATTTTTTTGATGTCTTCATGCACCAGCACGTCCAGCCACAATCCTTTGCACGAGACGCAACGATCGACATCGCCTGCGGGTGTCACTACTTTTTCCATCGTCGAATTACATTTGGGACAGTGCATGGCTATTTCCTTTTAATTTTTGTTGATGACATGGCCCAGTACTTTTCCAAGTACCGTCGGTGTTTCAGTAGCAAACTCGTTTAAATGCACGGCCTCTTTTGTCCAGAGACAAATGACGGTGGACCCGTAGTTGAAGCGCGCCATTTCGGCGAAGCGTTCGATCTGAATATTCTTGCCGCGATAATCCTTGCGTTGAATACGCGAGCCATATTTCGGAATTTCAACGCCGCTCCATACCGTTTCCACGCCAGAGACCAGTAGTGCGCCGACCATGACAAGACACATCGGCCCGTGGTCGGTATCGAAATGGCAAACCAGTCTTTCGTTGCGAGCGAACAAGCGCGGAATCGCTTTCACGCCCCAAGGCGCGACCGTAAACAAGCGGCCGGGAACATGGACGGTTTCGGTGAGTGTGCCGGTCCATGGCATGTGGACGCGGTGATAGTCGCGCGGCGATAAATAAATATTGGCAAACCAGCCGTCGGCAAAGGGTTTGGCAGCCTCTTCGTCTCCCAGTAATTGGGCAGCAGTAAAACTGTGGCCCTTGGCCTGGAAAATGTCGCCCTCCAGGATGCGACCGATCTGGCTGATTTTGCCGTCGGCGGGGATTAGCAGGCTGTCGGGATTCGAATCGGCAACGCGTGCGCCGGGTTTCAGTGCGCGCGTGAAGAATTTATTGAAGCTGGCATAGCTCAAAGGATCGCTGACCTCGGCTTCGGCCATATTCACGTTGAATTTTCTGACCACGAGTGCGATCAGCCAGTTTTTGAATGGTGCCCATTCGTTTCTTGCAACGAAATAAGCCAGCCGCGAAAAGAAACGGTGCGGCATGGCATATTGAAGAAATACAGCCAGAGTCATACGGGTATTCCGGAAGTGAAGATGGATTATTGTGAAAGTGCCAATAAATCGGCGGCGATTTTTTCCGGCACGAAAGGCGGGCGAATAATGCCGACTTCATTACCCTGCGGGTTCAGTAAGACGATCGATGCCGAGTGGTCCATGGTGTAATCACCATTTTCCAGCGGTTTTTTTGCATACACCATGGCAATCGATTGGACGAAATCGGCGAGCGCCGGCTCGGGTGCCGTCGCGGTCAAGGTGTCCTGATGAAAGAACGCCGCGTAATCTGCCAGTATTTTCGGACTGTCGCGTTGCGGGTCTACCGAGACAAACAAGACACGTGGACGTTTGGCCATTGCGACGCTTTCCCAGATTTTCTGGGCTTTCGATAATTCGCCCAGCGTGGTGGGGCATACGTCCGGGCAATGGGTAAAACCCAGGAATACCAGTGTCCAATGCTGGCCAATACTGGCCTTGTTGAATAGTTTTCCATCAGGGCCCTGTAGTGCAAAGTCGGGGATCTGGCGTGCTTCGGGAAACATGCGTACGGCTTGCAAAGCGGCCGCCGGAGCTGGCGTCTGCTTGTTGGTCCAGTGTTGTCCAGCCCACAGGCCGAAGCCGGCCGCGAAGGCGGCCAGAATGATGTAGAGAATCGATTTGCTGTAGATGCCGCGCTGACGTTTGATTTTCATGCCGCCATTATAAGCCAGCACGCTATCGCTTGCCTTATAATCAACCTTCACACTGCGAGTGCACCATGAGCCAAGAACTGACGACTATTATCGATTTTATCCGATTGGGCGCCAGCCGCTTTAATGCGGCCGGCCTGAGCTTTGGTCATAGCTACGACAACGCGCTTGATGAGTCTACGCAGTTGGTACTGCATGCCTTGCATCTTCCGCATGATTTAAGTCCGGCGTATGGTCATGCAAAATTACTCGAAGAAGAAAAATACCGCATTCTCGATTTGTTCCAGCGCCGTATCGACGAGCGCGTGCCGGCTTGCTATCTGACTGGTGAGGCGTGGTTTGCCGGTTTGAGTTTCAAAACCGACCATCGTGCCCTGGTGCCACGTTCGCCGATTGCCGAATTAATCGAAACCAGTTTCGAGCCATGGGCTGGCGGCCGCGAAATTACCCGCGTACTCGATATGTGCACCGGTTCGGGCTGTATCGCCATCGCGACAGCGCATTATCATCCCGACTGGCAGATTGACGGCGTCGATATCAGTGAAGATGCGCTTGCTCTTGCGAAAGAAAATGTCGAGCGCCTCGACACCAGAAATGTGCGCTTGCGTCAGTCTGACTTGTTCCGTGGCTTGAAAGGCGAAGTTTACGATTTAATCGTGACCAATCCGCCTTATGTCACACACGCGGAAACCGATGCGCTTCCGAAGGAATATTCCTACGAACCCGAGCTTGGTTTGCGTGCCGGCGATGATGGTCTCGATCTGGCACTGGAAATATTACGTGATGCACCCGAGCACCTTTCCGAAAACGGCTTCCTGATTTGCGAAGTGGGCGAAAGCGAACATGCACTCGTCAAATTATTGCCGCAATTGCCCTTGGCCTGGGTGGAATTCAAAGTCGGCCAGATGGGTATTTTTGTAGCAGAACGTGAAGATCTGGTGGCCCATCACGACACCATCAAAGCACTGGCTGACGCACGCCGATGAGCATGAATTCGATCGGCCGCATGCTGGTATTGACCACCTTTGGTGAAAGCCATGGCCCGGCGATTGGATGTGTTCTCGATGGTTGCCCGCCAGGCATTGAAATTTCGCCGGAAGAATTCAACCATGATCTTCAACGCCGTGCGACCGGGAAATCACGCCATACCTCGCAACGCCACGAAGAAGATGCGGTAGAAATCCTGTCGGGCGTGTTCGAAGGTAAAACCACCGGCGCGCCGATTGCGCTGTTGATCCGCAACACCGATGCCCGCAGCAAAGACTATGCAAACATCGCGCAACAATTTCGCCCCGGTCACGCCGATTACACTTATTGGCAGAAGTACGGTATTCGCGATCCGCGTGGCGGGGGTCGTTCCTCGGCCCGAGAAACCACGATGCGAGTTGCAGCCGCCGTCATTGCAAAAAAATGGCTGCTGCAAAAATACGGCATCAATATTCGCGGTTATGTCGCGCAAGTCGGCGATTTGAAGCCGAAAGCGTTCGACTGGAATGCGGTCGAGGCGAATTCTTTTTTTTGGCCCTGTGCCGATCAGGTGACCGAGCTCGAACAATTCATGGATAGCGTTCGCAAATCCGGTGATTCCGTCGGTGCGCGATTAAACGTGGTGGCAGAACATGTGCCGGCAGGGTGGGGTGAACCGATCTACGGAAAACTCGATGCCGAATTGGCGTCCGCCATGATGAGCATCAATGCGGTCAAAGGCGTTGAAATCGGCGCCGGTTTTGAATCGGTGACGCAAAAAGGCAGTGAGCATCGTGATTTGATGGCGCCTGAAGGTTTCCTGAGCAATCACGCTGGCGGCATTCTCGGCGGCATTTCAAGCGGCCAGTTGATTACCTGTTCGGTAGCGTTCAAGCCGACATCAAGTCTGCGTTTACCCGGTGCCAGTGTCGATGTGCATGGCAACTCGATTGAAGTGGTTACCACGGGCCGTCATGACCCCTGTGTCGGCCTTCGCGCCACGCCCATCTGTGAAGCGATGATGGCGCTCGTTTTGATGGATCAGGCATTGCGGCATCGTGCACAGTGTGGTGATGTCGGCGAAATAGCACCGAAGTTATGACGTTGGGCGATTCGTTATTCGCCCCTACATCGATATCGAAATATAGCAAATGAGCATATGGCGCTTAGTGCTTTGCTGTAAACTTTAAATCCCCTAATTCACGTCACTCCCCGCAGAGAAATCATGACTACCCCACAAGAATTTGTTGTTGCCGTTGTTGGCGCCACCGGTGCGGTCGGCGAAGTAATGTTATCGGTGTTGCACGAACGCAAATTCCCGATAAAACAATTGATTCTGTTGGCGAGTGAACGTTCGGCAGGCAAGAAATTGGATTTCGGTAACCACAAAATTACCGTGCAGGATCTGGCGACCTTCGATCCGACAGGCGTTGATATCGCCTTGTTTTCTGCCGGTGGCTCCACCTCGAAAGAATATGCACCTAAGTTCGCTGCTGCCGGCGCCATCGTGATCGATAACAGCTCGGCATTCCGTAATGATGATGACGTACCGTTAGTGGTGTCCGAAGTAAATCCCGACGCGCTGGACAACATCCCGCGCGGCATCATTGCAAACCCAAATTGTTCGACGATGCAATTAATGGTGGCTTTGGCGCCGATTCATCGTGCTGTGGGTATTACTCGCATAAACATTGCGACTTACCAATCGGTATCGGGCTCCGGCCAAAAAGCGATGGAAGAACTCGGCAAGCAAACCGCCGCCATCTTAAGTTTTCAGGATCCGGACCCACAGGTGTATCCGGTGCAAATCGCGTTCAATGTCATTCCCCATGGCGGCGACTTTCTCGAGAACGGCTACACCACCGAGGAAATGAAACTGGTGTGGGAAACCCGCAAGATTTTGTCGGCACCTGAAATCCAGATAAATGCCACCGTGGTGCGCGTGCCAGTTTTCTTTGGCCACTCTGAAGCAGTACATATCGAAACCCGCGACAAAATTACTGCCGCCCAGGCGCGCGCATTATTGGAGAAAGCGCCAGGTGTGGAATTGGTCGATGAACACAAACCGGGCGGATATCCAACGCCTGTAACCCATGCATCGGGGCATGATCCAGTGTTTGTTGGCCGTATTCGCGAAGACATCTCGCACCCTCGTGGCCTGAGTCTTTGGGTGGTTTCGGACAATATTCGCAAAGGCGCCGCATTGAACGCCGTCCAATTGGCCGAAGTGCTAATTGACAGAAAGCTCTTGAAAAAAGGCGCGTAAACGGTTATTTCATAGGGAATATATCCGCCCGCGCAGGCCTCGAGTTTCACTCGAGCCTGCTGGCACCGAATCAGGATGGGGAGTGTTACGCGTGAATATCCGATATTTAAAGCTAAGTTTGGCGATGGGTTTGGCCCTTGGAAGTTCACAGGTAATGGCCTTGGGTCTTGGTCAATTACAAGTGAAATCCGGCTTAAATCAACCACTTGTCGCCGAAATCCCGATATTTGCCGCCATGCCTGGCGAGCTCGATAACCTCGATATTCGTCTGGCGTCACCCGAAGCCTTTGAACGGGTCGGTCTGGAAAGACCCAATTATCTGACCGCCAATCTCAACTTCAGCATCGGTAAAAATGCGCGCGGCCAGAACGTTGTGCTGGTAACTTCGACCGGAAAATTCGTAGAACCCTTCCTCAGCTTCCTGATTGAAGCAAACTGGGGTCGCGGCAGTGTTACCAAGGAATACACCGCATTAATTGATCCTCCTTACATAGCGAAAGCCATTGTTCGCCCGATGGAGGCGCCGACAGTTGCCGTTGCGCCGGTCCAATACACGCCGCCACCAGCGCCGACACTGCCGCCTATCGTTCTCAAGCCCGAGCCGGAGCCTGTGACACTGCCAGCTCCGGTAGTTGCCAATCAATCAGCGCCGCTAATATTTGAACCTGTACCCGCCCCACAACCGATGGTAGAAGCACCACCTCCTGCGCAAGTTCCGGCGGAACCCGAACCGATGCTGGCCCAGCCTGCGCCGTCCTATTTCCCGCCAGCACCGCCGCCACAGGCACCACAAAACGACCCTGCGACTACCGGCTCCTATGGTCCCGTGAACACAGGCAAGACCTTGTGGTCCATTGCCGAAGAAGTGCGTCCGGATCAAAGTGTCACGATCAAACAAATGATGGTGGCTTTGTTACGTGCCAACCCGGAAGCTTTTGAAGGCGAGAATGTCAATAAACTAAAACGCGGCTCGGTATTACGTATTCCCGGACGCGATGAAGCATCAATCCTCACTAGCGAGCAAGCAGCAGCGCTGATAGCGGAACAGTCGGGCAGTCTTCGTTCAGAGCGTCAACCAGTACCGCAACCGACCGAAACAGTTGCCGACACGGCTCCTGAACCAGTCGCTCCGGCCCCGGTCGTCGCAAAACCCAAACCAAAGCCTGTCGCTGTGGCCAAGCCGACAGTTGCCAGCAAGCCGAAAGCCCGGCTTGAAATCGTGCCACCCAGCAGTAAGTCTTCAGGTGGTAAAGCTATACAGTCCGGTGCTTCATCGGCCGCTGGTGGTGCTGAACTTCGCGCCGAGTTGACCCAGGCACGTGAAGATATTGCCGTTCGTGATTCTGAAATTACCGAGTTGAAGTCCCGCTTGACCGATCTGGAAAGTCAGCAAACCGATTCCCAGAAATTGATTGAGATGAAAGACAGTCAATTGAAGGCGCTGCAAGACGAATTAGGCAAACGCGAAGCAACGCCAACGGTGGCTCCGGCACCAACTGAAACGGCAAAGCCTGTTTCCACGGATGTTACGACAGCTCCGGCAGCGTCGGTAACGGCCGATCCCTGGTACATGAATCCAATGCTGCATTACGGCGCCGGCGGCTTATTGTTGCTGGGTGGCCTAGTGTGGTTCTTCCGCCGCAGCAAGAACAAGCCGGAAGCAGAAGAGCCCGTCGTTTCGCGTCGTATCTCTGATGATGCCGACTTACAGGCAAGCCTGACCTCCTTGCAAGATGCCAAAAATGTCCATCAAGACAAGACGGCGCCAGCCAAGGTAGTGAATGTCGGTGGTGTCACGACGGAAAGTGTTGCCGCTTCCAAGCCTGCTTCGAAAACTCCGGCTGAAGAGCCTGAATTGGTTACGCTTCGTAATACCGTGCGATCCAAACCGCAGGACCTCGAAGCGCATCTTTCACTGTTGCGCTATTACTACCAGCGCGGCGACAGCAAAGATTTCGAAGCCGCCGCACAAACCATGCGTACCCATGTCAATTCCGCACAAGACCCACGCTGGCGCGAAGCGGTGGTGATGGGTGTGGCTTTGTTGCCGGGCCATGCCCTGTTTAACCAAGCTGGTTGGAATGTTCCCAAGTTCGAGTCCTCTGCCAAACCGATTCCGGCAACACCACCACCTGCAGCGATTACCAAGCCGGAACCATCGTTTTTGTCGAAGGCGGATTTGGCTGAACTTGAAAATCTGGAAGCGGTCGCCATTGTGTCCGAACCAGTGGCGGAAGCTTCAACAGTGATTCCTGCAGATCAGATACCTGCCTATGAGGAGCCTGATGAAATCATGCTGATGAGCGAAAGCGATTTCGTTGCGCTGGACAATATGCCAGACATCCACCGTTCGGAATCCGAATTAATGGCTGTCGATGCCGCCAGCTCAACCAAAATTGAATTGGCACGTGCTTATCTGGAAATTGGTGATGTTGAAGGTGCGCGTTCAATGCTCGAAGAAGTCGCTGCCAGCGGTTCGGCACCCGCTAAAGCGATGGCACAACGCATCATGACCGAAATCGGCTAACTTTATATTTGTAGGTTCTTTTAAAAAGGGCCGGTTCGCCGGCCCTTAGTTTTTTTTACTATCCACTATGCGATACGCCCTTGGCATTGAATATGACGGCAGCGATTACCTTGGCTGGCAGCGTCTTTCGGAAGGTTCTACCGTTCAAGCGGCGGTTGAGCAGGCGCTGAGCTTTGTCGCAAACCATCCAGTGCAGGTGGTCTGTTCTGGTCGCACGGATGCAGGCGTGCATGCAAAATGTCAGGTGATTCATTTCGATAGTGAATCGAGCCGCACCATTCGCGCATGGGTGCTGGGAACCAATACGCAGCTTCCACGTGACGTCAGAGTTTTATGGTGCCAACCGATGGCTGACGATTTTCACGCCCGCTACTCGGCGCGTGCGAGACGATACCGGTATACGATTTTGAATCGAAACATTCCGCCTGCCATGCAACGTCAATTTCTAAGCTGGGAACGATTACCTCTCGATGCCGACGCAATGCATGCAGCGGCGCAGGTACTCTGTGGCCACAATGATTTCACGACATTTAGAACCGTGAAATGCCAGGCTAAACATCCGAACCGCGAGTTGCATGACATCAGCGTGAAACGCAATGGTGAAGAAGTGGTGGTGGAAGTCCAGGCGAATGCGTTTTTGCACCATATGGTAAGAAACATCGTCGGCAGCCTCATCGTGATTGGCCGTGGCGAAAAACACATCGGCTGGATGGCAGAATTATTGGCTTTGAAAGACCGCACAAAAGCGGGCCCGACCGCACCGGCAGAGGGGCTGGTTTTTATTGGCGCCAAATATCCGGGCGAGTGGGCGCTGCCTGCACAGGTGACTTTATGAGAACGCGAATAAAATTTTGTGGCCTGACCCGGCCGGGGGACGTACGTCTCGCAGTCGAGCTGGGTGTTGATGCGCTCGGTTTCGTTTTTGCCAAGCAGAGCAAACGAAAACTGGATGATTCGCAAATCGAGGGGCTGCGGCAGGCATGTTCGCCCATGGTGAGCGTGATTGCCTTATTCATGGATAACACAGGGGTGGAGGTTTCATCGGTCATTCGCCAGTTATCTCCCCACCTTCTGCAATTTCACGGTAATGAAAACGACACTTTTTGTCGGAGTTTCGGGTTACCGTTCATCAAAAGTTTGCCGATGGGAGAGGGTGCTCTCGATCCTATTCAGGCGATCAAGCGTTATCCTTCGGCGGCGGCGTTTCTGCTCGATGGACACCGTCCGGGAGAAACCGGCGGACGCGGTGAAAAATTCGACTGGACAATCATTCCTACTCTGAATAAACCGTTTTTCCTGGCGGGTGGCTTGACTCCCGAGAACGTGGAAGAAGCCATCGTCAAAAGCAGACCGTATGCCGTGGATGTCAGTAGCGGAATTGAAAGTGCGCCGGGTATCAAGGACGGCGAAAAAATGGCCAAATTTGTCAATGAGGTTCGCAGTGCAGATATTAATGAACGTTGAAAACACGATCACCGACTTCAACGCCTATCCCGATGCCAGTGGGCATTTCGGGATTTACGGTGGTAGCTTCGTTTCCGAAACCCTGATGGCACCCTTGGCCGAGTTGGCCGAAGCCTATGATCGCTATCGGGTCGACCCGCAATTTTTAGCCGAGCTAAAACACGATTACAAACATTATGTCGGCCGCCCAAGCCCGATTTATGAAGCTTCAAGATTGTCGCAGCATATGGGCGGCGCACGAATTTTATTGAAACGCGAAGACCTCAATCATACCGGCGCGCACAAAATCAATAATACGATTGGCCAGGCCATGTTGGCCAAGCGCATGGGAAAAACCCGCATCATTGCCGAGACCGGCGCTGGTCAACACGGCGTTGCTTCCGCCACCGTTGCTGCCCGATTGGGCATGGAATGCGTCGTTTACATGGGTGCGGTCGATATAGAGCGACAGGCAATCAACGTGTTCCGCATGAAGCTGCTGGGTGCAAAAGTCGTTGCGGTGCATTCGGGTTCGAAAACCCTGAAAGATGCATTGAACGAAGCCATGCGTGATTGGGTCAGTAACGTTCAAGACACGTTTTACATTATTGGTACGGCTGCCGGCCCGAGTCCGTATCCGCGCATGGTGCGAGATTTCAATGCTGTTGTCGGCCATGAATGCCGCGCGCAAATGCTCGAAGAACACGGCCGATTGCCCGATGCCATTGTGGCTTGTGTGGGCGGCGGTTCAAATGCCATCGGCATGTTCCATCCATTCCTCAATGATGCTTCAGTAAAAATTGTCGGAGCTGAAGCTGCCGGTGAAGGCATTGCCACCGGTCGTCATTCCGCTTCCCTGTCGGCAGGTCGTCCTGGTGTGTTGCACGGCAATCGAACTTATCTGATTTGCGATGACGATGGTCAAATCACCGAAACCCATTCCATCTCCGCCGGTCTTGATTACCCGGGTGTCGGCCCCGAGCATTCATTTCTGAAAGACACCGGTCGCGCGAACTACGTCGGCGTCACCGACGATGAGTGTATGGAAGCTTTCCATTTACTGGCGCGCACAGAAGGCATTCTTGCTGCGCTGGAATCCAGTCATGCGATTGCGCAGGCGATGAAAATGGCCAAAGAAATGCCGAAAGATTCGATTGTACTGGCCAATTTGTCTGGTCGCGGCGACAAGGATATCTACACCATCGCCCAGCGTGAGGGGATTAGTCTGTGAGTATCGTTTCAAATCGCATTACAAAAAAGCTGGGCGAGTTGCACTCGAAAAATAAAAAAGCCCTTGTGCCGTTCATCACGGCGGGTGATCCATCGAAAGAAAGCACCGTCGGCATCATGCATGCTTTGGTAAGGGGCGGCGCCGATATTATCGAGCTGGGTGTTCCATTTTCAGACCCGATGGCAGATGGCCCAACGATTCAGCGCAGCTCCGAGCGCGCGCTCGAACGAGGCGTCAACACCAATTTTGTTTTTGAATCCGTCAAAAAGTTTCGCGAACAAGATAACGATACGCCAGTTGTGCTGATGGGGTATTTGAATCCGATCGAAATGCGCGGTTTGGAAATGTATGCCGGACAGGCTATTGCTGCCGGTGTTGATGGCGTCTTGCTAGTGGATTTGCCACCTGAAGAGGCAGCTCCTATGCGAGCAGCTTTCAACCAACACGGTTTAAATCTCATTTCACTCGCCGCGCCCACCACCACGCCTGAGCGCTTGCATCGATTGGCAACGGAATCGCAGGGGTATTTGTATTACGTTAGTTTTGCCGGTGTCACCGGCGCGAGCGGTATCAATACCGATGATGTTTTAAGCAAAGCCAGCGCGTTGCGAAAACAGGCGAATGTGCCAGTAATGATCGGTTTCGGCATTAAGGATGCGGCGTCGGCAAAAGCACTCGCGCCTGCGGCCGATGGCATTGTCATCGGAAGCGCCCTGGTGGAAGCGTTGGCGGCCAGTGATGATCCTGCAGCCACGGCAGAAGCCTTTCTGAAGCCTATTCGAGACGCATTGGACAGTCTTTAAAGGCCCAAGAGCTGACCGTGATTGAGTTTCCGGCTACACTGTCGGCTCAGCAAACAACGCGAGACATCCATGAGTTGGTTGACCAAATTAATGCCTGCGCGCATCCGCACCGAAGGGGGTGGCAAGCGCGGGGTACCCGAAGGTCTTTGGGAAAAATGTGACAGTTGTGGTGCTGCTTTGTACGGCCCCGAACTGGAAAAAAATATCCGGGTCTGCCCGAAGTGTAATCACCACATGAGCATCGAGGCGCGCGAGCGTCTGGCCTCGTTTCTGGATGAAGCTCCGGTCGAGGAAATCGCTCCCGATCTTGGCCCGCGTGATGCTCTACATTTCAAGGACCAGAAAAAATATTCTGACCGCATTAAAGCCGCACAAAACAGTACCGGTGAAAAAGACGCACTGATCGCCGTGAAGGGATTGCTCAAAGGTCACGATATTTGCGTGGCCGCATTCGAGTTCCGCTTCATGGGCGGTTCGATGGGTTCGGTGGTCGGCGAGAAATTTGCCCTCGCGGCGGAACGCGCGTTGCAGGAAAAATGTCCCTTCGTCTGCTTTGCTTCGTCTGGTGGCGCCCGGATGCAGGAAAGTTTATTTTCATTAATGCAAATGGCAAAAACATCGGCGGCGATTGGTCGATTACAGGCTGCGGGTCTGCCGTATATTTCGGTGCTGACCCATCCAACCACTGGCGGCGTTACCGCTTCGCTGGCAATGCTCGGCGATTTGAATATCGGCGAACCGCAGGCCTTGATCGGTTTTGCCGGTCCACGCGTGATTGAACAAACCGTTCGTGAAAAATTGCCGGAAGGTTTTCAGCGCTCCGAGTTTTTGCTCGATCACGGCACCGTGGATCTGATTATCGATCGACGCGAAATGCGCGATCGCATTGCCGAACTGCTGGCCTTGATGATGAATCGTGCGGCGCCGGAAAAAGTAGAGGCTTGAGTTGCGTAAATATTTCGGCACGGATGGCATTCGCGGTCGCGTCGGTGAAGGCGTAATTTCCGCGGATTTCATGTTGCGATTGGGCAATGCCGCTGGTCGGGTATTAGCCGGGCAAAAGCCGCATGCGATTATCGTTATCGGCAAGGACACCCGTATTTCCGGCTACATGTTTGAATCCGCGCTGGAAGCGGGCCTGGTTGCTGCCGGTGCCGATGTCAGAATGCTGGGGCCCATGCCGACACCGGGCATCGCCCATCTCACCAAAGCCCTGCGTGCCGATGCCGGTATCGTGATTTCGGCCTCGCATAATCCGCACGAAGACAACGGCATCAAGTTTTTTTCCGCCAAGGGCGAAAAACTCAGTGATGAAGTTGAATTGGCGATCGAAGCCGAATTGGATAAGCCGTTTTTTACAGTGTCGTCCGAGCATCTTGGCAAGGCGAGTCGCGTGGAAGATGCGCAGACGCGCTATGCCGAATTCTGCAAGACGACTGTCCCGGATACTTTTTCCCTGAACGGTTTGAAAATCGCTTTGGATTGCGCGCATGGCGCGACCTATCACGTCGCACCAAAAGTCTTTTCAGAATTGGGTGCCGAGGTCATTGCGATGGGCGTACAGCCCGATGGTTTGAATATCAATCACGGAGTTGGATCTACCCATCCGGAAGCTCTGCAAAAGCTGGTGATCGAGAATAACTGCGATCTGGGCATTGCCTTTGATGGTGACGGCGATCGCGTCTTGATGGTTGATGGCGACGGACATCTGCATGACGGTGATGCACTGATTTACGTATTGGCCAATGAATGGAAAAGAACCGGCCGTCTGCACGGTCCGGTGGTCGGCACCTTGATGACAAACTACGCGATGGAAAAATCGCTGGGCGAATCCGGCATTGCCTTCGTTCGTGCAAAAGTGGGTGATCGCTTTGTCCATCAGGCCCTGCATGAAGGCGGTGGCGTATTGGGTGGCGAAGCGTCCGGCCATTTGCTTTGCCTGGACCGCAGCGGCACCGGTGATGCGATTGTGGCGGCGCTGCAGGTTTTGGAAGTGTTGCGCACATGCAGTATTTCACTGAAGCAAGCGACCAGCCGATACCAGCCACTGCCGCAAAAAACCGTGAATGTCAGAATTACTGCGGGTGCGAAACCTCTGGAATCGACACACGTGCAAATCGCACGTAACGATGCCGAGGCTGCACTGCACGGAAAGGGCCGTCTGGTTTTGCGTGCATCGGGAACCGAGCCATTGATTCGAGTCACGGTAGAGGCTGCCGATGCGGTCTTGATGCAATCGGTATTGGATAAATTAGCGGATGCCGTACGCGCGGCTATTTGATCTGAATTTTTTTAGAGGTTTATATGAGCAAGATTCCTAGTCTCGATATTCGACGTTTCGATACCGACAAAGAGGCTTTCGTCGCCGAGTTGGGTGCGGCTTATCGCGAATGGGGTTTTTGTGGCATCAGCGGCCATGGCTTGAGCAGCGAATCTCTGGCCAACGCCTATGAAGTTTTCAAACAGTTCTTCGCATTGCCGACCGATGCCAAATTGCAATACCACCTGAAAGGTACTGGCGGCGCCCGTGGCTATACACCCTTCGGCATCGAGACGGCCAAAGATTCGAAATATCCTGACTTGAAAGAATTTTTCCACATTGGCCGTGAATTGCCGGCTGGTTCGCGATATGCGGACGTCATGGCACCGAATGTCTGGCCATTGGAAGTCGCCAATTTCAAGGAGTACGGCTACGGTTTGTATCAGGCATTGGATGATCTGGGAACGCGTGTTTTGCAGGCATTGGCCTTGCATATCCATCTGCCTCAGGATTTTTTCGCCGACAAAACCAACAACGGCAATTCGATTTTACGGCCCATTCATTACCCGCCAATCACCGCACCCGACATTCCGAATGTCCGTGCCGGCGCGCATGAAGATATCAATTTCATCACTTTGCTGGTCGGTGCGAGTGCTGCCGGTCTGGAAGTTTTGTCGCATAAAGGTGATTGGGTGCCATTCACTGCCGAAGCCGACACGATTGTGGTGAACATTGGCGATATGTTGCAACGCCTCACTAATCATGTGTATCCGTCCACCACACATCGCGTCGTCAATCCACCCGGTGAAGCCGCTCGCAACCCGCGTTACTCGGTGCCGTTCTTCCTGCACCCCAACCCCGATTATTTGATCGAAACTTTGCCTTCGTGCGTCAGCGCCGATAATCCAAATCGCTACCCGACACCGATTACCGCGCATGAGTATTTGATGGAACGCCTGCGGGAAATCAAGCTGGTCTGATGTTTGTAAAAACCACCAGGCGAGTTTTATTGGCAGCGACCTTCGCTTATGTCGCAGTTTGCAGCTGGCTATATTTTTCCCAGCGATCAATGCTGTATTTTCCGACGCCGGCCATTGCCAATGTGCAGGCTGAGGCGTTTGAGCTACAAAACGATGGATTGAGACTCAAAGGCTGGGCGGTCAATCCTGGCAAGCAACGTGCGATGATTTATTTCGGTGGTAATGCAGAAGCGGTTGAATACAACGCCGAAGTTTTCAAAACCACGTTGCCGGATGTCACCGTGTACCTGCTTCCGTATCGTTCTTATGGTGGCAATCCGGGAGAATTGACGGAAGAAAATGTCTACAGCGATGCATTGCAATTGTATGATCAGATAAAATCCCGACATAATTCAATCAGTGTATTGGGTAGAAGCCTCGGTTCGGGGGTCGCTACCTATCTGGCCTCTGAACGAAAGATAGACAAGCTGGTGCTGGTGACGCCCTATGACAGCATGGTCAATGTTGCGAAGGCGCATTATCCGGCTTTCCCGGTTAGTTTTATCATCAAGGATCGCTATGAATCCTGGCGCAGGGCTTCACGTATCAACTCCAAAGTTCTTGTCGTGATTGCCGGTACGGATGAAATCATTCCGCGTGCAAGTACCGATAATTTACTCCGCCATTTCAAGCGAAAACCGAATGTCATCGTGTTCGATGGTGCCGGGCACAATACGCCGTCCGATTCGACGGAATATGACAAAGCGGTTTCCGAATTTATCGATCAATAAAATAATCCCGGTATGACCGGGATTATTTTGTTATGCATTCGATCGGCTAAACCAAGTTGTCCCAACCGGGCCGAGGGCTGAAGCGGTCGCCATAACGATTGGCGAGCACTTCAAGGCGGGCTTTCAATTTCGCGGCACCAACTGCCTTGATATGTTCGATCGGGCCGCCACGGAACGGAGCAAATCCCGTGCCAAAGATCACGCCCGCATCCAGTAGTTCTGCATCGGATACAACACCGTCGTGCAGGCAGGAAACCGCTTCGTTCAACATCGAAAGTACGAGGCGGTCTTCCAGGTCTTCCGGTGCCTGATAACTGGCCGGCACTTCAGGTTTGACTGCACGACCATTTTCCCATTTGTACAAACCCTGGCCGTCTTTTTTGCCACGTTTATTGGGTTCGACTCTCAGTGCTTCCGGCAAGGTCTGCTCGTGGAAATCTGCCATCACCTTGCCAACGCTTGCCGCAACATCCAGACCAACGGTATCGACCAATTCAATCGGGCCCATCGGCATGCCGAATTTCAATGCCGCTTTATCGATAACCGGGCCGGGAATGCCTTCATGGAAACAAAGAATGGCTTCCTGCATGTAAGGAGCCAGAATCCGGTTCACCAAAAAGCCTGGCGTACCGGCAACTGGCACCGGCAACTTATCAATGGATTTGCAGAACGCGGCCAAACGGCGTTGGGTTTCGCTCGCCATTTGATCGTGTTGCACAATTTCTACCAGCGGCATCAGGGCGACTGGATTGAAATAATGCAGGCCGGCAAAATCGGCCGGATTCTTCAATTTCGTACGCAATTTGTTTAAGGGAATTGAACTGGTGTTAGACACCAGCAAAGCACCCGGCTTCATCTTCTGTTCCAGGCTGGCATACAGGCTTTGCTTGGCTTCCTGATTTTCGAATATGGCTTCGATAATCAAGTCCGCTTTTGCTACGCCATCACCGGCCACATCGGCATTCAAGCGCGCAATGGTAGCGGCACGTTTTTCCGGATTCTTGACTTTCTTTTCATACAATTTTGCCGCGCGATCAATAGCCGGCTGGATGTATTGCATTTCACGGTCTTGCAAAGTCACATCGAAACCACGCAGTGCGCACCAAGCGGCAATGTCGCCGCCCATCACGCCGGCACCCACAACGTGTACATGCTGGATGCCGTGATCTTTGCCGCCCAGGCCTTTCAGGCGATCCATCATGAAAAACACGCGGATCAGGTTTTTCGCAGTGGGTGTTTTTGCCAAGGCAGTCACCGATTTTGCTTCCTGCACCAGCGCCGGATGCACCGGCATGCCACCACTGCGTGCCCAGGTATTAATCAATAAAAACGGAGCCGGGTAGTGTTCTTTGCGGGCTTTGCGACTGACTTGCTTGAGCATTTGCGGGGCAAGGAATTTACGACCCAGAAACGAGTTGGTCGCCCAGACCGTAGCCCGCTGTTTGAATGGGCGCTTCATGCCACGCTGGATCAGACCCAGTGCGGCTTCCTGCAATCCCGACGGGTCGGTGACTTTATCGACCAGACCAATGGCTTTGGCCGCCGAGCCGGTCAATGTGCGACCAGTCAACATCATATCCATAGCAGCCGGTGCGCCAACTAAACGCGGAAGACGAACACTGCCGCCCCAGCCCGGATAGATGCCGAGTTTTACTTCGGGCAAACCGATGCGCGTATTTTCTTCATTGCTTGCCACGCGGTAACGGCAGGCTAAAGCCAATTCGGTACCACCCCCCATGCAAGGTCCGGTGATGATGGCCACGGTCGGGCAACGCAGGTCGGCCAGACGTTGAAAAATCAACTGGCCCCGACGGATGGATTCGTAGACAGTGCCTTTGGCATCGAAACTTTCAAACTCCTTGATGTCGGCGCCATGGGCAAAGCCGGTGGGCTTACCCGATTTGATGATCAAGCCTTTCGGCATTTCGAGAGGCAAGCGTTCCAGCATCGAATCGAGCTGATCCAGAACGGCTTGACTCAGGGCATTCACGCTTTGCCCATCGCGATTGAGAGAAAGCACAAGAACACCATCGGCACGGCTTTCTGCTTGCCAGTGCGTGAGGCGAAGTCCGTCGAACATGGCGGCTCCAACAATTTAAGGGGTAAGGCCTTATCATCGTGGCTGAATTTAGAGTGGTCAATCGTTTATGACGGAAATTCGGGTTGCGAATGAACTTTTCCGGTAAAAGCAGGTCTTTCAATCGGCCCCAACGGCCGCAAGCAAGGGATAGCGGTTTTAATGGGTGAGAACGAACTGGACCTGGAACTGGTCAAGCGTGTGCAAAGTGGTGACAAAACGGCGTTCGATGTGCTGGTACTCAAATACCAACACCGAATTGGCGCCGTCATTGGCCGCTTCGTGCATGACTACGCCGAAAGCCAGGATATTGCACAGGAAACGTTTATTCGTGCCTACCGTGCGCTGAATAATTTCCGTGGTGATGCCCAGTTTTACACGTGGCTTTACAGGATTGCCGTGAATACTGCGAAAAATCATCTGGTTTCCATGAAGCGTCGCCCGCCGACTTCCGATGTCGATGCCGAGGATGCCGAACATTTCGACGGCGCTTATCGAATGCATGACAGCGACACGCCGGAACATGAATTGTTACGCGAAGAAATCGCACGAACCGTGTCCGAAGTAGTGGCTGAATTGCCCGAAGAATTAAGACAGGCGATTACCCTACGTGAAATGGAAGGCCTGTCTTACGAAGAGATTTCCGAAACGATGGACTGCCCGATCGGTACGGTGCGATCCCGAATTTTCCGTGCACGCGAAGCGATTGATTCGCGTCTGCGACCCTTGATGGACAGTGAAAGAGTGCGCCCATGAATTCTATGAATAACTTAGACGATAAAATTTGCGAACAACTCTCGGCCTGGATGGACGGTGAATTATCCAGAGACGAAGCGATGTTTCTCGAGCGCCGCCTGCAGCATGATCCAGCATTGCAAGCGATGTATTCGCGCCTGCAAATGACGTCGGCCTGCATGAAGGGGCACTCGGCACGGCTGATGCCTGCCAGTTTGTGTTCCAACATAAAATTGGCATTGGCTGAAGAGGTTTCATCTAAGAAATCACGCAAACCCCTATTTGCTTGGGCGGCTGCTGCGTCTATGGCCTTTGCCGCCATCGTGTTTGTTCCAGGCATGATGCAAAACACGGCGGTACCCGAGCCGAAGTTTGCCGCCAACGCCGATCCCGCATCCGGACCCATCGCAACGCCTTCTTTCGCCTCAGCCGATTTGATTGCAAGTGCGAGCACCGACGCTGTCAACACATCGGTATCGACAAGCCCATCGACTCCGATGCCCGTAACAAGCAATCGGACCACCATTGAAACTGTGGCGGGGGTCGAATCTCCGGAAAACTTCCCCCTGAATGTCAGCAGCGAAAAACGCAGCTGGCCAAGATCGGCGGTCAATACCAATAGTGATCCCGCACTCGAAGCTTATCTGGTAAGGCACAACCAAATGATGGCGCAAGACGGCATGGGCGGATTTGTTCCCTATGTTGACGTCGTTGCGCAGGATTCCGAAAAGGTCGAGAACACTAGTAAAGGCGCGATCGATAAAGCAGGTGGCAGTAAGTGATGTTGCGTTTTTTCATCAGCATATTCCTTTTGCATTTTGCATTTGCTGTACAGGCACAAACGCAGACACCTGAACCCGAAAAACCCGGGTGGTTCGGCCAGGCCAAGGCCTGGGTCGGCGATAAGTTCAATCGCGACGATGCCAGCGATTGGTTGAAAAGGATCGGACCTGCGCTTCGCAAACAGAATTATCAAGGCACCTTGGTAATGGTGGCCGAAGGTCGAATCGAGACGATGGCGGTTTATCACGCTTTTGAAAATGACCGTGAGCGCGAACGTATTGTGGCCCTCAGCGGCCCACCGCGTGAAGTTGTTCGTGATAACAAAGTGGTCGTCAGCACCAATGACAAAGAGGGGTCCGTTGGTTACGAGGCCGGCGCCAGCGCCCGCTGGAATCCATCGGAACAATTTGCCTTGGCCGACAATCTGGATGGCTACGAGACGAAGCTGGGAAAAATCGAACGCATTGCAAATTTCGAAACTCAGGTCGTTGAAATCCGTGCCCGCGACAAGTGGCGTTATGGACATCGATTGTGGCTCGAAAAGACGACCGGATTTCCGATGCGGATCGACTTGATCGACGAAAACGGTACAACGCAGGAAAAAATGGCGTTCACCGATTTGCAATTGGGCAAGATGCCCAAAGAATCGGATCTCGCATTTCCTAAGAATCAGGATTTTCATCGCGTTCAAAGCATGTCCTCAAAAAATCAGGCTGACCCGGGCTGGCGCGTGAAGTCGGCGCCAGAGGGTTACCAATTGCGTGCTGCCCGAAGTTCGGGCGATGGCGTGCATCTTTTATACAGCGATGGATTAGCCTTCGTGTCGGTTTACATTGAGCGTGCCACGCAAGCCCAAAAGGGGCAGAGCGCGATGCAACGAGGGGCAGTCAACGTTTTTGCGCAATGGAATAACGGCCGCAGAGTCACGGTTATCGGAAAAGTGCCCGCCAGAACGGTGGCTCAATTTGGCCAGGTAGTTCCACCGCCAAAATAATTTTTAAATTTGGGGTGTAGGCGAACATTAGGTTGTAGCAACATCAGGAACTTTTGTAATTTTTGTAATCTAAGTTAGCGGTTGTGCATTGTTTATTTTGACAGTCTTTTTTCAATCATGACAAACGAGCGAGTTCACTATTTTATGAAACCTGTATCCCGATTTGTTTTGGGTTTTTCGACGTGCGCATTGCTGGTGGCCTGTTTTTCCCAGGTCCAACAACCGGTACAAGCTTCGGATGTCCCCGTTTTTGCCGGTCAGGCCACGGCAAGCAATGCCGCACTGCCATTAGTAAATCTGCCGGATTTTTCGGTGCTGGTCGAACGTACCGGCCCTGCCGTGGTCAACATCGAGGCAATCGCCAAAGAGCCAGTGAAGAATACGACTTCGTCCGACCCCTCCGGCATGCCTCCTGGGTCGGAAGAAATGCCCGAGTTGTTCAAACGGTTTTTCGGACAGCCGGGCATGCCGATGCCGCAACAGCCACGTAGCGGTATTTCCTACGGCAGCGGTTTTATTATTTCCTCCGATGGCTATGTGTTGACCAATCACCATGTAATCGCCGACACCGATGAGGTGATTGTTCGACTTGCCGATCGCAGGGAGTTCAAGGCAAAAGTCATTGGTAGCGATGAGATGTCGGATGTGGCGTTGTTGAAAGTGCAGGCAAGCAATTTGCCGATCCTGCAAATTGCCGATTCACGAAAAGTGAAGCCTGGCCAATGGGTCATTGCCATCGGTTCGCCGTTTGGTTTTGATCATTCGGTCACCGCCGGCATCGTTAGTGGCCTGGGCCGCCCGAGCATAGATGGTAGTCAGCGTTACGTTCCTTTCATTCAAACCGACGTCGCCATCAATCGCGGCAATTCCGGCGGTCCGCTTTTAAACACCGCGGGCGAAGTGGTGGGTATTAATTCGCAAATCTTCAGCAATTCCGGCGGATACATGGGCGTTAGTTTCGCGATTCCGATGGAAGTGGCGATGAATGCTGTCCAGCAACTCAAGCAGAGTGGCAAAGTCACCCGTGGCCAGCTGGGCGTTCAAATCCGCGATGTCACGCGGGACGAAGTCACCGAGTTGCGATTGCCGAGGCCAGGTGGTGCATTCGTTGGCGGCGTCATGAATGGCAGTGCCGCCCAAAAGGCGGGCATTTTACCGGGTGATGTCATTACCGCATTGAATGGCCGTGAAATTGCACAGTCTTCGATGTTGCCGCCCATGGTCGGCAACATGCCGCCAGGCGCTAAGGTAAGCGTCGATCTTTACCGGGACGGCAAAGCAAAAGTCGTCGTGGTGGCACTGAGTACATTGGATGAAACCGCCGCGGTGCCAAATCAAAACACTAATCAGCGCCCGGAAGCATCCGCCGGTAACCCGCTTGGACTCACTGTGACGGTAGTGGACGCCAAGACACGTGGGCTTTTGGGTTTGGCAAATGGCGAAGGCGTTCAGATTGCTCGCGTGAACAGCCCAACGGCAGCGCAGGCAGGTTTGTCGGCAGGAGACGTCATTTTGCAGGTGGGTCGCCAGACAGTAGGTAGTGTGTCTGAATTCAACGCGGCCTTGAAGCCTTATAAATCGGGTGAACGCATCAGATTGCTCGTCCGTAATAATCAAAGTACGGGCCTTGTCACTCTGGAAATGCCCTGATCCTGCACGATGGGTAGTGACGTACCGGCCTTCGTTTGTTCAGGGCGAACGAAGGCCGGTACTGCGTGGGCGGCCCGGCTATGAGATAATGGCGCGTTAATCATCACCGAAGACGGCATCGCCGGCCACATGCAGCATATTCGTAATTTTTCCATTATTGCCCACGTAGATCACGGCAAATCCACTCTCGCTGACCGCATCATCCAACTCTGTGGAGGCTTGGAAGCGCGCGAGATGGAAGCTCAGGTGCTGGACTCCAACCCGATTGAACGCGAACGTGGCATTACGATCAAGGCGCAATCGGTTTCGCTGCCATACACCGCCAAGAACGGCCAGACGTATCAACTCAATTTTATTGATACGCCCGGCCATGTCGATTTCAGTTACGAAGTCTCCCGTTCCCTGGCTGCCTGCGAAGGCGCATTGCTGGTGGTCGATGCGGCGCAAGGTGTTGAAGCGCAATCGGTCGCCAATTGCTACACCGCTGTCGAACAGGGGCTGGAAGTTATTCCAATTCTCAACAAGATCGATTTGCCCACCGCCGATATCGAAAAAGTAAAAAAAGAAATCGAAGCTGTCATCGGAATTGATGCCGAAGAAGCCGTTTCCATCAGTGCAAAAACCGGCTTGAATATCGATCTGGTGCTTGAAGCCATTGTTGAGCGTATTCCGCCGCCAAAACCGCGCGATACCGACAAGTTACAGGCGCTGATTATCGACTCCTGGTTTGATAATTACCTTGGTGTCGTATCGCTGGTTCGCGTCATGCAGGGCGAATTGGTGCCCGGTGCAAAGATGCTAGTGATGTCGACCGGCCGTACACACTTGATCGATTCGGTTGGTGTGTTTACGCCAAAGCGCAAACCGCTGGCAAAATTGGGCGCAGGTGAGGTGGGCTGGATTACCGCTTCCATCAAAGATGTCCATGGCGCGCCGGTGGGCGACACCCTAACTTCAGCGTCTGATCCAGCTGACAAGCCATTGCCGGGTTTCCAAACGGTACAGCCGAGGGTATTCGCCGGCCTGTTCCCTGTCGATGCCGACGATTATCCGGATCTGCGCGTTGCGCTGGAAAAGCTGAAGTTGAATGATGCCGCCATGCAGTTCGAACCGGAAAGCTCTGAAGCCATGGGCTTCGGGTTCCGTTGCGGATTCCTGGGAATGCTTCACATGGAAATCGTGCAGGAACGTCTCGAACGCGAATATGATCTAAACCTCATCACGACAGCACCGACAGTTATTTATGAAGTTCTAAAAACCGATGGCAGTGTCATGCCGATGGATAATCCGGCAAAACTTCCCGCAACCACGTTAGTGCAGGAAATTCGCGAGCCGATTATTCGAGCCAACATCCTGACGCCACCGGATTACGTCGGTAACGTGATCAAATTGTGTGAAGAAAAACGCGGTACACAGATCGGCATCCAGTACCTGGGTAGCCAGGTGCAGATTTCCTACGAAATGCCGATGGCCGAGGTGGTGTTGGACTTTTTTGACCGCCTGAAATCAGTCTCGCGAGGCTATGCGTCGTTGGATTACCACTTTCTGCGTTTTGAAGCAGGCCCGTTTGTGCTTCTTGATACGTTAATCAATGGAGACCGGGTGGATGCGCTTTCGAGCATCGTCCATCGCAGCCATGCCGATCGTCGTGGTCGCGAGCTTTGCGAGAAGATGCGGGAACTAATTCCACGGCAAATGTTCGATGTTGCGATACAGGCGGCCATTGGCGCCCAGGTCATTTCACGCTCGACGGTAAAGGCGATGCGGAAAAACGTATTGGCCAAATGTTACGGTGGTGATGCGACACGCAAGAAGAAATTGATTGAGAAGCAGAAAGCCGGCAAAAAACGAATGAAGCAAGTGGGGCGTGTGGAAATTCCGCAAGAGGCTTTCCTCGCCGTGTTGAAGATGGACAATAATTAACCGATCCAAGGATAAAACGTGAAATTTGATTTTGCCCTATTACTGACACTCTTGACCTTCCTAAGCGGTTTTATCTGGCTGGTGGATAGCCTGTTCTTTGCGAAAAGCCGTAAGCTGATGCAAAAGGAAGGCGAGGAAGTCGCCGACCCCGTTCTTGTGGACTACGCCAAATCCCTGTTTCCGGTGCTTTTCGCGGTGCTGACCCTGCGGTCATTCATCGCCGAACCTTTCCGCATTCCTTCCGGCTCGATGGAACCCAACCTGATGGTCGGTGATTTTATCCTGGTCAATAAGTACAACTACGGCATTCGCCTGCCGGTACTCAACAAGAAAGTTATCGAAGTCGGCAGTCCTCAGCGTGGCGATGTGGCGGTTTTTCGCTACCCGGGCATGGGGCCCGATGACCCCAGTATTGGCGTGGACTACATCAAACGCGTGATTGGATTGCCTGGCGACGAAGTCACCGTGGTCGATAATCGGGTCAGCATCAACGGAGTTCAAGTTGAATATGCGCCGACTGCCGATTTTCAGGTTATCGAGAACCTGCCGGGTAAGCCGCATGTCATTCAGGAGATACCCAACGGGAATGTCACCAAAAACGGCACCTGGAAGGTCCCGGAAGGCGAGTATTTCATGATGGGCGATAACCGAAATAACAGTTCGGATGGCCGCGAGTGGGGTTTTGTGCCCGAAAAGAACCTGGTCGGTCGAGCGATGTTTATTTGGTTAAACTGTCAGAGTATGCTCAAGGCCTGCAATGACGGCTTCGATTATTCACGGATTGGCGATACTATTGAATGACTTAACGCGAGGGGGATTTATGCAAATGCAAACAATGAAGGCACAACGCGGCATCACACTTATCGGTTTCATCATGTTGTTGGCCGTTATCGGCGTGTTTTTGTTTGTTGGCTTCAAGCTTTTCCCAGTCTATGCCGAGTATTACAGTGCCGTGACGGACTTGAAAGCTTCCTGCAAGGAACCTGATGCACCCAATGCGAGCCTTCAGGATATGCGTAACAAACTCGATCGTCGCTTTAATATCAGTTATGTCGAAAGTATCAATACTGCAAAAGATGTGAAACTGATCAAGGAAGGTGATGCGAAACTGATCAACATCAAATATGAAGTGCGCAAACCACTTATCTACAATCTTGATTTTGTGGCCAAGTTCGATGTGACCGAACCCATGGTAGGTGGCGGCACGGGTGGTCAGTAAAAAAATCGATTACACTTTCGAACAACCCGCGTTACTGCAACAGGCTTTACGCCACCGTAGCGCGGGTGCTCCACACAACGAGCGCTTGGAATTTCTGGGTGATTCGCTCGTTAATTTGATAGTGGCTGAATCGCTTTTTTCACATTGGCCAAAAGCAGATGAGGGCGCACTGACGCGCGGCCGTGCGAATCTTGTCAGAGAATCATCGTTGGCAGCCATCGCCCGCCAACTCGATATCGGCAATGACATCGTGCTGGGTACCGGTGAAATGAAAACAGGCGGACACCGCCGGGATTCGATTCTTGCCGATACCCTGGAGGCTATCATTGCAGCCATCTATCTCGATTCTAATTTTGAACGTTGCCGGGCAACGGTACTGCCCTGGTTTGAACAGCAGATTCGCGATATCCAGCCGGGCAAGATAGAAAAAGATGCAAAAACCCGATTGCAAGAATGGCTACAAGCCAAGCAGCAGTCCAGGCCTGAATACCAATTAATTGAAAGCCGCGGCGAAGACCATGCACGCATTTTTATCGTGCAATGTTCCACCTTGGAGCCTGTTTTGTCTGAACAGGCCGAAGGCAGTTCCCTGCGTTTGGCGGAAATGGCCGCCGCCGAAAAAATTATGAATAAACTGGAAGCACTCAAGCAATGAAATCCGACTCTGAAACGACAGGCTATCGCGCCGGCACCATTGCTGTGATCGGCCGTCCCAATGTCGGTAAATCAACACTGGTAAATGCCCTTGTCGGGGCGAAAATCAGTATCGTCTCGCCGAAGGCGCAAACTACCCGCCATCGCTTGCTGGGAATCGCCACCTTCGCCGATGGTCAGTTGATGTTGGTCGACACCCCGGGGATTCATGGGCGCCAGACCCGGGCCATGAATCGTTACATGAATCGCGCGGCTCGCGGAGCCGTTTCGGACGTCGATGCGGCAGTGCTGGTTATCGAAGCGGGGCGCTGGACCGAAGATGACTCATTGGCCATGTCTGCCTTGAAAGAAAGCAAAGTGCCCTGCATCCTGGTCGTCAATAAAGTCGACAAGGTGGCAGATAAAAACAGCTTGCTGCCTTTCATTGCAAAAATTACCGCCGAGCATGACTTCACTTCCGTGCATCCATTATCGGCACTGAAAAACAAGGGCACTGAAGCATTGGTCAAAACATTGATTGGCTTGATGCCGGAATCGGAAGCGCATTACGGCGAAGATGAAATAACCGACAAAAGCGAAAGGTTTCTTGCCGGCGAATTGGTGCGGGAACAATTAATGACGAGGCTTGGCGAAGAGCTGCCTTATTCGACCACGGTTGAAATCGAAAAGTTCGAGGAAGACGGCCAGATGTTGCGTATCTCGGCTGTTGTCTGGGTTGAACGTGAAAGCCAGAAGCCCATCGTGATCGGTAATGGCGGCGAGAGAATGAAAGCGATATCGACCAGTGCCCGTATCGGCATGGAAAAACTGTTCGGGCGCAAAGTATTTCTGGAAACCTGGTGTCGTGTTCGCGAAGGATGGTCGGATGACGAAGCGGCATTACGCCGATTTGGATACCTGGACTAACGATGAGAGTGCAGGGCCAACCGGCCTTTGTGTTGCACGCGCGCGCATGGCGTGAAACCAGTTTTATCGTGGAAGTGTTGACGCAGGATTATGGCCGTCTGGCATTGGTAGCCCGTGGCATGACCGGTGCAAAAAAACATAATCAACGCGCGGCTTTGCAGCCGATGCAATTTGTCCGGCTTGATTATCAACTCAAGGGCGAGATGGCCAGCATGCAGCAAGTCGAGACGCTCGACGTTGCACCGCGATTGCAGGGTGATTATTTGCTGGCAACATTTTATATCCATGAATTGCTACTGAAATTATTACCACGGCAGGATGCTGCACCCGAGGTGTTCGATCTTTATCGGGAAACCCGGAGTCGCTTGGCATCGAATGAATCGCTTGCTTGGACATTGCGACGTTTTGAACGTGATCTATTGCAAGCTATTGGTGTTGGCTTTGCATTTGAATTGACCCACGATAGCCAGCCCCTTGACCCGGCCGCACGTTATCGGCTTGATGTCGAACAAGGCCCGGTTCGCGATAATCGCCACCCCGCGGGCACTGTCACCGGCGCGGCCCTGATTGCACTGGCGAATGATCAAATGCCGATAAACGAACAGTTACAAGAATTGCGGGGTGCCTTGCGGGGCCTCATCAAGGAGCAATTAGGCAACATCGAGTTGAAATCATGGGGCTTGTTAAGCGAACTTGCGCGGGTAGGAAAGGCCACCTGATTTCAGGCAAGACAGCTGTCTGCCTGTGTCTTCAGTGAATTTAACTTCTCGATATCGCCGGAATTCTCGGAAAGTTGTTTCACGGCATCTGCCAATCGCGCAGCGCCGACAAATCCGCAACTGGCCAATAATTTATGGCATTCGCCCTTTAGCGCGGCAGTATCTTGATTTGCTTGGGCGAGTTCGATGGTTCGTATCTGTTGCGGCAATTCGGCACGAAACATGTTTCTCAGTGTTGTCAGGGTGGCGATATTGTCGCCTACGGCACGCAAGGCGGATTCTTCATCCCAGAGCTCCAGCGTGGTGTCGAACGCGCTTGCATCATTGGCGATGCCAACAAGACGGGAAACATTATTTTGCAGCATCGCCATCGTAATCGGCTTGCCCCACACTTCCAGATACCCCATATCTATCAGAAGGGAACATGCCTCCGGATTTGCTTCGGCGGTAATGGCAACGATGGCGACATTCGCCCGACGCTGTTTTAGCGCTTGAAAAATATCGAGTGGGCCGCCGTCAGGCAAGTGCACATCACATAAAAACAAAACATGCTCATGCTGTCCTGCCAGCAAGCAGGCGTTAGCCAACGTGTCGGCAATATCGATTGTGACAGCCAGCGGCTTCAAGGCCTCGTAGAGAAATTCCCGGCTGACGGGGTTGTCTTCTACCAGTAAAATTCGCATATTCATTAACCATTTTCTTAAAAACCTCTATGCTAGGCAGCATGCAAGCATTCAGGCACATCTTCAAGACTCTCCCCCTTTTTTTATTGCTGGGATCGGGCGTTGTAAACGCCGAAGTGATGAAAATGAAAATTGCCACACTCAAGGCTGGAGTGGGTACTTTGCAGAATGTGCAGATCGATTTGAGCTGGCCCAAGGGTGCCAATCAGGGTGAGCTGCGAATTCGTGCGGCCAGCCTCGATTTCCCCCTGATGTCTTACCGGCAAAAAAACATCGATTGGCAGTGTCCGTTGATACGCAGCAAAAATGCCGGTTGGCTTTGCAAGGGCAATGTTCGCCAGCAGGGTAGCAAGGCGCATGCATTGGCGCTGGATTACTCGCCTGCCGGCACTTCGGTTGTCCTGAGCATCAACGAGAAAAAGATTGCTTACGAAAATTCGACGGCAGCGCCGGCTCTATCGAGAATCGAGCTCCAGAAGATTCCCGTATCGTGGCTCAAAGCCTATTTGGCCGGTTTGTGGAAGGAAGGCAAATGGACCAGCGGCACTATCGGCGGACGCATTGATGTCATTGCACCTGAAAAAGCGCCGTTTGAGGTCGTCACCGATCTGCAATTGAATGATGTTGGACTGGAAACTCCCGATGGCTGGTTAGCCGCCGCGGCGATGAAAGGTCGCTTACGTTTGAACTATCGGGAAGTGGGAACTAAAACCACAATTCAGACCCGTTACACCGCTAATGGCGGTGAATTTCTGGCGCAGGGCCTGTATGTATTGTTTCCGAAAAACCCTGTAGACATTGAAGTCCAAATGCAAAAGAGTGGCACGGCCAATTGGCGGGTTCCATTGATTAGTTGGCAAGACACCAACGCTTTGCATTTAAAGGGCAATGCGAATCTGGACGCCAAGGGCACCGTGTCGGATTTGAGTCTGGATGTGCAATTGCCAGATTTGGCGATTGCGCGTGATCGCTATTTATCAGGCTTTCTGGCGCCGGCCGGCTTTCCTGATTTGCTTCTGAGCGGCGGTACTCAAGCAAAAATAAAAATAAATAATCAGCAACTCGAACAACTCGATGTACGTCTGGACGATATCAACGTCATCGATAACAAAGCCAGATTTACCTTTGCTGGTTTGAATGGCAATGTACAGTGGACACAGCTTTCCGATAGCTTACAAAGTGGCTTCACCTGGAAAAACGGTGCGATGTACGGCATCGGCCTTGATGCGGCGAAGTTCGTTTTCAGCAGCGCCAATGGCAGTTTGAATCTTGATCAAGCCGTACCAGTCAAGGCATTGGAAGGCATCATTCGGGTCGACCATTTCCGCTGGCAGCCACCCAAGGGCGACTTGGGGACGCGTTTCGAACTTGGTATGAGCATGGAAAAGCTGGATATGGCCAGCTTGTCGCAACGTCTGGGCTGGCCGGCATTTACCGGTAGCATCAGCGGTAAAATTCCCAACGCACGTTATCAAGACAATGTGCTGGACCTTGATGGCGGTTTGCGCATGTCCGTCTTCACCGGCGAAGTGGCCTTATCGAATCTCGTCATGGAACGGCCTTTTGGCGTTGCTCCTACTTTATCGGCCGACGTGACTCTGGATAATATCGACATGGAACCCATGACCAAGGCCTTCGACTTCGGATCGATCACCGGCAGTCTTGATGGTTACATCAAAAATCTGCGTTTGGTGGATTGGTCACCGGTGGCTTTCGATGCGAAGTTTTACACCGATAAAAACTGGAAGGGCAAGCAGCGCATCAGTCAAAAAGCCGTTCGCGATATTTCCGAAGTGGGCGGTAGCGGTTTGATGGCGGGGCTGCAAAATCAGGTACTCAAGATTTTTGATGATTTCGGTTATGAAAAAATCGGCATTAGTTGCAAGCTGAAAGACAATATTTGCGCCATGGATGGCATAGGTTCAGCCGGAGACGGTTATATCATCGTGGCAGGTGGCGGTTTGCCGCGAATTCAGGTGGTAGGCTTCCGGCGACGGGTAGACTGGCCAACGCTGATGTCGCGTTTGAAAGCGGCCACCGAGGGTCAGGCACCGGTAATTCAATAAGGTTCATTCATTGGGAGAGTGGTATGCAAAGCGTCAAACGGTCGAAGTGGAAACCGATGGTATTTGTGATGGCAATGCTGGCCTTGAGTGCCTGCGTTACGATTAATGTCTACTTCCCGGCTGCCGAGGCCCAGGAAGCCGCGGCCGAGTTCGTCGACAAGGTGATTAACGCCGACAAGGCGGCGACTGACGATAAAGCTGCTGACCCCAAACCAATGCCGCAAGCTTCGCGTCAGCGGCCATTCAATTTGATGTCGTTTTTCATCAGTGATGCCGCCGCTCAGGAAGTGGATATCACCATCCGTACACCGGCGATTCAGGCTATTCAAAATCGCATGTCGGAGAGATTTACCACTTCACTACGCCAACATTTCGATGGCGGTGCGCTGGGCTTCAGCAATGACGGCTTGATTGTTGTGCACGATGCGACCAAGGTGCCTTTAAAAGACCGCGTTACCCTGACCCAGCATGTGGCCGAAGATAATCGTGATCGCAAGGCGGTATACCGTGAAATTGCGGTCGCCAACGGTCATCCGGAGTGGGAAAGCCAGATTCGCGACACCTTTGCCAAACAATGGGTGCGTGATGCGAGGGCCGGCTGGTGGTATCAAACAACGGCGGGTGACTGGAAGCAGAAATAGGCAGCCATCCTCTCCTGTTCGGAGAGGATGCCAGTCAGGCAGTAAAATAAATCACACAGAAGGGCGTGGATTTGAGAAAATTCACGCCCTTTCGTTTGAATGAAGAATGCCGTGGGCCGCAGCAGAACAAAGATAAATCGGGAATTCGAACTCGACATTCATGGCCTGGCCCATGACGGGCGTGGCGTCGGTCGTCTCGAAGGCAAAGCGGTGTTTGTGTCCGGTGCCTTGATGGGTGAAACCGTACGCGCCAAACAAACCGGCCGTAACCGCCATTTTGATGAAGCGGTAACTCTGGAAGTCTTGAAGGCATCGGAAGATCGCGTCACACCAAAATGCCAGCATTTTGGTGTCTGCGCTGGTTGCGTCTTGCAGCATTTGGCCGAAGACAAACAAATTGAAGCCAAGCAGCAGGTATTGATCGAAAATCTTGCCCGTATTGGTCATGTCGAAGCGGAAACGATTCTGCCGCCGATGGTCGGTGATTCGTGGGGCTATCGTCGCAAAGGCCGCTTGTCGGTTCGTCATGTCGAGAAAAAAGGTAAAACCCTGGTCGGTTTTCGCGAACTGGATTCACGCTTCGTGGCAGATTTAAGTATGTGCCATACCGTCATTCCCGCTCTCGGCACGCGCTTGCCGGAATTGTCTGCCCTGGTCGATTCACTGGATGCGAAACGTACGATCGCTCAGATTGAATTTATCGCCGGTGATGGCCCGGTCGCTTTGATTTTCAGAAATCTCGAAGCGCTGAACGATACCGATACCGAAAAATTGAAACAGTTCGCGATGGATTCCGGTTTTGCAGTGTACTTGCAGCCAGGTGGCGTGAATTCGGTGGTTGCCTTGTGGCCTTTGGAAACTAATCTTGAATTCGCCATTCCGAAATACGACATTCGGCTTGCATTCAAGCCATTGGATTTTATCCAGGTGAATGCGGCGTTGAACCAGAAAATGATTGATCAGGCCATTGCCATGCTCGATCCGCAAGCCGGTGAACGCATACTTGATCTTTTCTGTGGTCTGGGCAACTTCACGTTGCCTTTGGCTCGCACTGCTGCATCGGTTGTCGGTGTTGAAGGTGATGCGGGGCTGGTTGCACGTGCACGCGATAACGCCGTGTTGAACGCACTGACCAATGTCGAGTTCTACGCAGCCGATCTGGCAAAAGATTTAGGTGGCGAGACCTGGATGCAGCAAGGCTTCGATAAATTATTGCTCGATCCGCCGCGTGCGGGTGCCGCCGAAGTGCTGGCACAGATGCCCCTGAAAAATATCCGTCGAATCGTTTATGTCAGTTGCCATCCAGCTTCATTGGCGCGCGATGCGGGTTTTCTGGTGAAAGAACGCGGCTACAAACTGGTATCCGCCGGTGTGATGGATATGTTCCCGAATACCGCGCACGTCGAATCCATCGCGTTGTTCGAGAAATAATATGGGCATCGAAATTGAGAAAAAATTCCTGATTGCCGATGATTCCTGGAAAACACAGGTCTATAAAACCACGCGGATGGCGCAGGGTTATTTGAATGACATGAATGCCATGCGAGAAGGCACACAGAAAGCGTCGGTGCGTGTTCGCATCGCCGGTGATCAGGCGTATCTGAACATGAAATCGCGCGAGCTCGGTCATACCCGGCAGGAATTCGATTATGAAATTCCGCTGGCTGATGCCGAAGCCTTATTGAAGTTATGCGTCGGCGGTTTGATCGATAAACACCGAAATTACATAAAATACGACGGTTTTATCTGGGAAGTTGATGAATTTCTTGGCGAAAATCAGGGTTTGATCGTGGCAGAAATTGAACTGCCAGATGCCGATGCGATCTTTGAAAGGCCGGAGTGGTGTGGCATGGAAGTCACCGATAAGATTCGTTACTACAATTTGGCATTGGCCGAACGCCCGTTCGCCCAATGGACCGACGAGGAAAAAGCAGCATGCTAGTGATTGGTGTCTCAGGAAAAGAACTGACGCAGGACGAGCGAGAGTGGCTGCAACATCCGCAATGCGCCGGTGTAATTTTATTTACACGTAATTTTGCATCGCGTGATCAAGTCATCGAGCTCACGCAATCCATTCGTGATGCTGCCGCCCAGCCACAATTGCTGTGTGTCGATCAGGAAGGCGGCCCGGTACAGCGTTTTCGCGAAGGTTTTTTCCGTTTGCCGCCGTTAGTACGCTTTGGGGAACATTACGCCAAAGATGCCAAAGCCGCTTTGGCGCTCGCGAAAGAACATGCTTGGTTAATGGCAAGTGAAATACGCGCGCTTGGTCTGGATTTAAGTTTCGCACCGGTGGTGGATTTGGGCCGGGGCAATCGCGCCATCGGCGATCGTGCTTTCCATGAGTCACCGTCGGTCGTTGCCGCATTTGCTCAAGCCTATATCCAGGGCATGCATGAAGCCGGCATGGCCGCCACGATCAAGCATTTTCCGGGTCACGGATCGGTGCTGGAAGACACGCATTTCGATGCGGCAGTCGATGATCGTTCTCTGGATGTATTGCGTACCGAAGATTTATTGCCCTTTGAAGTGGGTATCAAAGCCGGGGCCGAAGCCGTGATGATGGCGCACGTGACGTATCCGCAAGTTGCACCGGAACCCGCCGGTTATTCGCCACGCTGGTTGAACGACATTCTGCGCAACGAAATGGGCTTCAAAGGCGTTATTTTTTCCGATGATATCGGCATGGCGGCAGCGACTGGCGTGGGTGGCGTTGGAAGCCGTATTGATGCACATCTGGATGCTGGTTGCGATGTCGTGCTGGTCTGCGCTCCGGCACTGGTGGCGGACAGTTTGAAGGCCTGCGAGCACCGCACGAAGCCGGATATATTACTTTTGCAGCCCATGATGGGGCGCGATGAACCCACATTCGCTCGATTACAGACACAATCGCGCTACCATGATGCACGCGCCAGCCTGTCTGGCCCTGACTATGCGGTGAGCTAAGATGACTACCCCGAACTTGGCAGCAGCCTTGGAAAATTCCGACGAATTATTTGATCGCGAAACCTTGCAGGACGCGATCAAGGAAATAGCCGTTCTGATTAATCATGATTACGAAGAACGTGACCGACCGGTATTTTTATCCGTGATGCATGGCGGCATGATTTTCGCGTCGCTTTTATCACTTGAGCTCGATTTCGATCTTGAAGTCGACTATCTGCATGCCACGCGTTATCGCGGTGCGATGAGCGGCTCGGGTCTGGCCTGGCTGCATCGTCCCGCGACTTCATTGGAAGGCCGTTACGTATTGATTGCCGACGATATTCTCGATGAAGGCCACACGCTCAAAGCGGTAAAGCAATGGTGTGAAGATCAGGGGGCACTTGAAGTACGCATCGCAGTATTGGCTGTAAAAGTACACGACCGCCGTGTCGAAGACATCGATGCGGATTATGTCGGTGTTGAAGTACCGGATCGCTATGTTTATGGTTTTGGCATGGATTATTTCGAGCAAGGCCGCAACTTGCCTGGCCTTTACGCACTGGGAAACTAAATGTCCGATATTGAACTTGCCATTATCGGTGGCACCGGTTTGTATCAAATTGCCGCACTCGACAATGTAGAAACCCGCGAATGCGATACCGTCTATGGCAAGCCGTCGGCGCCGGTTCGTATCGGTTATTTGGGCGGAAAGAAAGTAGCGTTCATGGCACGCCACGGCGAAGGCCATTCGGTACCGCCGCATAAAGTGAACTACCGAGCAAACTTGCGTTGTCTCAAAGATTTGGGAATTACCAAAGTATTGGCCATTAATGCAGTGGGTGGGATTGCCGATGCTTTCGGTCCACGTGTGGTTGCTGTGCCGGATCAAATTATCGATTACACCTACGGCCGTTTGCACACCTTGTCGGAAGAGTCGGGCAGCGAAGTGCTGCACGTGGATTTCACCGAACCGTATTGCGCGAAATTGCGCGCGAATATTTTAAGTGCAGCAGAAAAAATCGCGATGCCAATGGTAGATTTCGGTTGCTATGGCGCGACCCAAGGGCCGCGTTTGGAAACACGCGCAGAGATTGCCCGGATGCGACGCGATGGCTGCGATCTGGTTGGAATGACCGGCATGCCCGAAGCTGGGCTTGCCCGTGAACTGGGCTTGGATTACGCCTGTCTGGCCATTGTTGCCAATTGGGCTGCCGGTTGTGGTGATGGTGCGGAAATTACGCTGGAAGAAGTATTGGCAAACGTCAATATTGCAACGGCTTCATTGCCGCAACTACTGGAAGAAATATTGAGAGCATAGGGTGTGCTTGGCGCACCATTCTGCACAAACCCATGATCACAAAATTACCTCAATGGATTTGGACAGGCGCCTGGGCGCTGGCCTTTATTGCGGGTATCGTGAATGTGGTCGGTTTGCTTGGTTTTGAGCATCAGGCAATCACACATTTGACTGGCAATACCTCGATGCTGGCCGAGGCAGTGGCTTCGTTAAATCTTGCTTCAACTTTACATTTTGCCGCACTGATCGGCTCCTTTGTCGCAGGTTGCACTTTGAGCGGTTTCATTATTCAGGACAGCGCTTTGCAACTCGGCCGCCGCTACGGTGTGGCCTTGTTTATCGTTGCGATTTTATTGGGTGTATCGGTTCCGCTTTTGGAGCATCAAAGCTCCTACGGGATGTATACGGCTGCCGGTGCCTGCGGTCTGCAAAATGCCATGGTCAGCACTTACAGCGGCGCTGTCGTTCGAACCACGCACGTATCAGGCATGTTCACTGACCTTGGCATTTATCTGGGACACACACTGCGGGGCGTTCCGATAGATTCCAGACGCTTGAAGCTATGCATCACTGTTATTTCCGGCTTCTTTTCTGGTGGTGTAGCAGGTGCTGTTTTATACCAGTCGATTGGCTATTCGGCACTGTATATTCCCAGCAGTCTCACCGCATTGGTGGCGGTTACCTATGCGATATTCAGAAAAACAAAGTCGCAATCTTCGGTTTGACGGGCGCTATCGAATACCAGATCGAATTATCAGATGTAACGGCATCAAAGTTTATTTTCAGATGAGCAACTCAATAAGCGGTTGAATTGCGCCAGATCGCCGCGTGACACATTCAAATCCACAAAGCCCTTGATGCCATCGAGCTTCCCGCGATTGGCATATTGCCAGAACTGCCATTCACGATATTGACGCTGGCTGGGTTGTCGATATAGGTCGCGAATCCAGAGAGGATTGTCTGTAAATTCATTTTGCAGGTACGTTTCGTAGAAATCCGAGTCGCTATACAACACGACGCGACAGCCCCAGGCTTGTTGCACCAAATCCAGAAATATTTCCAGTTCCTTGTGCAGGGCTTCCGGACTGGGGCGCGCCTTGCAGTTGCCGGCAAATTCAAGATCAACGGCAGGAGGCAGCGTGTGGGCACTGGGTAGGCCGATTCTTGCGAGGAAATTATTGGCTTGCTCGTAGCCGGTTTTGCAGAGCGTAAAGTAATGATAGGCGCCGGGCACAATGCCGGCGTCTCTGGCTGCGAGCCAATTTTGTTTGAAATCTTCATCGAGAAAATCTTCGCCTTCGGTCGCCTTGATGTAAGCGAAATGGACGTCTTGCGTTGTCAGTTTTTTCCAGTCGATTTCTCCCTGGTGGTGTGAGACATCAATGCCACGAACGGGGAATTCTTTTTCGTCCGGATAATTGAAACGGATGGTGCCGGATTTGAGTAATTCGTAGACCAGTGTTCCGACAAATAAAATATTCAGCAGCAGCACGGCGCCGATGATGAATTTTATTCGTCTGGTCATGGTGATTCTGGCCTAATGGTCGAATTGAAGTCTCGCCAGTTCGGCATATAAACCGCCCTGGGCAATCAATTCGTTATGCGTGCCTTGGGCAATGATGCGCCCCTTGTCCATCACGATGATGCGATCGGCTTTCAGTACAGTGGCGAGGCGGTGGGCAATCACGAGCGTTGTGCGGCCCTGCATCAGGCGCTCAAGTGCTTGTTGAACGGCACGTTCACTTTGTGCGTCCAGTGCCGAGGTGGCTTCGTCGAGCAGCAAGACCGGTGCGTCTTTCAGTAAGGCACGCGCGATGGCAAGCCGTTGTTGTTGGCCTCCGGATAAGCGTGCGCCACGTTCGCCCAGTTCGCTGTCATAACCCATCGGTAGATCAATAATGAAATCGTGCGCTTCCGCGCTGCGGGCAGCCGTCTCGATTTGGACATCGCTGGCTTCCAGTTTGCCGTAGCGAATATTTTCACGTGCGGTTGTTCCAAATATCACAGGGTCTTGCGGCACCAGGGCGATTTGTTCACGCAGAAAAGTCGGTTCGAGTTGTCTGAGATCAATGCCGTCGAATTTTATGCTGCCGATTTCGGGGTCATGGAAGCGAAGCAATAATTGGAAGACCGTCGTTTTGCCGGCGCCCGAAGGTCCCACTAGTGCAACCGTTTCGCCTGGAGCGATGCTAAGACTGAAATTTTCCAGTGCCGCAGTATCGGGTCGGCTTGGATAACGAAAACTGACGTTGTCGAGTTGCAAGGCGCCTTTCGAAGGCATGACAAGCGTTGCCGGATGCTTGGGGCCATTAAGCATGCTTCGTTCGTTAAGCAGGTCATTGATGCGCGTCATGCCGCCGCTGGCACGCTGGACTTCGTTCCATACTTCGGTGAGCCCTGCTATGGAGCCTGCACCCATCATGGCGTAAAAGACAAATTGTGCGAGCGTGCCTGCCGTCATCGTGCCATCAATAAGATTTCTTGCACCCAGCCAAAGTACGGCGGTAATGGCCCCGAAGACAATGATAATGATAATGGCGGTCAATGCCGCCTGCATGCCGATGCGCTTACGCGCAGCTTTGATACTGCGTTTCACGGCATCGCTAAAGCGTGAGCTCTCGAAATCCTCTCGCGCATAACTTTGAACGGTATGCATGGCGTTAAACGTTTCGCCGGCGCGGGCATTGGCATCGGCAACGCGATCCTGGCTGTCTTTGGCGGCGCCGCGTACTTTTCTGCCCGACAAGGCCATCGGCAAAACCACCAAAGGAATGCCGAGTAATGCGTACATCGCCAATCGCGGGCTGGTAACGCCCAGCATGATGGCGCTGCCAATGACGGTGATGGAGCTTCGCAAGGCAATCGACATGCTCGAGCCAACCATGCTGCGCAGCAATTCAGTATCGGCGGATAAACGGGACAATAATTCGCCGCTGCGGGTACGTTCAAAAAAACTTTGATCCAGACTCAATAAATGGCGATAAAGTTTTTGCCGCAAATCAGCGATAACTCGTTCGCCGAGTAATGACACGAAATAGAAGCGTGCAGCGGTAGCAATCGCAAGCACCACGGCAACCAGTAGCATCAACATGAACCATTGGTCGATGTTGCCGCCTTTGGCGAAACCGTGGTCGATCAGGTATTTGAAAGCCACTGGGAAAAACAGTGTGGCACTAGACGACAATGCCAGCGCCACCAGCCAGGCAATCATCAGAGTGCGATGGGGCTTCAGAAAGGGCAGTAAACCGCGCAGCGAATTGACTTTTTGAACGGGGCTGGTGACTTTCGGATCAGGTGTGCTCATGGGGTGTATTGTCGCACGGGACCCATAGGGCGGTGCCCCGGCTCAGGTCATTAATTTTTGTGGTCAGAGCCTCCAAAGATTGGGCCGGAATCCGAAAATGCAATTGCCAACCATGCTCGCTGAAGTCTTCACTGAGCTTTTCCGCGCGGTATTGCTGCAACAATAGATGCACGCTTCCGGTCAACGAAAAATCACATTGCAGTTTTGCTTCACGCCATGCCAGTAAAGGCTTGCGTTCGGCGAGCCGCAAACATTCGGCGGCCGCGCCACCATAAGCGCGTACCAAGCCACCGGTGCCCAGGTTGATGCCGCCATACCAGCGGGTCACGATCATCATCACGGCATCGATCTGTTGCCCATCAATGGCAGTAAGGATGGGTCTACCTGCTGTACCCGAGGGTTCGCCGTCATCGGAAAAACGATAATTCGAGCCTAGTTTATACGCCCAGCAATGGTGGGTGGCGGCTTGCTGCCTTGCGATATCCAGACAGGCCATCGCCTGATCAATATCGGATATGGGAAAGCCTTGTGCCAGAAAGCGAGATTGTTTTACCTCAAGCCAGTGTTCAACCCTGCCGGCCAGCATGAATCCGTTCATTTCAGAAGAAATTTAAGTTCTTCAGGAATTCGGAGTTTGGGATGCGTTTCTTTAAAACGTTTTAGGCTGGCTTCAGCACCTTCGATATCCTTGTCTTCCACGCGCTCTTTGATGGCATCCAGCCACAAAGCGGGTGGCAATGTGGCATCGACATCAATATTTGTTCGGGCATTCGAAGCATTCGCTGCACGCGATAAGGTTTTGGCGGATTGTTTGCCTTCCTCTACTACGGTGCGTCTTATTCTGCTGCCAACAACGTTGACCGCATCGACTTCCTTGCTCGCGCTGTCGCTCATCGATGCCATCGGTGCCGCCGCCATGGCAGGCGCTGGTGGAGGAGGTGCCGCTGCGGTTTGGCCGAGCAAGCCAAATTCAGCAGCTTGATCGCGACGACTGTTCGATGCTTCCTTGTCGTCTTTTGCAACGGCAGCCGTAGCCATTTCCTGACGTTCCAACATTTCTTTTTTACGTATATCGTGCACGACGGCTTTTGGTTTTTCGGCGGAAGCCATCGAAGCTGCTGCATCACCGGCCTGATCGGCATCAGCGAAAGCTTCCGGTGGAGGCGGTGAGGTTGGCATGGGT
>JAYWIC010000113.1:0-10052 GCA_043789195.1 Arenimonas sp. | reverse complement strand
ATTGAAGATCTTATCTATGCCGATGGCAAATACACGTTCAGTGCACGGCGGATCGATCTCAAGAATGCACTTTGGCCACTATTGTCGAAACGACTCGATATCGAAACGCTGAAAATCGACAATGCCATCTTGATGCTGCCGAGTGACGACGAGCCCTTCGAATTGCCGCGCTGGCCGGAGTTTTTGCCGGCGATCGATTTGCCGATGACGATTGCGATCGATGATTTGAAAATTACCCGGCTGCTGATCCAGGACACCCGGGGAAAATTGGTCTTGATCCACAGGGCCGATGCGAAAGTGACGCTGGCCAACGGCCTGATCGATTTGCCGAAATTGAATGTCGATAGTGATCGCGGCCGTCTGGATTTGAAAGGCGAATATGTGCCGCGGGAAAAATATCGCACCCAGCTCGATGGCCATTATGTCGCAGTGACGGAAAAGGGTGTCGAACCGGCCAAGCTGAAGTTGCATGCCAAAGGTGATATCGACGATTTCATATTGAAGCTCGACGGTAACGCGCCGTCGCCATTGTTGGTAAATCTGCGTCTGCAAGATGGCAGCACGAAACCGCATTGGTCATTCAACACCACGAGCGATCAATTGTTGCTCGAGCATTTCGGCCTGACACCGGATCAGCCGTATGCATTTTCACTGAGCGGCAAGGGCATCGAGGGCAATGCCAACTTGAGCGGCCATTTCAAACGTGGCGAAATAGGGATGCAAATCGAGCCATCGCTGGTATCGATTGATGCCGGCGTGCTGCAATTCAAACCATTATTGATTCGTGTTGATGCCGGATTGGTGCGCGTCGAAGGCAAGGCTGAATTCATCGATAAAGATCCGGTGTTCGATGTATTGGTGAGTTCAAAACAGATTCAATTCGTGCCGGACGACGCAACTTCAAAGAACATCGCCGTCAACGGCAGTGCGCAGATGAAACTGGTCGGCAAATTTTCGGACTGGACGATCAAGGGCGATGCAGTGCTTCTGCGAGCCAATGACAAGGCGAACATCAGCTTGTCGGGCCGCGGCGATGATAAGCAGCTCCTGCTCGATACCCTGAGTGCCGTCACGCCGACAGGAAAGCTTGAAGGCAAAGGCAAGCTTTACTGGGAGCCCGGTCTCGGTGCCGAGCTGCAGGCCAGCATGAATCAATTCAATCCGGCCTATTTCTTTCCGGATTTTCCCGGTGCCGTGAATGGCCTGATCGACGCGAAGGCACGACAAAATGCCGATGCGCTCTGGATCGGCGAAGCCACACTGAGAAATGTTTCCGGAAGATTGCGTGATCGCCCATTGGCCGGCGAAGCACAGGCGAAGTGGGATGGCAGAAACGGAGATGGAAAATTGTCGCTGGCTATCGGCGCGAGTCGGGTAAAAGCCAGCGGCCGTTTCGGCGAGCGTTACGATATCGCCGCCGATTTTTCGCCGCTGAATCTCGCCGATCTTTCTCCAAGCGGTGGCGGCCAATTGCAGGGCTCGCTCAATATTGGCGGTGCCAGCAATTCGCCCGATTACCGGGTGAACTTGACGGGTAGCCAGTTGCGTTGGGGCAAGGACAGCATCGGCCAGCTTTCGGCAAAAGGTGATTTGCCGGGTAGCGGCAATACAGGGCAAATGTATGTTCGAGCCAATGCCATCAGTATCAGCGGTCAGGCATTGCAGGAAATTGACGCGCAACTCAGCGGCAACATGAATAATCTGCGCGCGCAGGCCAATGCCGCGATGGATTACGGAAAAATAAAAGTCGACATCAGTGCTGCGGGCTCTAATCAGAATTGGAAAGGCAAACTGCAGTTGTTTCAATTTGCACCGCGTCTCGGTGAAGCCTGGACTCTGCAGGCCCCCGCGAATTACCAGATTGCCAATGGCAGTATCCGACTGGATAAAACCTGTCTGCGCACGGGAAGTAGTGCGCAGCTTTGCGCCAATGCGAATGGCAATGCCGGTCGTATTGAAGGTCGCGACCTGCCCTTGTCCCTGCTGGACCCGTGGATAAGCGAAAAGATGCCGGATCAGAATTACCGCCCGTATGGCGTGGTGAATCTGGTCGGTGATTTTGTGCGTGGAAAAGCAGGTGCCTGGAATGGTGATGTCAAACTGCGTTCTGCCGCTGGCGGCTTGCGATTGAACACGAGCGTGACACGCGATGTGATCAGCTACAGCAATCTGAATTTCGATATCAAGCTGATGGGCGAACGCATCGATATGCGCCTGAGTGCGCTGTTGCCGGAGGCCGGATCGATCAATGGCGAACTGCAAACCGGTCTTAACGAATTTGCGCCAGTGAAAGGCAAGCTCTTGCTCAATGTGCAGCAATTGACCTGGCTGGAATTGATGTCGCCGGATCTGGCCGATCCGCAAGGAAAACTCGAGGGCCAACTGTTATTCAGCGGTACTCGCGCGGTGCCCAATATCAGTGGCGATGCGCGGCTGAATCAATTTTCGGCCGAGCTGCCCGGCCTGGGTATCAAAATAACCGAAGGCGACATCACGCTGCGTGGCGAACCCAATGGCCAGGCGCGTTTGAATGGCGTGCTGAGCTCGGGCAAGGGAAAATTGCAGATCAATGGCTCGCTGGATCTGGCTGATAAAAACAGTCCGCTGAATGTCACGCTGAAGGGCGAAAATATTACGGTTGCGAATACGCCCGATTTACGCGCCGACATGAGCCCGGATCTGAATCTCGTGTATCAAAATGGCTTGTTGAAAATGACCGGCACCGTAATCGTACCGAGTGCCAGGATTGATCTTGAAAAACTCGATCAAAGCGTGTCGGTGTCTTCCGATGTGGTGGTACTCGACCCGCGCGAAGCGCCGGAAACCGGCGGATTTCTGGTCGAGAGCAATCTCACATTGGAGTTGGGTAAGGATGTGCAACTCAAGGGCTTTGGTCTGGATGGCAAACTGGTTGGCAGTTTGCAAATTCTGGACCAGCCAGGAAGACCTGCGCTCGCCACCGGCACCATCGAGGCGATTGGTCGTTACACGGCCTATGGTCAGGCATTGACGATTCAACGCAGTCGTCTGATCTACGCCAATTCTTCGATCAATAATCCTGTGCTCGATATTGTCGCCGAACGTAATTTCGAAGACGTGACCGTGGGCATTCGCGTGCGCGGCACGGCGCGTTCGCCACAGACCACGATCACTTCCTCGCCGGCGATGGAAGCTTCCGAAGCCCTGTCCTGGCTGGTCTTGGGTCGCCCCTTGAACACGGCGAGCGGCAGCGACAACCAGCGACTCGATGCAGCAGCATTGGCACTCAGCGCCGGCGGCAACATATTGGCGCAGCAGCTGGGCGTGAAAATCGGACTCGATGAAATCGGCATTACCGAATCGCGCGCTCTCGGCGGCGCGGTATTTTCCGTGGGTAAAAAAATATCGCCGCGTTTGTTCGTGAGTTATGGTGTTTCGCTTTTGGGGACCGGTCAGGTGATGACATTGAAATATCTCATCCGGCGCGGTGTCGATGTCAGTATCGAATCTGGCAAGGAAACGGCAGTGTCGCTGAATTGGCGCAAAGAAAAATAAAGTAATACGGGAATTGAAATGAAACTTTGGCTATTGATGCTGCTCGCGATGATGCCTTCCGTCGTGCTTGCCGACACGCAGGCGTGTCGAAAAACCGATCCACAAAACAAGCGTCCGCGAATCGGCCTTGTACTCGGAGGCGGCGGCGCACGTGGCTTCGCCCATGTCAGCGTAATCAAGGAACTCGAGCGCCGGCATATTCCGATCGACTGCATCGCCGGCACCAGCATGGGTGCCCTGATTGGTGGCCTGTATGCCTCCGGCATGTCGATTGAAGAGATTGAAAAAATGGTGGTGGAACTCGATTGGGCTGGCACCTTCGATGATTCGCTGGAGCGCCCCGAGCGCAGCTTTCGCCGTAAGCGCGATGATGATTTGAGCCTGCTCAATGCCAAACCCGGCATCGGTAAATCCGGCATCAAGATTACCTCGGGTTTGCTGGCAGGCGAGAACATCATGCTGTTGCTGGAACGCCTGTCGAATGAAGCATCGCGTTCGGGAAATTTCGATCAGCTGGTGATTCCGTTTCGCGCCGTAGCCACCGATATCAATACCGGCGAAGCGGCTGTGCTCAGAAGCGGCAATCTCTCGATTGCGATGCGTGCCAGCATGTCGATTCCCGGTGTTTTGCGTCCGGTAAAAATCGGCGACCAGCTTCTGGTGGATGGCGGCATCGTCAATCAGGTGCCGGTGGATGTTGCCCGCGGCATGGGTGCGGATGTCGTGATCGCGGTGGATGTTGGTACGCCGCTGGCTTTGCTCGACGAAAATGCCTCGATACTGAGTTTCGCCGATCAACTCGGCAGCTTGATGACCGTCAGCAATACCAAAAAATCGATCGAAAGCCTTGGGCCTAATGATGTCCTGATCCAGCCGGCCCTTGGCGACAAGGTTCGCACCGGAGAATTTCTCAAGGTGAAATTGGCGTTGGAAATCGGTCACCAGACCATGCAGGAACTTGGCCCGCAATTAAGTGCGTTGGTAAAGCCTGGTGCGGACAAAAGCGATGAAAAGCGTATTGCGGTGACCGAAAAATATGAACGCGAAATTCCGATGATGGAATTTGTCCGTCTGAATAATTCAACCCGCTATTCAGATGAAGTGCTTTTGGCGCGATTGGATATCACGACCGGCGAGCGCTTCAATGTGGACAAGGTGGAGACCGCTATCCGTCGAATTTATGGTCTCGGCACACTCGACAGCGTGACCTACGATATGGTCGAGGAAGATGGCAAAAGCGGTCTGGTGATCGATGTAAAACCCCAGAGTTACGGCCCCGATTATCTGGAAATCGGGCTGAATACCTATTCCGATTTTCGCGGTGATTTCGTTTTCAATATTCGCGCCGGCATCTTGCGTAATCCGGTCAATTCACTGGGCGGCGAAGTCCGACTGCTGGCACAACTCGGAAGCGAGCCGGCCTTGTTTGGCGAGTATTACCAGCCGCTGGATGCGCAAGGACATTACTTTGCAGGGATAAAGGGCAGCTACGAAAATCCGCAGGTCAATTATTTCGACCTCAACGGTGATCGTCTTGCGCAATACGAACTGCCCAGTCTGGGTTTTGATATCTATGCTGGCCGCGAATTCGGGAATTATGGCGCGGCCACGATTGGTTTGAGACGGCGCAGCGGCGAGGCGAAATTGCTGATTGGCACCTCCAGTTTTCCCGATGTCGAATTCAATATCGGTGAAGCCTACTGGAATGTGACATTTGACCGGCTCGACAGTTTTCAGGTGCCACGCAGTGGTACTTTTATCTCGGTCGGCCAGACGCTGGGGCACGAAGCCCTGGGTGCCGATAACGATTTTTCCCAGTTCAATTTGGACGTGATCTACGCGCACGCCATTGGTTCACATTCAGGCTACGGCGGTTTGCGTTATCACGATACGACGTCGGGAACTCCGCTGTTGCAGAATTTCTACCGCCTCGGTGGTGTGACGCGCCTGCCTGGCTACCGCCCCAACGAAGCCTATTACAAGAACTATGCGCTCGGCTTCGTCGGTTATACCTATGAGCTTGGACGATTATTGAATCGCCCCGCCATCATCGGTGGCACAATCGAATATGCCGATCTCTGGAACGATGGTTCGTTCCATCAGCGCGAATTGCATGCCAGCGCCTATTTTGGTTTCGATTCCTGGCTGGGACGTTTTCTGTTTGGCTACGGCGCACGTGAGGGCGGCGAAGGAACCTTCTTCCTCGAATTGGGTAGGAATCGCTGAGGCTTATTTCACAACAGGACAAAGCATGCGGCCATTCTTTAGCAAACACCTGTTCTGGACCGGGGTCGTCGCCATCGCTGGGGCACTGCTGCATATTGCGATTATGTTCGGCGGCCCGGACTGGTATGCGTTCTTTGGTGCGCCCTCAGGCCTCGTCGAGCTAGCCCGCATCGGGCATCCTCGTGCGGCCATCAGTTGCCTGGTGATCGCGAGCTTCCTTTTTATTCTTGCCGCGTATGCTTTTTCCGGTGCGAATGCGATTCGGAGATTGCCATTGCTGAGACCGGTGCTGGCGATCGTAGGGTTCGTGCTGATTGCACGTGGCGTCCTGTTTATTCCGATGATTATGTGGCAGCCCGATTCGCTTGCCCGCCTCTGTGATTGCCGTTCGGTCGATACGTTTATTGTGGTGACATCCATTCTTTGTCTGGCGATGGGGATAAGCTATGCGGCAGGAGCGGTAAACTTCTCTTCCAAACCACGGAACGACTGAGTGCTGAGACAAATCCTCATCGATCAATGTCGCTTCCTGTTTTTCCGGGAGCCAAGCCGGCATATTTCGACACATTGGAAACAGTATCTTGTCTTCGGTGTCGTGATTACCTGGCTCGCCGGTATCGGGCGTTACTGGGATAATCCGCGCGCGCATGTGTTCCAGCATCTTGGTCTGGGTTCGCTGGCCTATATCCTGTTTTTATCCGGCTTGCTCTGGCTTTTGTTTTATCCGCTGAAACCACGGCATTGGCAGTATCGCAATGTGCTGGTTTTTGTTTCACTGTGCTCGCTGCCAGCCTTGTTGTACGCCATTCCCGTTGAACGCTTCATGCTGCTGGATGCCGCACAAACCGTCAATGCCTGGTTTCTGGCGATTGTTGCTTCGTGGCGTGTCGCATTATTGGTGATGTTCCTCAAGCGGGTAGCGAAATTACCGCCGCTCACCGTCGCTATTGCCGCCTTGCTTCCGATTGCGATGATCATCGTCGCATTAAGCTGGTTGAATCTGGAACATGTTGTTTTCAATATTATGGCGGGCAATGATCCCGACACGCAGTCGGGAAACGACAGTTCGTACTTGATCGTGTTTTTGATGTCGCTTTTCTCGACCTTGCTTTTGCCGGTGCTGGTCATTGCCTATGGGGTACTGGTTTACAACGCCCGACAAGCAAAGCGCGAATGAAGATCTAGCCAGATTTGGTCAGCCGATTCAATTCTGATTTCAACATCAAGCCATCGCTATGCAGATAGCGGCGCTCGTCTCGCCAATCCGGGAAATGTTTTTCCACTTCGCGCCAGAAGCTGCGCGAATGGTTACGATGGACCAGATGGCAAAGTTCGTGCACCAATACATACTCAAAAGCCGATGCCTTGCCGAGCACCAAAGACAAATCCAGCAACAGACCATCGCCCGGACTCAATGAGCCCCACAACGAAGAAAGCGCACGCACTTTTATCGCGAGTGGTGCAGTGGGAAATGCCGGTAAATATTTCGGCAGCCAAATACCGATGTCTTTGCGAGCTTCCTGCAAATAAAATTCTTTCATTGCGCGTTTGGTGTGCGCTAGACCGGCCTTGGCGGGTAGCGCGATATGGACAGCATCATCCTGCAAACTGACCTGGGCGAATTTTGCTTCGCGCCATTGCACCAAATGCCGCTGGCCTCGCAGCAAGATTTCGGTGTCTTCATGTAATCGGAATTCGTTGTCGCGTGAACCTTGCGGACGCTTTAACCATTGCGATTCCAGCCATTCGGTATTGTCGGCTAGGAATTGCTTTGCCAACCGATCGGAGCAGCGCTTTGGAACCGTGAGGCGGACGCCTTTTTCATTGACGATAAGCCGCAGCCGGCGAGCACGTGCATCGTGCACGCAGCGTATTTCTATTATTTCGCCGGACGTCAACACCACAGGCCAGAGCTCGATGCTACTGGCGGGTTTGTCGGGCTTCAGAAAGGAAAACATGCCGCTAGTTTAGCGGGAAAATTATGGTCGCGTGGCCAAACCTAATCTGGCACTCGTGGGAGCGGCGTAAGCAGCGAATGCCTTATGTATTCGCTGCTTACGCTGCTCCCACAAGCTCAGCGATGCGAGCGGTTATGCTTCGGCTTTACTTAGCTTCAGGTTTTTCTCCATCACTTCGAACAGGCGCTTGATCTCGGCCGACATCAGGGCAAAGCGGGCATCGAGTTCGGCGGATTGGTCTTCCTGATCGGTACTTTCCAGCGTCTCGACTGCGCCGTCGAGAAATTTAAGTTTGCGAATCACCAGGTCTTCGCCGAGAACGAAGCTGACATGGGCATCGAGAATCAAGCCCAGACGGCTGACCTGTTTGCCGGATTCAAGATGCTTCTTGATTTCATCGGTTTCCAGTTCCTGGCGCTGGCATTTCACGATCGCGCCGCGTTCATCGCCGTCTTTCAGCTCGCATTCTTCGCCGAGCTCCAGACCCTTCGGCAATTTCTCGCCGCTGATCCAGCCGGTCATCACGGTACGAGGACTGGTTTCGGCATTCAGTGGAATCGCCGGAAACGAACCGAGGGCATGGCGTAATTCCGACACCAGATTCTCGGCCGATTTGCGCGATGACGAATCAATCGCGACAAAGCCGTGTTCCATATCGATATAGGCATTCAGGCGTGTGCTGCGAACGAAAGCGCGCGGCAATAGTTCATGCACGGTGTCTTCCTTCAGGGCACGACGGGCTTTGCCGCCGAGTTTGCGGCCCTGTTTTTCTTCGATCACGGCAATTTTCTTGTTGACCAAATCATTGACGACCGAAGACGGCAGAATTTTATCTTCACCACCCAGGGTGAATAAAACACAGTCACCGACTTGATGCGAGAGCACGGCTTCATCGCGCCCGAACGGCGACACGAAACCGCGCGACATCATGTCGAGCGGACCAACGGGTTTCAGTACGACTTCGGCCAGTCTTTCTTCCAGGGCTTTCAGGGATTTGTTGACGGTAACGGGGAAGCGGAACAGCGTGAGGTTGCGAAAGAACATTATGTTTATCTTTTATGTGGGAGCGGCTTAAGCCGCGATGAGAGGTTGACTGTATTACGAGACTAAGGGTTGCAGAGAATTATTCCGTGGCAGCATTGTCACCAGCGAGCCAGGCATGACTATCGGGCATGTCAGCATCGCCGCGTTTGCCGAGCGAGAGAAAATCAAACAGATTCGGATCGGCCATGTGCGAAGCGCGAACATCGCCGAGTGCTTTTGCAATCGTATCGATGCGGCCCGGTGTTTGCGTTTCCCATTCGGCCATCATGCGCTTGACGATTTTTCGCTGCAGGTTTTCCTGCGAGCCGCAAAGCGTGCAGGGAATAATCGGATACTGCCTCCAGTCGGCATAATCGGCGATGTCTTTTTCGCTGCACATTGCCAGCGGACGAATCACGACATGTTTGCCGTCATCGCTCAATAATTTCGGCGGCATCGACGAAATTTTGGCGTGGAAAAACAGATTCAGAAAGAAAGTAGACACCAGATCATCACGATGATGGCCGAGCGCGATTTTGTTGAAGCCTTGCTGTTCGGCATATTGATACAAAGCTCCGCGACGCATGCGCGAACACAGCGAGCACATCGTCTTGCCTTCGGGAATCACGCGCTTGACCACCGAGTAGGTGTCCTGTTCGAGAATCTTGAAAGGCACATCGATGCTTTCCAGATACTGAGGTAAAACATGTTCGGGAAACCCCGGTTGCTTCTGGTCCAGATTCACCGCGACCAATTCGAACCGCACCGGCGCTTTTTTCTGCAGATGCAGCAGTATATCCAGCATCGTGTAGCTGTCCTTGCCGCCGGACAGGCAGACCATCACTTTGTCACCCTCTTCAATCATGCCGAAGTCGGCAATCGCCTGGCCTACTTGATGCCGGAGGCGTTTGGCGAGTTTCTGCCGATTCACCGATGGCGGGCGAACGGGCGGGTCGAGAAGAGTCAAATTCATGCTTGTATTTTACACTGCCGCAGGGCGGTGTAAGCTGCGAAGAGGTCATTTCGCCCGAGGCACTATGTCACAACCGCCGGACATCGCCCAATTGACTGCACAATTGATTGAATTGCAGATTGAACATCGGGACCTGAACGAAGCCATTGACCGCCTGGCACAAACTATTCAGGCTGACGAATTGGCGATCAAGCGCCTGAAAAAACGCAAATTACGCATCAAGGACATGATGGCGTATCTGGAAAATAAATTGATACCGGACTTGGATGCCTGATATTTTTTCGTAGGAGCGCCTTTTGTCTTGGCGCGACAGATCTGGCGGGATTTGTCGCGCCAAG
>JAYWIC010000112.1:0-10176 GCA_043789195.1 Arenimonas sp. | reverse complement strand
TCGCACGAACCACATTGTCGAAGTTCAACAAGGGCTCGCCCATTCCCATCATGACCACATTGGTAAGTTTGCGTTGTTGATGCACCTGATTACCAAGTGCTTTTGCAGCGACCCACACCTGGCCAATGATTTCAGCAGTAGAAAGATTGCGATTAAAGCCCTGCGTCGCGGTTGAACAGAATTGGCAATTCAAACCGCAACCGACCTGGCTTGAGACGCAAAGCGTGCCGCGGCCTTTATCGGGGATGAAAACAGTCTCGACGGCATTACCCGTGTCCATGCCAAGCAACCATTTCTGGGTGCCGTCGAGCGAAGGTTTGTCAAACATGGTGTGTGGCGGACGAACTTCGGCTTGTTCCATCAACTTGGCACGAAGCACTTTGCCAAGATCCGTCATTTCATCGAAGTTGTCGACGTGACGATGGTAAATCCATTTCATCACCTGCTCGGCACGAAAACGCTTTTCGCCCAGGCCGGTGAAGAATTCCACCATGCCTGCACGATCGAGATCGAGCAAATTGATTTTGGCTTTAACGTCAGTCACGATTTTCTCTTCAAAAACTCAGCGCGGGCAGAGTTCGGTTGCGGCAAAGAAATAGGCAGTTTCAATCGCGGCATTTTCCAGGCTGTCGGAACCGTGCACGGCATTGGCGTCGATGCTTTCTGCGAAATCTGCGCGGATGGTTCCGGCAGCCGCTTCTTTCGGATTGGTGGCGCCCATCAGATCGCGATGCGTTAAAACGGCATTCTCGCCTTCGAGCAATTGAATCATTACCGGGCCGGAAATCATGAATTCAACGAGGGCGTTGAAAAAAGGACGCTGGCTATGCACGGCATAGAAACCCTCGGCTTCCTTGCGGGACAGGTGCTTCATTTTTGCAGCGATGACTTTCAAGCCGGCATTTTCAAAACGGGCATAAATTTGGCCAATTACGTTCTTCGCAACGGCATCAGGTTTGATAATTGAGATGGTGCGTTCCAGCGCCATGGTGTAACTCCAGTGTCTAAGGGTTGAAAGTCGCTAAATTTACCATAAAAACCTCAATTAAACACGTACTTAGAGTGAATTCTGAAAGCTTAGTCACGTTATCGTAACCATTGTCTGGGGTAGGATGCAGCTTGACCAAACGAGCGTTCGAATTTAAGCTTGAAACATCCGTTTGAATCAAACGCTGGACACAGAGTTAATCCATGCCTACCGCCCATTTCAATACCAAAGATCGCATCCTCGGTGCCGCCGAAGAGTTGTTTGCCCAGTTCGGATTTGCAGGCACATCGCTTCGGCAAGTCACTAGCCGGGCAGACGTCAATATCGCGGCGGTTAATTACCACTTTGGCTCGAAAGAGAACCTAGTAAACGAGGTGTTTCGCCGCCGCATGGACGAGATGAGCGAGCGTCGATTGAATCAATTGCGGGAAGCGCTGGAGGAAAAGCCAGGTGATCTCGAAGCCATTCTAGCCGCCTTCATACAGCCGGCTCTCGCGTTGACTTATGATCGCCATGGTTCGGCATTTGTCCGAGTGCTGGCTCGTGCCTATGCTGAAAAAAACGACGGCTTACGTAAATTTCTTTCAGACAATTACGGCCAGGTGCTTCGGGAATTTGCCAAGGCCCTCTCCGGATGTTTGCCAAGTCTCGCCAAAGAAGATTTGTACCTGCGGCTGGATTTCACCGCCGGTGCATTGACCTATGCCATGGCCGACTTCGGCCTGATAAAACGGCCTGCTGGTGTTTCTGACCGTGCTCATGCCGACAAAGCTGCCCAAGGCCTGATCCGTTTCGCAGCTGCCGGCCTACGCGCAGCTTAATTTTTGTTTCATAACTCGGAGTTTTACATGTCACAGCTTCGCATCCGTAAAGTCGCCGTTCTCGGCGCTGGCGTGATGGGCGCGCAGATTGCCGCTCATTTAGTTAATGCCAATGTGGACACTATCCTCTTCGATTTGCCTGCTAAAGACGGCGAAAAGAACGGCATCGTGAATAAAGCCATCGCCAACTTAGGCAAGCTTTCACCGGCACCTTTGGCTTCAAAAGACAAGGCAACCGCCATTGTTGCGGCCAATTACGACGAGCATCTGGAATGGCTGAAAGGCTGCGATTTAATTATTGAAGCTATTGCCGAACGTCTGGACTGGAAGAAAGACCTTTACGCCAAGATTCTGCCCTTCGTTAACAAGAATGCGATCTTGGCGTCAAACACTTCTGGTTTATCAATCAATAGTTTGGCAGATGTTCTTGATGAATCACTTCACCATAGATTCTGCGGTGTGCACTTCTTCAACCCACCCCGCTACATGCATTTGGCCGAGCTGATTCCTTGTAAAGACACCGATCAAGCCGTGCTTGAAGGGCTTGAGTCGTTTCTGGTCACCACGCTCGGTAAAGGCGTCGTTTACGCCAAAGATACCCCGAATTTCATCGGTAACCGGATAGGCGTTTTTTCGATTCTTTCCACCTTGCATCACACTGCCGCGTTCGGATTGGGCTTTGATGAAGTCGATGCATTGACCGGCCCTTTGTTGGGTCGCCCGAAATCAGCGACCTACAGAACCTCCGATGTCGTCGGACTCGACACCATGTCGCATGTGATTAAAACGATGGCTGACACCTTGCCGAATGATCCGTGGAAAGAGTATTTCAAAGCACCGGATTGGTTACAGGCATTGATCGCCAAAGGCGCTTTGGGCCAGAAAACCGGTGCCGGTATCTTCCAGAAGCGTGGCAAGGATATTGTCGTGCTGGATCTGAAAGCCCAGGACTACCGCCCCGCTACCGGTGAAGCCGCACCTGAAGTCATCGAAATTCTGAAAATAAAGAACCCTGCCGAAAAATTCGCCAAGCTGCGTGCCAGCGAACATAAGCAAGCACAGTTCCTGTGGGCCATGTTCCGCGACCTCTTCCACTACAGCGCCTACAATCTGGCGGATATTGCCGATACCGCCCGCGATGTCGATCTGGCTATCCGCTGGGGTTACGGCTGGGCACAGGGTCCGTTCGAGTCCTGGCAATCGGCTGGCTGGAAACAAGTGGCCAGCTGGATTCAGGAAGATATCGCTGCCGGTAAATCCATGAGCTCGGCACCATTGCCGGCCTGGGTGACTGAACGTGATGGTGTGAACGAAGCAGCTGGCAGCTTTAGTCCAGCGCAAAATAAAGTTGTCGGCCGTTCGACCAATCCGGTCTATGCACGCCAGCGCTTTCCGGACCCGGTTTTGGGCGAAACCTTCTCGCCAGGCGAAACCGTATTTGAAACCGATGCCGTTCGCATGTGGCATGACGGCGATGGCGTCGCGGTTCTGAGCTTCAAGACCAAGATGAACACCGTCAGTGATGGCGTATTGTCCGGAATCCAGCAGGCAATCGATATCGCCGAAAAAGATTTCACCGGCATGGTGATCTGGCAAAGCAAGGACACTTTCTCCGCCGGTGCCGATTTGTCGGGTGCCATGCGAAGTCTGAAAGACGGAAAGCTGAAAGAATTCGAATCGACAGTCGCCAACTTCCAGGCTGCCAGCCAACGTATTAAATACGCTTTGGTTCCCGTCGTTGCTGCAGTGCGGGGCTTGGCACTGGGTGGCGGTTGTGAATTCCAGATGCACTCGGCTCGTACGGTGTTCTCGCTCGAGAGTTATATCGGTTTGGTCGAAGCGGGCGTTGGCTTGTTACCCGCCGGTGGCGGTTTGAAAGAAATCGCGACCCGCGTCGGCCTTGCTGCCGGTCAGGGCAGCGATGTATTTGCCGGTTTGAAGCCTTATTTCGAAGCCATTGCGATGGGCAAAGTCTCTGCGTCGGCATTGGAAGCGAAAGAACTGAAACTCGCTCGCGAAAATGACGTCGTCATTTTCAACGCATTCGAATTGCTGCATGTCGCCAAGCAACAAGTCAAAGCATTGTCGGAATCGGGTTATCGCCCTACTCTGCCAGCACGACAAATTCCGGTCGCGGGTGATGTCGGCATTGCAACTTTCAAAATGATGTTGGTCAATATGCTCGAAGGCCGTTTCATCTCCGAGCACGATATGGAAGTTTCAACCCGCATTGCGACGGTTTTGTGCGGCGGCAATGTCGATCGCGGTTCGCTGGTCGATGAAGAATGGTTGCTGAAACTGGAGCGCGAACATTTCATCGCGTTGGCAATGATGCCAAAAACCCAGGAACGCATTATTTATATGCTGCAAAACGGCAAACCACTTCGCAACTAAGCGCACGAGATCAGGAGAATTAAAATGTCGAAACAAATTCAAGAAGCCTATATCGTCGCCGCCACCCGTACCCCGGTCGGTAAAGCGCCGCGCGGCATGTTCCGTAATACCCGTCCCGACGAAATGTTGGCGCATGTATTGAAAGCCGTCTGTGCCCAGGCCCCCGGCATCGATACCAGCCGCATTGACGATGCCATCATCGGTTGCGCCATGCCCGAAGGCGAGCAAGGCATGAATGTGGCCCGTATCGGCCTGTTATTGGCCGGTTTGCCGAATGTGATTGCCGCGCAAACCATCAATCGTTTTTGCTCTTCCGGTGTTCAAGCAGTTGCCTTGGCCGCCGATCGCATTCGTCTCGGCGAAGCTGATTTAATGCTGGCTGGCGGCACCGAAAGCATGAGCATGGTGCCGATGATGGGCAACAAGGTGGCGATGAGTCCGAAAGTGTTCGAGAACGACAATATCGCCATTGCCTATGGTATGGGCATCACCGCCGAAAAAGTCGCATCGGAATGGAATGTCTCGCGTGAAGACCAGGATGCGTTTGCTTTTGCATCACATCAAAAAGCGATAGCAGCCATTGCTGCCGGTGAATTTACTTCCGAAATTTCGCCGTACCAAATTATTTCCCGCCAGCCGGTTCTGGTCGGCAATACGGTGCAAATGCGTGAATTCGTTGCCACCAATGACGAAGGCCCGCGTGCGGACTCTTCCATCGAAGGTCTGGCTAAATTAAAAGCGGTATTTCGTGCCGGCGGCAGCGTGACAGCAGGCAATTCATCGCAAATGTCAGATGGTGCAGGTGCCGTGCTACTGGCTTCGGAGCAAGCGATTAAAGATTACGGTCTCACCCCACTCGCGCGTCTCGTCAGCTTTTCGGTGGCCGGTGTACGCCCTGAAGTGATGGGCATTGGCCCGATTGCGGCCATTCCGAAAGCCCTGAAACAAGCCGGTTTGACCAAAGATCAGCTTGACTGGATTGAGTTGAACGAAGCGTTTGCAGCGCAATCACTTGCCGTTATCCGTGATTGTGGACTGGATGCCTCGAAAATCAATCCACTCGGTGGCGCCATTGCACTCGGCCATCCGCTAGGTGCTACCGGTGCGATTCGTACGGCCACCATTGTTCACGGCATGAAGCGCCGCAAACAAAAATACGGCATGGTTACGATGTGTATCGGTACAGGCATGGGTGCTGCCGGTATTTTTGAATCGCTGTAATTTTTGTTTTATGCGCAAAAGAAAAACGGGCAGAAATGTCCGTTTTTTTGTGGTGTCACAAGGTTCAGATGTGGCGCAACGCCTCCGAAATTGAGGACACAAATGCGTTTTTGTTTCTATATTTCAAGATCTTAATCTAATTACAATGCGCTATCATGCGTGAATTAAATCGCCCCGCCAGCGGGGTATTGCGTGAGCAACATTGCTGCAGTTGTTGATTCATCGTCGAGTTATTCAACTTTGCTTCTCTCCGAAACCGGAGGCACCACCGGGCTGATGGTCGCCAGCTATGGAATCCACGCTTCATGAACACAACTTCTTCCTACCAAGACTCCGGCGCAATTTTGTTGGAGGGGCTTTATTCCACTGAATTGACGGCAGCCTTTGCGAATTTCATTGGTCAGCGTGTATCGAGAGCGCCTTCTGCGCTGGTGCCACCAAGCATCGGCAACAAGGTATGTTATGAAGTATCGGGCGCACAGTGGCCGGCTTTGATGACTTTTTTGTGGGCACTAACGCCAAAAATCGAGGCCGCTACCGGTGTCCAGTTACTGCCTACCTATTGCTACTTCCGCACCTATCAGCAGGGCGATATTTGCCGCGTCCACGCCGATCGACCAGCATGCGAACACTCACTTTCGCTAACTTTGGCTTATGCCGATAACATCCCATGGGCCTTGGCGGTTGCCGATTCCAGAGTTAGTGAGGCGCAGCGCTACACTATGCGCGGCGACGAGGGTTTTGGCAGCGAAAAATACAGTGAATTTCCGATGGCGCCCGGCGATGCCGTGTTATATCGCGGAACCGAGTATCGCCACGGCCGGATTGCGCCAAATCCGAATCGCTGGTCTGCACATTTATTCCTGCATTGGGTTGACCACAATGGACCCTATCGTGACCAGGCCTTCGATGGTCAGATCATGAGCGGCCAGGTCGATTACCAATTCCCTGCCTAACTGCAAACAACGCTAAGATCATCCAACAACTCACATGAAAGTCAGCATCGTCGTCACCACCTATAACTGGGAAAGCGCATTGAGATCCGCGCTGCTCAGCATTGCCCAGCAAACGGTTTTGCCTTACGAAGTCATCGTGGCGGATGATGGTTCAACAGAATCCATGCGCGACATGATTCTGGAATTGGCGAAAAACTATCCCGTCATTTTGAAACACAGCTGGCAGGAAGATGACGGCTATCGGGTAGCACGTTCGAGAAATCTGGGTATCGCGGCGGCGACAGGTGATTACGTCATCATCATGGATGGCGACATGGTGCTGAACAAACATTTCATCGAGGACCACATTCTGGCCGCCAAAGAAGACTTCTTGGTTCAAGGCAGCCGTGTTTTGGCACAAGCCGATTTCGATAATCAAAAGTTGCTGGAAGAACAAAAAGACCCGCACTTTTTCAGCCGTGGAATTGGTAGAAGGCGCCATACCTTGCGTATGCCATGGCTTGCAAAAATTTTATTGAAGGTTTCAGAAGGCCAGAAAATGGATAGTGTCAAAGCTTGCAATCAGGGCTGGTGGCGCACAGACCTGGTTGCGTTAAATGGCTTTGACGAGCGGTTTACCGGCTGGGGCCGCGAAGACAACGATATTTTGTTACGTGCATATCGCCTGGGATTGAAGCGCCGCGATATACGGTTCGCCGCACTTGCAACGCACATCTATCACAAGGAACTACGCCGGGAAGGTATCAATCCCAATGATCAATGGCTCGATGATAATTCCCGCAGGAATATCATTGCCTGCGAACTGGGTTTGAGCCAACATCTCGATAGATTCAATAAAAACCCCTTGCCGGATTTGCGCACACTTTGAAGGAAGCGCCGATATCGCGAAGCCACTGCCACTGGCAATTCAGGCGATGATCGCAGCCTTTCCCGACGCCCTGACGTCGGCATTGTTCGTGAGCATTTGGATGTCGCCCTTCCTGTTTGGTGACGGGGCAGTCAAAGCCGCCATGTTGACCATGCTGGTCGAATTTTTTCTGGTGCACGCCACCGGTTTTTACACCGGATTCGGAGCCAACCGCGATTGGGCTCGCAGCCATCGCTGGCTGGCTCTTGGTGGGCTTACTTCTTTTTATCTTTTGATGATAGGCCTCTTCGCCTGGTCGTTTGAAGCTTGGTGGATGCTTCTGGCATTCGGCTGGCTATTTGTTGGCAAATTATCCTGGATGCTCAAGAAACCCAGTGACGATCAAACGATGCAAGCCATGACCGCATGGGCCGGCATGGTCGCGGTGTATTTGTTTGCCTGCTTCTTTACGATTGGCGTTGACCTGCCCTACTTTGGAATCAAACCGGAACTTGTCGCGACGTTCGGGTTCGACCCGACAAGCGAAGGTATCTGGGAAAGCGAGCCACATCGTGTCGTGGCCTTCGGCGTTTTGTATTTCGGAATCCTGGCATTGGCCAAAATGCTTGGACCGTTTATTGCCCATTGGTGGCGTAATAGAAAATTGACATCGTAATAAGCCACATCGCAGCTAGCGGGCGGTGCGCCATAGGCGGCAACCTATCAGCGATTCATTGCAAACCGCTGCTCTGCCCTTTCCAAATCCACTTCCGTATCCACACCCGGCGGGAATGCTTCCGGCGTGATACCAACGGCAATTTCGTAGCCAGCCTCGAGAACGCGCAATTGTTCGAGTGCTTCCAGTTGTTCCAACATGCCCATTGGAAGTTGCGTGAATGCTTTCAGAAATCCGGCTCGATAGGCGTAGATGCCGATATGCCGCAGTGCGCCGGATTGAGGTGTGCTGACGCGGTCAGCAGCAAAACGATCGCGTTGCCACGGCATCGGTGCACGACTGAAATACAATGCGTTGCCATTGCTCGCACGCACGACTTTGACGGCATTGGAATCGAAATAGGTGTCGGTGTCGATGATTTCTGTCGCCAGAGTTGCCATCGGGGCATTGGAATTCTCCAACTCCGAAGCCACCGCACGGATACCGGCAGCCGGTGCAAAGGGTTCGTCGCCTTGCAGATTTACGATGATTTGCCGATCGGACCAATGCAATTGTTCCGCACATTCGGCCAATCGATCGGTACCCGATGCATGATCAACACGTGTCATGCAGACAGTCACAGGATAATTGGCCACGGCATCGGCGATGCGTTGATCGTCGGTGGCGACGACAACTTGTGATGCACCGGCAGCTAGTGCGCGACGTGCCACATGCACGACCATTGGTTCGCCGGCAATCAGTCGCAAGGGTTTACCAGGCAATCGTGATGCCGCATAACGGGCAGGAATGGCAACGATGAAATCGGTCATGGGGACAAAGCCTTCAATTTTTTATCAATAGCATCGAAAAGGTTTTCATTGAGTGCAGCGGTAACCGGGACACACCAGGCGTCCTGCAAACCCAATCGACGGCATTTTACGGCGTCTTTTTCCGTCATCAAGACAGTTGCATCCGTCGGGAAATCATCGAGTGCGTAGTCATGGTGGTCAGGGAATGCAATGGGATTGATATTCAGCCCGCGCGCCATCAGGGCATTGAAAAAACGTTCCGGATGTCCGATACCGGCAATGGCATCGACTTTGCCATCGGTAAAATCGCCCAGGTTTTTTCGCTCGCTGCCATCCAGTTTTTCCGCATCGCCATAAATCAGTTGCATGCCGAAATGATTTGAAAAAGCGATATCTTCGAGGGCGCCATTCGATACTTTGAAATCACATGGTCGGGGATATTCACGCAATGGCCCGGCCGGCAAGATCTTGCCGTTGCCGTATTTTCTTTCATGATCAATCAATTCGATCTCGATATCTCGTTGTAAACGGATATGTTGCAAGCCGTCATCGGCGATGATGATGTTGCACCCTTGCTCAATCAGAAACGCTGCTGCCGCGACACGATTGCTATCGACACGTATGGCGCACTGCGTTCTTAGATAAATCAACAAGGGTTCATCGCCGCATGCTTCTGCGGAGCTGCCCGCATCGACAGTCACCGGTTCAGTAGAGCTGCGTCCATAGCCTCGGCTGACAACGCCAGGATGCCAGCCACGGTGTTGCATGGCTTGAACCAAAGCGATCGTGAATGGCGTTTTGCCTGTGCCGCCGACGGTAAAATTGCCGACGACGATCACCGGTGCGTTAACCCGGGTCGATTGAAAAATACCGCAGCGAAATAGAAACCGCCTGAAAGTAATCAAGCTTCCGTATAAAAAAGCAATGCCGACAAGCAGCCAATTGGGTTTAATGCCGCCGTACCAGCGCTTGTTCAGTGCAGCTTCGAGCTTTGCCCTCACGTCGGCTCCGCCGTCCTGAATTGCATGCTGTGTAGGTGGGCATAGACCCCTGCTTTAGCGAGTAATTGAAAATGTGTTCCCTGCTCGACCAGACGGCCATCATCGAATACCAATACTTGATCAGCATGTTCGATAGTGGAAAGACGATGGGCGATAACCAATGTGGTTTTGTCGGGAATCAGATGATTGAGCGCATCCTGTACCAAACGCTCGGACTCGTTATCCAGCGCCGCGGTGGCTTCATCAAGAATCAATATCGGTGCATCTTTTAAAATGGCTCGCGCAATGGCAAGACGCTGCCGCTGGCCGCCGGAAAGCAGGCTACCGTTTTCTCCGATACGCGCTTGCAAACCTTGCGGAAGTTTATCGATAAATTCGGAGGCATTTGCCGCATCGGCGGCACGACGTAAAACCTGCTCATCGGTAATGTCGCTGCCGTAAGCAATATTCGCCGCGATGGTGTCATCAAACAACATGACCTTTT
>JAYWIC010000111.1:0-42150 GCA_043789195.1 Arenimonas sp. | reverse complement strand
AAAATTATTCGGCATCTTCCCTTCGGTCATCATTTTGAAATGATTTCCGGCGCGAGTCTGGATGGCCGCATCAGTTACAAATCGCAATTGATTCAAATTGCGATGGAAGGCATGCAGGTGGAAGCGAAAGATTGCGTGATGATCGGCGACCGCCATATGGATATCGAAGGCGCACAACATCACCAGATAGCGAGTGTCGGCGTGTTGTGGGGCTTTGGCGGTCACGAAGAATTATCGAATGCCAAGCCGAGCCACATAGTCGAAAAACCCGAACAATTGCTGGCTTTGTTTCAATAAATGTAATCAAAGTGCATTAAGATGAAGCGCTAAACTAAGAAACCGCTGATCAATTGTCATTCCTGCGTAGGCGGGAGGTGATTTTCAACAGCAAAGCTGGTCATCCAGAAAGCTTGAAGTCACTGGGTTCCCGCCTACGCGGGAATGACGGTTTTATAATTAAACAGAGCTTCCCTAAAAACGAAAAGCAGGATTCGGAAATGCAGCCTCAGTTACGACGCACCAGAATATTGGCCACGCTTGGCCCGGCCACCGATGCACCGGGCGTGCTGGATGATTTGATTCGCGCCGGCGTCAATGTGGTGCGGATGAATTTTTCGCATGGCACCCCCGAAGATCACGCGGCGCGTGTGCATGCCGTTCGCGAAGCTGCAGCGAAGCAGGGGCGCGAGGTGGGCATTCTGGCCGATTTGCAGGGCCCGAAAATCCGGATCGAAAAATTCGTCAACGATAAAGTGCAGCTTAAGGTCGGCGATAAATTTACCCTGATCTGCCGTGCCAACGCTCCGCTGGGTGACAACACGCAAGTGGCTTGCAGTTATCTCGGCCTGGTAAATGACGTGCATGCCGGCGACACCTTGTTGCTTGATGACGGCTTGATGGCGCTGCAGGTTTTGTCAGTCGAAGGCGACAGTATTCATACCGAAGTGCTGACCGATGGTTATCTTTCGAATCGCAAAGGTCTGAACCGCCTCGGCGGCGGCTTGTCGCTCGGTGCCTTGACCGATCAGGACAAGGAACACATCATCGTTGCGGCGAAACTCCAAGTGGATTTTCTCGCAGTGTCTTTTTGTCGTTCGGCCGAAGATATGCATGAAGCCAGACGACTGGCGAAAGCGGCCGGCAGCAATGCCAATATGGTCGCGAAAATTGAACGCGCCGAAGCAATCGAGAACCTCGTTGAAATTACCATTGCTTCGGATGTAGTGATGGTCGCGCGTGGCGATCTCGGTGTGGAAATCGGCGATGCCGAATTGCCTGGTCTGCAGAAAAAAATCATTCGTACCGCACTCGAGCACAATCGCATCGTGATTACTGCCACGCAGATGCTGCAATCGATGGTCGATAATCCGATTCCCACCCGTGCCGAAGTGCTTGATGTCGCCAACTCGGTGATCGACGGTACCGATGCGGTGATGCTGTCGGCCGAAACCGCTTCGGGAAATTATCCGGTGAAAGCCGTCGAAGCGATGGTGCGTATATGCCTCGGTGCCGAACGGCAGTTCCATCACGATACCGATTTCGAAGCGGCGCCGCGCAACTTGCAACGCGCCGACCAAGCCATTGCGATGGCGACGATGTTTCTTGCCGAACACATCCAGGTCCGCGCGATTATTGCCTTGACCGAATCCGGCGGCACGGCGCGTTATCTCTCGCGTTTCCGTTCGACCGCGCCGATATTCGGTTTGTCGAAACACGATTCCGCTCGCCGGAAAATGACCATGGTGCGCGATGTGTTCCCAATCAATTTCGATTCGACCGGATTGCCGACCCGCGAAGCCGCTCGCAGTGCAGTCAAGAAACTATTCGATATGGGTTTGTTGTCGATTGATGATCGCGTGGTATTGACGTCCGGTGACAGCATGGAGCAACGCGGCGCGACCAACACACTGCGGCTGCTGGTCGTCGGTGCCGATGGCAAGGCCGAAGGATTGGGGGATTTGTAATTCGTGGGTCGGGCCCCGGCCCAACGCTTTAGACAGATTACGATGTTGTTTGTGTCGGGCCAAGGTCCGACGTCGCCCGCAAGCGGCCTCCTACGCTATAATTCCGCCCCTCAGTCCCCACCTTCGGTAAGCCCCATGAGCATCGACCAACTCGCAGAAACCGCCCTGGCCATGGTGGCCCCCGGTAAAGGCATTATTGCCATCGACGAATCCAACGCGACCTGCGCCAAGCGCTTTGAAAGCGTGGGCATTCCCAATACCGAAGAAAACCGTCGCGCCTATCGAGAAATGTTGCTGACCACCCCGAATTTGAATCAATACATTTCCGGCGCGATCTTGTTTGATGAAACCCTGCGCCAGAAGACCAAGGACGGCGTGCCGTTCGCTGAAGTCATGCGCAAGAACGGCATTATTCCCGGCATCAAGGTCGACAAGGGCCCGCAGCCTCTGGCCGGGTTTCCCGGTGAAGTGTGCACGGAAGGCTTGGACAGTCTGCGTGAACGTTTGAAGGAATACGCGAGCCTCGGTGCACGTTTCGCCAAATGGCGTGCCGTGATCACTATCGGTGAAGATAGCCCGTCGGGCACCTGTATCGAAGCCAATAGCCACGCACTGGCCCGTTACGCGGCACTCTGCCAGGAAGCCGGCATCGTGCCGATGGTCGAGCCGGAAATCATCATGGACGGCGACCACGATATCGATACCTGCATGGAAGTGACCGAAGTCGTGTTGCGTTCACTGTTTGGTGCCCTGTATGACCAAAACGTCATGCTGGAAGGCACTATCCTGAAAGCGAGCATGGTGATCTCGGGTAAAGACTGCCCGGAGCAAGCCAGCGTTGAAGAAGTGGCCGAAATGACCGTGCGTTGCCTGAAGAGCGCCGTACCTGCCATTTTGCCGGGTATCGTGTTCCTGTCGGGCGGCCAAAGCGATGAAGCAGCGACCGCGCATTTGAACGCCATGAACCAGATGGGCCCGCACCCGTGGCCGCTGTCGTTTAGTTATGGTCGTGCGATGCAGGCGGCGGCACTAAAAATTTGGTCGAAAGATCTGGTCGGTAATGTGGCTGCTGCCCAGCAGACTGTTTACGCCCGCGCCAAGGACAATGGTCTGGCTGCCTTGGGCCAGTGGAAAAAATAAGCGTTTTCTTCCATCAAGACTCAAACAAAACAACGGCGATTGCCGGTGTTTTTTTGCCCGCATTTTGCCCGCCATCGACACATTTTCAACAGATGTGAAAGACGAAAAAGCGTGACCCAGATCAAGAAAAATTTGCCAGAACAGCTTGCTTATGTAAAAAAATGTTACGCCACGGAAACCGGCTTAAAAAAGGAGTATCTATCAGGTATGACTGGGGGGTCGTGAATGCGGGGTACTTTCAATGGTGAATGGAAAAGAGAAATTACCGAAAGTCCTTGTCGTCGATGATGACGCCGAGATGGTCTACCTTGCCCAGTATTTGCTGGAGCAATGTGGCTATCAGTCGGATACCGCGATGGACACCAAAAGCTTTAAAAAGATTTACGATGAAGCGCCTGCCGCCGTCATGCTTGATCTCACCATGCCCAATGGCGCCAGCGAAGAAATCACCAGTATCATGGTGTCGCAAAAAGCCCAGCATCCGATTATATTCGTGACCGGCAGGCCGCCGGAAGAAATCGAGCATCGCCGCAAACAGGCAGAAGCGCAGGGCCTGAAGATTGTCGCCGTCTTGCACAAGCCCTTCTGGATTGAAGACATTGCAAGTGCCATGAATATCGCGATGGCGATAACCTAGGCGTCAATAAAACTGCAACGCACCGTTTCATGACATTCTCTATACACGAGTAGAGACATAGATGCCCTAGAATAGAGGTCTTCGTATGAGGAGCCCGGTCATGAGCGAGAGCGACACTCCCGTTGTCAATCCCATTGCATTGAATGTCGAAAAAGGCAGAGATTACTGGTGGTGTGCCTGTGGCATGAGCAAGTCGCAACCGTTTTGCGATGGTTCGCACAAGGGCAGCGAATTCTCTCCGACCAAATTTACCGCTCCCCGCACCGAACGGGTCTGGTTTTGTCTCTGCAAAAAAACTAGCCATGCACCGCTCTGCGATGGCACACATAATAAGTTGGGAAACAAGGCATGAAATATTTTTCCATTGCAGTCATTGCAATATCCGTGGCGCTGATTAGTGCCTGCGGAAAAGAGGAAGCAAAGGGCGGGCCCGGAGCAGGCGGCGGTCGCGGTGGCCCTGGAGGCCAGGGCGGACCACCGGCAGTCGTCATCTCGGCGTTGGTCGAAGAAAAAAACTGGGGTGAACGCGTTCAGTCTATAGGTACAGCGAGAGCCAGAGAGTCGGTTGAAATTGCCTCGCGTGTCAGTGACAAAATTTCCCGCGTGCATTTTGAAAGTGGCGACAGCGTTCGTTCTGGACAAGTTCTTGTGTCTTTGCAGACTGGCAGCGATAGCGGCAACCTGGCTGTCGCGCAAGCTCAGGTGAAAGATGCGGAACGCCAATTCATTCGTGGCGAACAATTGGCAAAAGAAAAACTGGTGGCTGCCAGCCAGCTCGATACCCTACGCAGTAATCGCGATGCCGCGCGTGCGCGTGCACAGGCAGCACAGGCGACATTGTCCGACCGCGTAATCGCAGCACCTTTTTCAGGTGTGCTGGGTTTGCGGCAAGTCAGTCCCGGCCAATTGGTCAGCACCGGCACCATCATCACTACCTTGGATGATGTCTCAAAAATCAAAGTGGATTTTTCCTTGCCGGAAGTTCAACTGGCCAAGTTGAAAACCGGACTTGCGATCGAAGCCCGCAGCGATGCCTATCCTGGCCGGGTGTTCACCGGTCGCGTGATCAGCGTCGATAGCCGCGTCGATGTTGCCAGCCGTTCGCTTGCCGCGCAGGCGGAAATTGATAATCCCGATAACACGCTGCGTCCAGGCATGCTATTGGAGATCAATGTCATGCAGACGCAACGTAGTGCTCTGGTCATTCCGGAATTGGCTCTGCAGCAAATTGGCAGCGAAAGTTTTGTTTATCGGGTCACGCTCGACGGCAACGCGGAAAAGGCCGTCGTCAAACCCGGCTCGCGCAGTTTCGGTTTGGTCGAAATTACACAGGGCCTGAAAGCCGGTGATCGCATCGTGGTTGAAGGCACATCGAAATTGCGTCCGGGTCAAGCCGTGGTGGAATTCGGTAGCGAACCCGCCAAAGGTCGAGACGGTAAGGGCGGCACCGAAAAAGCGAAGGCCAACTAGATGTCCCTGTCGGATCTTTCCATACGACGCCCGGTATTCGCTGCCGTTGTCAGCCTGTTGCTGATGGTGCTCGGTGTCATTGCCTTCACGCGCTTGCCGCTGCGCGAATTGCCCGACGTCGACTCCCCGGTGGTATCAATTGATACCGGTTATGCGGGCGCCTCAGCCGCCGTGGTGGAATCGCGAGTAACGCAATTACTGGAAGATGCCGTATCGGGTATCGAAGGCGTCGATCTGCTTCAAAGCAATTCACGCAATGGCCGTTCCAGCATCACGATTGAATTCAACCAACAGCGCGAGATCGAATCGGCTGCCAATGACGTGCGCGATGCCGTTAGCCGCGTGGTCGATCGTCTGCCGGAAGAAGCCGACGCACCGCAGGTCAACAAACAATCGGCCGATGCCGATGTGATCATGTGGCTGAATTTCACTTCGCCCAAACGCGATACGCTTGAGCTCACCGATTACGCCGAACGTTATCTGGTCGATCGCTTTTCCAGTCTGCCTGGCGTTGCACAAGTTCGTATCGCCGGCGGGCAACGCTTTGCCTTGCGCATCACGCTCGATGCGCAGGCGCTTGCCGCAAGAAACCTGACCGTCACCGATATTGAAACGGCACTTCGTCGTGAAAACGTCGAACTGCCGGCCGGTCGCCTTGAATCAAAAACCCGTGATTTTATTTTGCGCGTGGGCCGCGCTTACAACGGCCCGGATGATTTCCAGAACCTGGTGCTGAAAAATGAAGGTAACGAGCGCGTGCTGCTCCGCGATGTTGCCAAGGTGGCGAAAGATTCCAGAGAACGTCGCGCCTGGTTTCGCGGCAATGGGCAGTTGCAGGTTGGCCTGGGGATTATCAAAACATCGACGGCCAATGCGCTCGATGTTTCCAATTCGGTCAAGGCCGAAATAGAAGCGATTAACAAGCGCTTGCCGACCGACATGAAAATGGGCTTGACCTTCGATTCCACCGTTTTCATCGACGATGCAGTGAATCAGGTTTACAAAACATTATTCGAAGCCGTGATTCTGGTCTTGCTGGTGATCTGGTTATTCCTGGGCAGCGTGCGTTCTGCACTGGTACCTGCGGTTACGGTGCCGGTTTGTTTGATCGCGGCGTTTATCGGACTCTGGGTATTCGGTTATTCGATCAATCTGCTGACACTGCTCGCACTGATTCTTGCGATTGGTTTGGTGGTGGACGATGCGATCGTGGTGCTGGAAAACTGTCAGCGTCGTGTCGATCTCGGCGAACCTGCATTGCTCGCAGCACAGCGCGGTACTAAACAAGTCGCGTTTGCCGTTATCGCCACAACGGCCGTGTTGATTGCGGTATTTGTACCGGTCGCTTTTATCGAAGGTGCCAACGGGCGTCTGTTCCGCGAGTTAGCGGTTGCCCTCGCAGGCGCAATCACGATCTCGGCTTTCGTCGCGCTTTCGCTCACGCCGATGATGTGTTCGCTGATTCTCAAACCGCATGACAAGGAAAATTCCAAAGGTTTTGCGGCCTGGGTTGATCGTAATCTTGACAAGGTTTCCAGCGCCTACAGTTCACGACTGGCCAAAATTGTAGAACGCCCTGTGTTAATTGCATTCACTATGCTGGCTACGGTGGCGTTAGCCTTTATTGCCTCGAATTTCGTTCAGCGGGAATTATCGCCAGCAGAAGATCGCGGTGCGTTTTTCGTCACGGTCTCCGGACCAGAAGGTGCCGGGTTCGACTACACCGTGACCCAAATGCAGCAAGTCGAGAAAAAAATTCTCGACATCACGGGTGACAAGGGCCCGGTCATGCGAATCAATGCGCGGGTGCCGGGTGGTTTCGGTGCCAGCGAGGAAATGCACACCGGGCAGGCCATCGTCATTTTGAAGCCCTGGAAAGAACGTGATGTTGATACCCAGACCGTGGTGGAAGACGTCCGGAAAACCTTCAACGAAATTCCCGGTGTTGTGGCGAGACCGGTGGTTCGTTCCGGTTTGACCCGCGGCGGCGGTGGTGGCTTGCAAATTGTTCTTGGCGGTCCGGATTACGAAGAAATCGTGCAATGGCGTGACGCGCTGCTGAAAAAAATGGAAGAGAACAAGCAACTCGTCGGCGCCGATTCGGATTACAAGGAAACCCGTCCGCAGTTGCGCATCGACATCAATCGCCAGCGCGCTTCGGATCTCGGTGTATCGGTAGCCGATATCGGCCGCACGCTGGAAAGCATGATGGGCTCGCGGGTAGTGACCACCTTCGTCGAAAAAGGCGAAGAGTACGATGTCGTTGTGCAGGCCCAGGCAAGTGATCGTTCAACACCGGATGATCTGAAAAACCTGACCGTGCGTTCAAACAGTGGTGTTCTGGTGCCGATGGCATCGTTGGTTAATGTGCGCGAATTGGCGGAACCCGGCAGCTATGGCCGCTTCAATCGTCTGCGTGCAATTACCGTATCGGCCAATCTTGCGCCCGGCTATTCGATGGGTGAAGCACTGATCTGGATAGATGAGGCCGTCAAGCAAACACTGCCTGATACCGCGCAAATCGATTTCAAGGGCGAAGCACGCGAATATCTGCAATCGGGTAGTGCATTGTTTTTTACCTTTTTGATGGCCTTGCTGATCGTGTATCTGGTATTGGCGGCGCAGTTCGAGAGCTTTCTGCATCCGCTAGTGATCATGCTCACTGTGCCGCTGGCGGTGTTCGGTGCCGTGCTGGGCTTATGGCTCACTGGAAAATCCTTCAATCTGTTCAGTACCATCGGCATCGTGATGCTGGTCGGCCTGGCCGCGAAAAACGGCATCCTGATCGTCGAGTTCGCCAACCAGCGTCGTGATGCCGGACTGTCGGTTCGTGATGCGATTCTGGAGGCCAGCGCAACACGACTTCGTCCCATCCTGATGACATCGATTGCGACGGTCGTCGGTGCATTGCCATTGGTATTCGACGGTGGCCCGGGCTCCGGCAGCCGCAGCGCGATTGGCGTGGTGGTGGTGTTTGGTGTCGCCATTTCGACCTTCTTTACCCTCTTCATTATTCCGACGGTTTATCGCTGGTCGGCGCGTTACACCACTCCGCCGGATCAACGCGGTGAGGAATTGGACGCTTTAAGCGTTAAAATGAAGGATATTGAAGCCAAGCATTAGACGATCCGGAGAACTGCCATGAGTGATGAAGAAAAACCAAGTGGCAGTTCCCTCTATCGCGGGCCTTCGGGCGACAAGCGTGACAAACGCGAACGAACCCGGGATCGGGAACAAGGCCGCGTTCCTGAAAGTCAGGGTCGTGGCTACCAAAGCGAGCGTCCGGCTTCGCGACCGCGCGATGAGTATCGTCCGCAGCAGCGCAGCGAGCACGCACCACGCGATGAACGTCCTGCGCCGCGCCGCGAATATCAAACCTCCAGCTTCGACTCCTACGAGCAGCATGAAGCGGCGCCACGCGCCGCTCGCGAACAACGCCTGTATGGCGTAAACGCCTGTCTGGCGAGTTTTGCAAAACGTCCCGAAGCATTGAGAAAAGTCTACTTGCTGGAAGCGCGTATTCCGCAATTCAAGGCCGTGCTCGCCCACTGCGTGCAAAATAAACTCGGTTATCGGGTGGTCGAAGAACACGATCTGGCCAAGCTCACCAGCAGCGTGCATCACGAAGGCATTTGCATGGATGTGTTGCCCGCCGCGGAAGAAAATCTTTCAAACTGGCTGCAGCATTTGCCTGCCGGCCCCTGCGTCGCCATCTGGCTGGATGGTGTCGGCAATCCGCATAATCTTGGTGCGATCCTGCGCAGTGCCGCTCACTTTGGTGTTGCGGCTGTGTTGTTGCCCAAAGATGATGGCCTCGGTCTGTCCGGCGCCGCCGCACGCGTTGCCGAAGGTGGCGCAGAGCAGGTAGCCATCGTGCGTATGGGTAAAAGCGAAAATGCCGTCGCACAACTGAAATCGGCCGGTTTCCAATTAGCCGCTACGATGGTTCGCGGCGGCGTGTCGTTGTATAAAACGAAACTGCCATCGCGCCTGGTGTTGGTCATGGGCGCCGAGCAAATTGGTGTCGACAAGGAGCTCAGCGCGGTAGCCAATCTGCAGATCGGTATTCCCGGTACAGGGCATGTCGAGAGTTTGAATGTATCGGCCGCAACGGCTGTTTTATTAAGTGAGTGGAAACGGCAGCAGTCCTGAATTCGTGTAGGAGCGCTCACGAGCGCGACCTGCTGCGTGGAGACATCGGGTCGCGTTCGTGAGCGCTCCTACAAAACAAGGTATGTCGCAACTTAAATCCAGCGCCTGACCCGCGAGCAATAATCGCGATAGGCATCGGCGAACAATGTAGTCAGAGCCTGTTCTTCCGGAATAATCTGGAAGCGATTGATGTAGACGACAAAAACACCCAGCAGTGCAATATTGAAAATATTGCCAAGCCATATCGCCCAGGCAACCAATATCAGTAAATCGGCGAGATAAATCGGGTTGCGGGAAACCCCGAACAGCCCGGTCGTGATCAGATGCGATGCTTTCGATGGATCGAGCGGATTGATCGTAGTCTTTGCCGTGTAGAACGAAAATGCGGCAACCAGCATCATGCCGATGCCTGCGCTCATAAAGACGATGGCGAGTAGTGGCTGGATTTCCGTCTTGAACTCTCCGACGGCAAGGAGTTTTGCCAGCCACCACATCATGGCGGCAATGATCACGACAACAACCGGAGGCGGGACGCGAGTGTTCATGCTTTCAGGTCCAAAACTCCAGGTTGCAGGCAGACAGGCATTCAACATACCTTAATTTGCATTGCCTTTGGAATTACAAACTCCTTCGTCAAAGGGTGATTTCTATGACATCGTGCATGGGGGGTTCCATTTCGTCCGCCGGTTCGACAATTAGTTTTTGAAGATAGCCGTACCACTCGGACTGTATATGATTGATCGGCCCGATGGCTTTCTCGAAATCTTCCAGTGAGCCACCCTGAATGATTAATTTTTTATAACTCTCCGCATAAATTCCGTTTTTGTAATGGAATAGAAAATGCGTAAAGCTCCAATATTCGATGTAGTAAAGATTGAGATATTGGTTGATGTCAGGCCCGCCTTTTCCGGCAATCAAAGTCCGAAGCGGAATAATTTTTCCTGATGCGATGTCGTTTTCAAGATTTCCGCTTAGCGATAGTTGTGCAAGCCACCAGACGGGATAGGCATTGGCGTCGATTTTTCCGGGTAGCAATCTTCCGTTTTCTATTTTGCTGGCCCCGAAATAACTGGCCAAACCTTCGTTGATCCATTTCGGAATCTTGAAGTGCGACAGTTCGTTATTCAATTGGTGGGTCGCTTCATGAATCATCCAGTGATACGGACTCTCGCTGTCTTCGGAAAAGTAGGCATAACACACTGGTGAGCGGTAATACGCCTCGGCCCAAGGGCTGCTGGTGTTGTTGGCCGAGAATTCTTGTCTGTTCTTGTAAAGCATCAATTTGAATTTTGAAGCCTTTGCACCGACAGGAATCTCTTTTTCAAAGAATGCGGAATAGGCAAGGTAAAAACTTTCGACAGCTTGTGCGACGAGTGCTGTTTGATCGGCTGTGGCGGTCGAATTGATCGTGTAGTGGGGGCTTTCGAAAACTTTTCCCGGCAGTACTATTTTTCCCGGTATCGCCGGGCTTTGCCCGACTTCCTGTCGACTCGAATAGCCGTTTTTTTCGAGCCAATAATTTCGGCCGAAATAGGCGGCAATAAGGACCGCGATGACTAGTAGAATTTTTATTTTAAAGGTCATCGGAGGAGGTTTTCACAAGTGATGGTCAAACAAGGGGAGCGGCCAGCACACACCTGAACCTCTATTTCTTCTCTTCCACTTTCTTCGGCGCACTTCCAAAATCCATTTTGCTCTCTGCTGCCAGATAAGCGAACGCGGCATACGCCGCCACTTGCTGGTCGAGCGCTTTCGGGTCGACTTTATCAAGCGTGTCATTCGCGGTGTGGTGGAGATCGAAATAATCGGTACCATCCTGCTGCAGCGATGCCCATGGCATGCCAAGCGCCACCATGGGACCGATGTCGGGGCCGGCGCCGCCCTTGCCTCTTTCCGTGCTAATTCCAAGCGGCGCCAGCACGGTGACAATCTGTTCCAGTACTGGCCAGACTTCTTCGTTCACGCCCGCGGCAAGTGCATAAATCCGTCCGGCACCAAAATCGCTTTCCGCGCCGATTTGATGATTGGCGACAGTGTCTTTGTGGGTTTCGGCATAGGCTTTTGCACCATACAAGCCTTGTTCTTCATTGGCGAAGGCAATCACGCGAATGCTGCGGCGCGGGGCCTGTTTCATTTGGCCGATTAATGCGCCGGCTGCCATCGTGATACTGACGCCAGCGCCATCGTCGACGGCGCCGGTGCCCAGATCCCAGGAATCCAGATGGCCGCCGATGACAACGAATTCATTCGGTTTTTCACGACCGCGAATTTCGCCGATCACATTGTGCGAAGTGTAGGTGCCGTTGAAACCCGCCGTGATATCCAGACGCAAGGTCACCGGCTTGCCGCGCTTCAACATGTTTTCAAGCAAGTCTGCATCGGGAACGGAAAGTGCGGCGGCAGGAATTTTTTTGACGGCAGCGTCGTAGCGCATCGTGCCGGTATGCGGCAGGCGATCACTATCGGTGCCGACCGAGCGAATGACGATGGCAACGGCGCCTTTCTTTGCGGCTTCCACTGCCCCGGCACTGCGTCCTGCAACCACCGGACTGTAACCCGCGCCATTCTTGTGGCGTTCCATGCGTTTATTGATGAAGGCAATCTTGCCATTCAAGCTGTTTTCCGGTGCGGCCTTCAATGCATCGAGGCTGGCAAATTCGACGACTTCGGCATCGAGTGGTTTTCCTTCGGTACCGATGCTGCCACCCAGTGTGGTGATTAGCAGTTGTTGCGGGAATGGCGATAAAACTTCAGCTTTTTCTGGGCCGCGTTGCCATACCGGAAATGTGACTGGCTGCAAGATCACTTTGTCGTAACCGAGCGCCTTGAATTTTTGTTCGGCCCAGGCAACGGCTCTTGCATCGGCAGGCGAACCCGCCATACGCGGGCCGATTTCGGTCGTCAGTGATTCAAGCAATGTGTAGGCTTCGTTTTTCTGCAATGCCTTGTCGCGCAATTCGGCGGCCTTGCTCAAACTTCTCCCATCAAGCAGCTGTGGATCGGCTGCGAAAGAAGCGTGGCTGAGCAAACAAAGACTTAAAGGCAAGATAAAACGGGACATTGATGGCTCCGGAAAGAACGACGCCGACATCAAGCCGGCGTCGCGAAACAGGTGTGAAGTGGCTTACTGCTTTTTCAGCAAGTCGCGAATTTCAGTCAGCAACACTATATCTTCCGCGGGTGCTGCCGGGGCGGCCTCTTCGGCTTTTTTGAGGCGATTCATGATCTTGATCACAATAAACAAAACGAAGGCGATGATCATGAAATCCACGATGGTCTGGATGAAAGCTCCGTACTGCACCAATACCGCTGCGGTGGTTTCCTTGCCATCAGCGCCGAAGACGGCCGGTGCCAGCGTATAGGCGAGGTCGCTGAAATTGACGCCCCCAATCAGGTTGCCGACGAAGGGCATGATCACGCCGTTTACCAATGCCGTCACGATTTTTCCAAACGCGGTGCCGATGATCACGCCGATGGCCAGATCGACGACATTGCCTTTCATCGCAAACTCTTTGAATTCCGACATCATTCCCATAATTCGCTCCGATATTTTTGAACAGGCGGGTTAATTAATTTGCAGCAGCGATATTGCCATGAAAATCGATCAGGCCTTCCAGGCTGGCGGTAAAGCGGTCGCCGGGCTGCATGGCGGCAACGCCGCTCGGCGTGCCCATAAAGATCAGATCGCCGGCTTTCAATCGATACAGTTTTGACAGTTCGTGGATGATTTCCGCGACATTGAACACCATGTCGGAAAGCGGTGCACGCTGACGCACGACATCGTTGATTTGCAGCGAGAGCATAAGACTTTCGAGATTCGCGATCTCTTTTTTCGGAATAATCGCGCTCACCGGAGCGGAAAAATCAAAGCCTTTCGAGGTATCCCAGGGCAGGCGTTTTTCCTTGGCGGTGTTTTGCAAATCGCGTCGTGTCAGATCCAGGCCGACGCCGTAGCCGAACACATAATCCAGCGCTGAACTTATATCGATGATGCCGCTGGCGTCGCGATCAAGCGCAACCACCAATTCGACTTCATGATGCAAATCGTTCGTCATGCCCGGATAGGGAATGTCGCCACCCTTGGTGACCACGGCATCGGCCGGTTTCATGAAAAATACGGGTGTGCCGCGTGCCGGGACTTCGGCGCCCATTTCTTTCGCATGCTCGGCAAAGTTTCTGCCGACGCAATAAATACGATGTACCGGGAAGTCGGCGCTTTGGCCGTGTATGCGCGCGCAGGCTTGCGGCTGAGGTGCAAAGAGAAATTGGCTTGATGACATCAACGGCACTCCTTGGTGAGTGCCGATTTTAACTTATTGGGCGTTGATCGAAGTCGGCTGCTTGCTGACGACGTGGAACTCCGCGTCAATGGCATCGCCTGGTGAATTGGCCACGGCGGCCGGGCGACGTGAAGCGAGCAGGCGACGGGTCGCTGCAAACAGCAACATGGCTGCGCCGATAAAAATGCCGAATACCAGCAGGAAGAGCAGCAAGGCTAGGCCGATCATGCCGAAAAGAAGGCGCATTAAAGGGCTGCGGGGCTTGCTGGGGCAATAACTGAATACGCGGTGGATAAATATTGGCATGAAGAGCATGTCAAAATAGATGGAACCGAAGTATGGCGAGCGTCGCAATGAAAAGTGTAAGCAGAACGTTAATTTCCGTGACAGAGTTGCCAAATCGCCAGATTGTCCTCGTTAATGCCGACATCGACGGCGAAAATGAAGCCATCTTGCTTTATCGTGAAAATGAAGAAATTCAGGCCTATTTGAACATTTGCCCGCATGCTGGCCGCAGGCTGGACTACGCTCCGGGCAAATTTCTGATGCAGGACGGCGATCTGGTCTGTGCGGCGCACGGGGCAACGTTTCGGCTGGATAACGGTGAATGTGTGGCAGGACCGTGTCGAGGGGCAAGTTTGCGGGCAGTGCCACTGCAATTGCTGGAGGGGCAGGTCTGTCTAGCCGACTGACGCTGTGGCCTATCTGATCAGGAAGACCAGGTTCACCGTTACCAGAATGATGATGAAGTAGAGCAAGGTCAGTGGCGCACCTGTTCGCCAAAACTCCCGCGACTGATAGCCGGCCGGCCCCGAGATCATCGCGAGTACGGGATTTGATTGGCTCATGAAATTATTGCTGGCCGACAATGCCACCAGCAATGCGAAGGCCGTAGGGTTGCCGCCGGCCGCCAAGGCAACGTTGAGACCGATCGGAACCATGATAATCGTGGCGCCGACGTTGCCGATAATCAGGCCGAACAGCGTGGTGAGCAAACACACCAGTATTTGAAAAACGATTATCGGCATGTCGTTCCCGAAAATATCGAGCGTATGTTGCGCCAGCCAGTTCGCGGCTCCGGTCGAGTCCATCGCCCAGCCAAGCGGAATCAGGCAGGCCATCAGGAACACGGTTTTCCAGCTGATGGCCGAATAGGCCTCATCCATATTCAGCACACCGCTTAATACCATGGCCGCAGCACCCGCCATCAGGGTGATCGACAATGGCGCGACTGCGGTCAGAGCCAGCAACATGCAGACACTGAAAATGCCGATCGCCCAATTGATTTTGTGGGGACGATTCTCCGCTTTCGGGTAATCGGTCACGACCACGAAATCGCGCGATTCGCTGGCCTGTGCTAGATCTTTCCAGATGCTGTGGAAAACCAGCATATCGCCCGCACGCATCGGCAGCTGGCGAATATCGTCGCGGAAAACTTCCTTGCCACGCTGGATGGCCAGCAAGCTGATGCCGAATCGTTTGCGAAGTTTCAATTCCGCCTGGGTGCGACCGATAAAGTGCGAGGTGGGCGGAACCACGGCTTCGGAAATCCCGGCATGCGATGGATTGAATAAATCGCCAAGCGTTCGTAACCGGGCGGAAAACTTGAGCTGCTGTTCTTTTGCGTAAGCCTGTACTTTTTCACGTTCGCCCATCACGCCCAGAACGGTACCTACCCATAAAACGGTATCCGCCGGAGGCGCCAGGCGCGATTCGTTTCCGGTTTGCAATGCCAGCAATAAAGGTGCACCGGCCTGGGATTCGGCTTCGCCCACAGGCATGCCGACCAGAGGACTTTCCGCGGTAATCGTCAACTCGAACACGTCGCCCGCGATGCCGTAGGACTTCGCGAAATAGCTTTCGGGTGTGCTGGGCATGACACCCTTGGCTTCGTCGACCCGTAGCCATTTCTTGCCGCGGGTATAGAAATAAATAAGCCCTACCGACAATAACAACAGGCCCACGGGCAGCGGTGTAAACATCGGCAGGGGTGTCAGCAAGGCGACGCCGGAGGGCAGGTTACTGTTGGCCGAGAGCAGCAAGTCGTTGAGCATGATCAGGGGCGAGCTGCCGATCATCGTCAGTCCGCTGCCAAGAATAATCGCCGATGCCATCGGAATCAGGAGACGCGCCAGAACGATGCCGGTACGGGCGGAGAGGCGTGATGCGACCGGCAGGAACAGGGCGGTCACGGACGGGTTTTGCATGAAGCCCGAAATGATGCCGGCGGCGGTGGAATTGAAGAGGATCAGGCGTTCTTCGAGTCCGTCGGATCGACGCAATAACCAGCCTGCCAAACGATTCAGTGCGCCGGTGCGTTCCAGTCCCGAACTCAGGATCATCGAGGCAATAATGCTGATGACGGCATTGCCGGAGAAGCCGGTGAACAATTGGGTCGAAGGCACCAGATTGCTGGCACCCAGAATGACCAGCACCACCAGCGCCGTCGCATCGCCGCGAATGCGCTCGAACACGAACATCGTCATCACGAAGGCCGACAAGCCCAGTACCAGAATCATGTCGCCGGTCAGTGGTGTGATGCTGCTATCCATTCGGGTGCAAAAAACTCCTAACGTCGTGTGTAAAGCAAATCCCAGACACCGTGGCCCAATTTTAGTCCGCGGGTTTCAAAATGGGTTTGTCGCCGCCATTCCGGGCGGGCGCAAAAACCGCGCGGGCCATTTTTATTCTCAAGCAATGGTTCGGCATCGCAAACATCCCACATATGCTCGGCATAGTTTTCCCAATCGGTCGCCAAATGCAGCAGGCCTCCCGGTTTGATTTTCCTGCACAGCAGCTGCACGAAATCTGGCTGGATCATGCGGCGTTTGTGATGTCTCTTCTTGTGCCAGGGGTCGGGAAAATAAATCCTGACCTGCGAAAGCGACGCATCGGCAATTTCGTTTTTCAGCACTTCTACCGCATCGTGTTGATAGAGGCGGGCATTTTTCAATTGATCGTCGGCGAGATAATTCAACAATCGGCCGACGCCGGGCCCATGAACTTCCACGCCGATAAAGTCGCGTTCTGGCTCGTTCAAGGCAGCGAAATGCATTTGTTCGCCGTTGCCGAAACCGATTTCGAATATCTGCGCGGAATGACGGGAAAAAATCGCGTTGAAATCTTTCGGTTCGCCGGAATATTCAATCCCATATTGCGGCCAGTGATCGGTAAACGCACGTTTCTGCGCCAGTGTGACCCGACCCTGGCGCAACACATAGCTTCGAACGATGCGATGCGATCTCGATTCCTGTTTGTCTGAGCTTTCGATATCGGCAGTTTCAATGGGGGCGATTTCACTCATGGCTCAGAAAAACAGGCCATCAATGGGCGAGGAGGCATTCGCGTTTCTTTTCTTGGGAATACGACCGGCGAGAAATGCTTCGCGTCCGGCTTCAACCGCTTTACGCATTGCGCTCGCCATCAGGATCGGACTTTTTGCAGAGGCAATTGCAGTGTTCATCAGTACGCCGTCGCAACCGAGTTCCATTGCGATGGCAGCGTCTGATGCCGTGCCGACACCGGCATCGACAATGATCGGCACATTGGCATTCTCGATGATTTCGATCAGATTCCATTTGTTCTGGATGCCGAGACCCGAACCAATCGGGGCCGCAAGCGGCATCACGGCAACGCAGCCGATGGCTTCAAGTTGTTTGGCGATGATCGGATCGTCCGAGGTATAGACCATCACATCGAAGCCATCACGCACCAGAATTTCGGCCGCCTTGATGGTTTCAATCACGTTCGGAAACAGGGTTTTCGGGTCGCCGAGCACTTCGAGTTTCACCAGGCGATGACCATCGAGTAATTCGCGTGCGAGCTGACAGGTCCGAACCGCGTCTTCCACGGTGTAGCACCCAGCCGTATTCGGAAGCAGCGTGTATTTTTCCGGCGGAAGCACATCGAGCAAATTCGGCGCGTTGCTATCCTGGCCCAGATTGGTACGGCGAATGGCAACGGTGACGATTTCTGCGCCGGCCGCTTCGGTGGCCAGGCGGGTTTCTTCGAAACCCTTGAATTTTCCGGTACCGGTTAGCAAGCGCGAGCGGTAGCTCTTTCCGGCAATGATGAGAGGCGTATTCGCGTTGGGCTGATTCATTCCCGCATTATGGCGCGAAACCCTGTGCCTGTTAACTCTTTTAGACCTTGGCCTCGCCGCGATCAGCCGCCACCAAGCGCGTGGACTATTTCAACTTTGTCGCCATCTACGAGCATGTGTTCTCCATGCCGGCTTTTCGGCACGATGCTTCGATTCACTTCGACGGCAACTCGGCGTTGCGAGTAGCCTTGTTGCTCCAGAAGTTGATGCAGACTGACGGAGCCCGGCAAGTCGAGTGTTTGGCCATTAAGAAATATTTGCATGCGGGTATTATAATTGGGAAGCGCGGGTGTAGCTTAATGGTAGAGCGGTGACTTCCCAAGCCACTGACGTGGGTTCGATTCCCATCTCCCGCTCCAGTGTTACTCCGATGGCCGCTGCACTAAAGGAACGCCCCATGAAGCTGGCCATATTGTCGCGAAATGCCAAGCTGTATTCGACCCAGCGTCTTGTGCAGTCTGCCCGTGAACGCGGGCATACCGTACGTGTGTTGGATCCGCTGCGTTGTTACATGAAAATCGCGCCCGGCGAGTTTCAACTCAATTATCAGGGCAAGCCATTGAAGGGCTTCGATGCCGTTATCCCCCGTATCGGCACTTCGATTACCCGTTACGGCACCGCCGTATTGCGACAATTCGAGATGATGGGGGTATACACGCCCAATCCTTCCGATGCGATTTTGCGTGCCCGAGATAAATTGCGTTGTCACCAGCTATTGGCAGCACAAGATATCGGCTTGCCGATGACCGTATTTGGCGACAATCCGGAGGACACTGGTGATTTGCTGCACTTGATGGGCAAGCCACCGCATATCATCAAGCTTAACGAAGGCTCGCAAGGTGCCGGTGTCATTTTGGCGGAGCAACTCAGTGCATCACGAAGCGTGATTGAAGCCTTGCGCGGGCTTTATGCCAATTTTCTGGTGCAGGAATTCATTCCGGAAGCCAAGGGTGCAGACATTCGCTGTTTCGTGGTCGGCGACAAAGTGGTCGCAGCGATGAAGCGGCAGGCTGCCGACGGTGAGTTTCGCTCCAATCTTCATCGTGGTGGCGTGGCCGAAATTGTCGAGCTGTCGTCTGATGAGCAAAGTACGGCATTGAGGGCCGCTGCGGTGATGGGGCTGGGTGTTGCGGGCGTTGATTTACTGCGCTCGCGCAAAGGCCCGATGGTGCTTGAAGTCAATTCCTCACCGGGGCTGGAAGGTATAGAGGGCTTGAGTAAGGTTGATATAGCCGGAGCGATCATTGAGCATTTGGTGCTGAATGCCAAGGTGCCGTCGCGTAAAAAGACGGGTAAGTCCAAGTCCAGTCATGTTGTAAGCAATTGATTTTCAATGGATATAAAGATATTTCTCATAGGTTTCAGTTCGAATCAAGCATCGCCAGTATTTTTATAACAGGCAATAAGGTCTATGCAGTGACTTTTCGCCCATATAGGAACTATATGTTATCTGGCACAATCAATAACTTAGTCATTATTTCAAGAGGTAGTTTGAATGCGCTTTTCAGCAATACTCGCAGGTTCCATTTTGCTTTTTTCGGGGTCTGTATTGGCCGCATCTTCCGATGCCGTCCAGCTCGACGTGACCAAACCGAATTTTATCCAACAGAAAGATACCATTCTTAAAGCCGTCAATACCGATGTGAATTACGGAGAGATTTCTCCCGCCGATCGTGTATTGGTTAACAAAACGCTCAGCAATATTTCCGATCAGTTCACAGATGGCAAGCCATTCAGCGACCTACAGGCAGAGGTTCAGCAGCAAGTGCTGGTCGATCAAAAAGACTTGAATGACGCGTTGCGCCAAGCTAAAAAAGATAGCCGCATGATCTGCAAAATGGAGCCGACCCTGGGTTCTAATTTCGACAAAAAAGTTTGCCGTACTGCCGCTCAGCTAAAACGTGAAAGCAACAAAATTCGCGACGAAGGTTCTAACGGAAAACCCAAAATTTAATTCATTCGGAAGTAAACACATGCGCATCCTGGTCATCGAAGACAATCGCGATATCGCCGCCAACCTCGGCGATTTTCTGGAAGACCGTGGTCACACGGTCGATTACGCCGCAGACGGTGTCGCCGGTCTGCACTTGGCGGTAGTCAATGATTTTGATGCCATCATTCTGGACTTGAATCTTCCTGGCATGGATGGCCTGGAAGTCTGCAAACGTCTGCGAGCCGAAGGCCGCAAACAAACGCCGGTGTTGATGCTGACCGCGCGCGATTCGCTCGACAGCAAGCTGGCCGGTTTTGAATCTGGTGCCGACGATTATCTGGTCAAGCCTTTTGCTTTGCAGGAAGTGGAAGCGCGTTTGGCAGTGTTGGCGCGCCGTGGCAAAGCGGCGCAGCCACGTGTGCTGCACGTGGCCGATCTCGAATACAACCTCGATACCCTTGAAGTGATGCGTGGTGGTAAATCGATCCAGCTTAATCCAACGGCGCTGAAAATCCTGCAATCGTTGATGGAAGCTTCGCCTTCCGTCGTTACCCGGCTGGAACTGGAAAATCGCGTCTGGGGCGAAGAGCTGCCCGATAGTGATTCTCTGCGCGTTCATATTCACGGCCTGCGTGCCGCCATCGATAAGCCTTTCGACAAGGCATTGATTCAAACCCGGCACGGGATCGGCTATCGCATCGCAGACACTGAGTCGGCCTAAGGGCCTGGCACGGCGTTAAACGATGCAATACCGGCGCAGACTTCGCACCCGAATCATTCTTTCATTTCTGGCACTCGGTTTTGGCTTAACCGCGTTATTTGCCGTCTCCAGTTTGTATTTGCGCTCCAAGCTCGAAGGCCAGCTGATCGACAATACGATGCAAAAGGAAGTTAACAGCCTTGTGCGTCAGGCGCGAGAAAATCCAAACGAGCCACCGTCGTTCTCGCTCTACGATGCCAAAACCTGGAGTGCTCGATCCGCCTACAAAATGCCTTTGTTTCTGCAGGGGCTCGATACCGGCGTCCACAATATTTCCCAGCTCGATGAAAACGGGAAATTGAGATTGTATAAATATGCCATCCGCCGCGATGTGGATTTGGTCAGTTACGTGCGTTATGACGTTACCGGTGCTTCGTTGGGCGAACAGCAAATGCTGATTGCTTTGGCGTTGGCAGTCTTTATCTTCTCTGCATTGGCGTGGTTGATCGGCATATGGTCTTCGTCGCGCGTGATAAGCCCGGTGACGGAATTGGCGCGACGCGTGGCGGATTTATCAGGCAGCGACAAGGCAGAGGCACTGGCACCCTATTTTGCGAATGACGAGGTTGGCGAGTTGGCGGCAACCCTCGATGATTATTCCGGTCGCATGACGCAACTGGTCAAGCGCGATCGCGAATTCAATGCTGATGTCAGCCACGAATTACGCACGCCTTTGGCCGTGATTCGCGGGGCCACTGAATTGCTGCTGGCCAATCCGGAACTGCCGGAAAAAACCAAATTGCGGTTGCAGCGAATTGATCGTGCCGCCTTGCAATGCACCGATTTAACAACGGCCTTGTTGATGCTTTCGCGTAACGAGCGCGGTGTCGGCAATACCGACATCCATAAGCTGGCCAATAATCTGGCCGAAGCCAATCGTGCGCAGATGACCAACAAGCCGGTGCAGATTGTGGTTGATGGATTGAATGATGTTTTTGTCAACGCACCGGAAGCCGTGCTTTCAGTGGCATTGGGAAATCTGATTGGCAATGCCTGTAAATATACCCAGGAAGGCGAGGTTCGCATTGTTGTTGAAACCGACCGCGTCATAATCCAGGATACCGGTCCAGGTTTAAGCGAAGAGGATGCCGCGCGCCTGTTCGAGCGAGGCTATCGTGGTTCGGGAATCGGTGTGACGACGGGCGGCGGCATCGGCTTGTCGATCGTGAGTCGTCTGTGCGACTTGTACGAATGGAAGGTCAGCATCAAGCCGCGTGAAGATAGTGGCGCCGAAGCCTGTCTGGTCTTTGACGGCGTGAAATAATTGCAGAGTGTCTTGTGGGAGCTGCTTTAGCAGCGATTGGTGTTTCAGTCTTCGAAAATATAACTACGAAGCGTTTAGGTCTAATCGCTGCTAAAGCAGCTCCCACAAAAAGAAAAATCGAAAAATTACAACGGCGTTAACCAATTACGCGTATCCGGCGTCTTGCCGCTGAATAAACCAAAGAACAATTCCTGGATTTTCAATGTCAGCGGGCCGGGTTTACCGGTACCTACCTGACGACCATCGACCGAACGAATCGGCGTGATTTCTGCTGCCGTACCACACATGAAAAGTTCGTCGCACAGATATAAAAACTCACGCGGCATATCACGCTCGATTACTTCAATGCCGTTGTCTTTCGCCAGCGTCATAATGGTATTGCGGGTGATGCCGTTCAATAAAGCAGCACTCACTGGCGTTGTGTGCAACGCGCCCTCGAAGACCAGAAACAGATTTTCACCGGCACCTTCCGATAGCAAGCCCGTTGATGCGAGCGCGATGCCTTCGCCAAAACCGAGACGTCTTGCTTCGCGCGCAATCAACTGGCCGGACAAATAATTGCCGCCCGCTTTTGCACCGGTCGGAATGGTGTTGGGTGCCATGCGCTGCCAACTTGAAACGCAGGCATCGATTCCTGCTTCCAGTACACCGGCACCGAGATACGGTCCCATGTTCCAGGCAGCGACCGAAACACTGGTCGGGCAATCGGCCGACAAGCCAAAACCACCGAGATCGAGAAACGCAATCGGGCGCAAATAGGCTTTGCCCAAATTATTGGCCTTGATCACGTCATGGCATGCCGCATTGATCTGATCAAGAGTGTACGGAATCGCCATCTCGTAAATTTTTGCCGAATCGAACAAGCGTTTATTGTGATCGTTCAAGCGGAAAATGGCGTGGCCATTGTGTGTTTCGTAGCAACGAATACCTTCAAAAACGGAAGAGCCGTAATGCAAACCATGCGCCATGACATGGGCCGTGGCATCTTGCCAACGTTTGATTTCACCGTTGTGCCAAATGTAATCGGGGTAGGTTTGTGACATGGGATGCGACTCCTTGGGAAGCCGCTATTTTACCCTGAATGGCCACTTCTCAGAAGCGGACCCAGTAACATTGCATATGTTTTTCGATACCGAAGCGTATCGAGCCGGTTTCGGTCTGTTTTTTGTTTCTGTAAAACTCGACTTTGATGGCGTAAGGCACGGGCGGGCCTTTGGGCCGTGTCTCGATAATATTTCCGTCAGCATCAAATTGCGCCTGGGTGATTTCAGTGTCGGGAAATAATAAATCTACCGAGATAAGCGACTGGTAGCTGATGGTATTGAGTTGATCGAGCCGCTTGTTGGACTGTTCGGTATCGTTACCATGCCAGAGAAATAAACCTGCTGCGCGATTGATGTCGCCGGATTCCAGCGCACCGCGCAAATCCCAAAGCAAATCTTCCTGAGTACGCGCACAGGTTCGCACCATGGCGGTGCCGGTATTGCCGACAGGTTTCGGCAAATTCTGCGGAACGGCATCGACGTCTTCGCAGGACTTGTCGGTATAAATTATTTTCCCGTCCTTGTCCTGGCAACGACTGATGGCCTGCGCATGAGCCGACTGCGTGTTGAAGGCGCAGAAGACGTAAATCACGAAGCTGATGACGAGAAAACGCATGCCCCAAGATAGCGCGACTTCAAGTCAGACGCGAGAGTACCGATTGCGTAGGTTTGGACAGGTTCAGGGTGTAGAAATGCAATTCGGGTATGCCGGCGGTCAATAAACGCTGGCACATGGCCGCCACCAGATCGGCGGCGAATTCACGGATGCTGTCGCTGTCATCGCCGAAGGCGCTCATTTTTTTATTGACCCAGCGCGGGATTTCCGCGCCGCAGGCTTCCGAAAAGCGCTTGAGTTGCGAGAAATTCGAGATCGGCATGATGCCGGGAATAATGGGTTGGCTGACACCCATTTTCCGGACGTCATCGACGAACTGGAAATAGGCATCGGCATTGTAGAAATATTGCGTGATCGCCGAGTTGGCGCCCGCGTCCATTTTTTCCCTGAAATGTTTCAGGTCGAGAAGGGAGTCTTCTGCCTGCGGATGGGTTTCGGGATAGCAACCGACTTCGATATGGAAAAAGTCACCGTGTTCCTGGCGGATAAAACGGACCAGATCCGACGCAAAGCGGAATTCGCCCATGCGCGCCATACCTGATGGCAAGTCGCCGCGCAATGCAACGAGACGATTGCAGCCAAGGGCTTTATACAGTTGTAGCAAGTTGGAGATTTCTTCCTGAGTGCCGCCCATGCAGGATAAGTGTGGGACGCCATTCAGGCCGTGGGTTTGCCGCAATTCACGCACGGTTTCCGGCGTGTAGCTCAATGTCGATCCACCCGCGCCAAAAGTGACTGAAACGAATTCCGGGTGATGGTTTTTTAGTTTCTTGACGGTGCGCGTGAGTTGCTCGCGTTGCTCATCGTTCTTCGGAGGATAAAATTCGAATGAAACTTTATGAGCTGTCATCGCAAGCCTTCGCGGAGTGTGTGGATTGATGTTGTAAAACGGTGAGGGAGAAAAACTTTCCTCCCTCACGTATTTCAGCGGTGATGCAAACGATTAGTAACGGTAATGCTCGGGCTTGTACGGGCCTTCCACATCCACGTTCAAGTAAGCCGCTTGTTCCGGTGTCAGCTTGGTCAATACCACGCCAATTTTCTCCAGATGCAAACGTGCTACTTCTTCGTCGAGTTTTTTCGGCAGGATGTAGACCTTATTTTCGTAGGTGTCCTTGTTCGCCCACAAATCAATCTGTGCCAGCGTTTGATTCGAGAACGAGTTCGACATCACGAAGCTCGGGTGGCCGGTGGCACAACCCAGATTGACCAGACGACCTTCGGCCAGCATGTAAATCGCGTTGCCGTTTTTGAAGGTGTATTTGTCGACTTGCGGTTTGATGTTGAGCTTGACCGCATCGGAGGTATTCAGACGTTCGACCTGAATTTCATTGTCGAAGTGGCCGATGTTGCAAACGATGGCCTGATCTTTCATGCCTTGCATATGTTCCAACGTCAGCACGTCTTTGTTGCCGGTGGTGGTGACATAGATATCGCCACGGCCGAGTGTTGCTTCAACAGTATTGACTTCAAAACCTTCCATCGAGGCTTGCAGCGCATTGATCGGGTCGATTTCGGTCACGACAACGCGGCAACCGTAAGCGCGCAGCGAATGCGCCGAACCTTTGCCAACATCGCCGTAACCACAGACGACGGCCACTTTACCGGCCAGCATCACGTCCATCGCGCGTTTCAAACCATCGGCCAAACTTTCGCGGCAGCCGTACAGATTGTCGAACTTCGATTTAGTAACCGAATCGTTGACGTTGATGGCAGGTACGCGCAGCAAACCGGCTTCTACCATTTGGTATAGACGATGCACGCCGGTGGTGGTTTCTTCGGAAACGCCGCGCCAGTCTTTCATCACATTGGTCCAGAAGCCCGGACGCTCGGACTGTGTGCGCTTCAGCAAATTCTTGATCACTTGTTCTTCGTGCGAGCCGGAAGCCGAGTTCACCCAGTCCGAACCCTGTTCCATTTCGTAACCTTTGTGCAGCAACAAGGTCACGTCACCGCCGTCGTCGACAACGAGTTCCGGGCCTTTGCCGCCGGGGAAGGTGACTGCGTCGAGTGTGCAATCCCAATATTCTTCCAGGGTTTCGCCTTTCCATGCGAATACCGGCGTACCGGTTTTTGCGATGGCAGCGGCTGCGTGATCCTGAGTCGAGAAAATATTGCAGGAAGCCCAGCGCACATCGGCACCGATGTCTTTCAAGGTTTCAATCAGCACAGCCGTTTGAATGGTCATGTGCAGCGAGCCGGTGACGCGAACATTTTTTAAAGGTTTCGCTGCGGCATATTTTTTGCGGATCGACATCAGGCCGGGCATTTCATGCTCGGCGATATCGAGTTCTTTGCGTCCCCAATCGGCCAAGCTCATGTCGGCGACTTTGTAATCGGGTTTGATATTAACTACTGCGTTCATTGTGAAGCTCCTGATATGTGTGTTTCGTTTGTTGGACGAAAGGATATCGGGCGCCGTTGAAACGGTGGTACCTTCATCGAGCCTGTTCCCTTGCGAAGAATCTCACCGGGCTTGCAGCGCCCCTCGATGGGGTGGTGCTTGGTAGGAGGGCCTTCTAGGCCCGACCGATGCATCGGGCCAATCGGTCGGGCCTAGAAGGCCCTCCTACAAATTACTTCTTTATTTCTTTAAACCTGCGTCTTTGCGTAATGCATCGGCACGGTCAGTCTTTTCCCACGAGAACGCGGTGGCTTTATGCTTCTTGCCAGCACCATCGGTGTAGGTAACTTCATGCGGCTTGCGACCAAAGTGACCGTAGCTCGCGGTTTCCTGATAAATCGGATGCAGCAAGTCGAGCATTTTGGTAATGCCGTACGGACGCAGATCAAAATGCGCACGAATCAGTTTTTCGATCTTGTCGTCGCTGATTTTGCCGGTGCCAAACGTCGTTACCGAAATCGAGGTTGGCTCGGCAACGCCGATTGCGTAGGAAACTTGCACTTCACAGCGACTGGCCAAACCGGCAGCCACAATATTTTTCGCCACATAACGCGCAGCATAAGCAGCCGAACGATCCACTTTCGACGGATCTTTGCCGGAGAATGCGCCGCCGCCATGACGGGCCATGCCGCCGTAGCTATCGACAATAATTTTACGGCCGGTCAGGCCGCAATCGCCGACCGGGCCGCCAATCACGAACTTGCCGGTGGGGTTGATGTGGATTTTGCCTTTCGGCAAAGTCTTCAACCATTCTTTTGGCAATACCGGTTTCAGAATGTGTTCGTACACGGCTTCGACCAAGGCTTTTTGCTTGATGCCTTCGTCATGCTGGGTCGAAAGCACCACGGCGTCCAGGCCTAGAACTTTATTGCCTTCATAACGCAGGGTGACCTGCGATTTTGCATCCGGACGCAGCCATTTCAATTTGCCGCTTTTGCGAACTTTGGCTTGTTGTTCGACCAGACGGTGCGAGTAAAACAAAGGCGCCGGCATAAATTCCGGTGCTTCGTCGCAGGCATAGCCGAACATCAGACCTTGGTCGCCCGCGCCTTGTTCTTCCGGCTTCTTGCGATCCACGCCTTGATTGATATCCGGCGATTGCTTGCCGAGCATATTAATGATGGCGCAGGTATGGCCGTCAAAACCAACGGCAGAATTATTGTAGCCAATGTCATTGATCACTTTGCGGGCGAGCGATTCAATATCGACCCAGGCAGTGGTGGTGACTTCGCCGGCCACGATGGCGGCGCCGGTTTTCACCATGGTTTCGCAGGCAACACGAGCGCGTTTGTCTTGCGCCAGAATGGCGTCCAAAACGGCGTCAGATATCTGATCGGCGATTTTGTCCGGATGACCTTCGGAAACGGATTCGGAGGTGAAAAGGTAGCTGCTCATTATGGGCTTATATCCTTTAATGCGGATGGAAGGATGAATTCAGGGTAGCGCATGATACACGGCTTTTTCCCGACACGCATCTTGCCCTGAATGCTGTTGCCATTTTGTTAAGCCGGGGCCTGTCTGGTGCTGTCACCCAACTTTCATCTAGCCGCCATGAGGCTGTTATATCGGGGCCTCAGGATTGCACAAACCACCGTGCCCAAAGCCCATGATCGCACTCGAAAAAACACTGAGTTCCCGCTATCCCGCCTGGTTCGCCGGTCACCGCGCCAGAATTTCCCGCCCGCTCATTAAAACCCTCGAGAAATTCTCCAAAATTGATGAAATCAACGCCTTTCTGGAGACCCATGCCCATTTGACCGGTTTTTCGTTTATCGAGGCGGCCTTAGCGCATCTGGACGCCCGCTACACAGTCGATCAGGTGGAACGTGAGCGTATTCCGGTCAGTGGCCGGGTGCTGATTATTGCCAATCACCCATCCGGTGCTCTGGATGCTTTGGCCTTACTGCATTTTATCGGTAGCATCCGCCGCGACGTAAAAATTGTCGCTAACGACATGCTGTGGGAGTTTGAAGGCGCGAGAGAATTATTGCTGCCGGTCAAAATTCTCGGCGGCAAACCGCACCCCGATAGTTTGCGCGCGATTGAACAAGCCTTGCAGGACGAGCAATGTGTCATCGTATTCCCGGCCGGCGAAGTGTCGCGTCTTAGCTGGAAAGGAATTGCCGATTCCGAATGGCGACGCGGCTTCGTTCGATTTGCCAAAAAATGTGAAGCACCGGTGCTGCCGGTGAAAATACAGGCCAGAAATTCGGCATTGTTTTACGGTGCCTCATTGCTGCATAAACCCATCGGCACTGCCTTGCTGCCGCGAGAAGTGTTTTCGCGTCGCGGCAGCCGGATTGGTTTGCGTATCGGTCTACCGATGAATCTGGAGCCGGAAACCGAGGCCAGTTTTGATCTGCGTTCGATTCGCCAAGCGCTCTACGCCATTGGTTCACGAAAAGAAAATGCCGCGCCAGCCTTGGAGCCTTTGGTGCATCCGGTCGAGCGCGCACGCTTGCTGAGCGATTTGAAAGCAATGACCTTGCTTGGTCAGACGCCAGATGGCAAAAAAATCTATTGCGGACGTTTGCGTTCCGATGCGCCGTTACTTCGTGAAATTGGTCGTTTGCGCGAGCTGAGTTTTCGCTCGGTCGGTGAAGGCACTGGCAAAAAACTGGATGTGGACGCCTTCGATACCTGGTACGAACATATCGTGCTTTGGGATGCCAACGAATGCGAAATAGCGGGAGCTTATCGGGTTGCGCGCGGCAACGATGTCTATCTGGAAAAAGGTCGCGAAGGTTTCTACAGTGCCAGTCTTTTCAATTATCCCTGCGAAGTGATGGCACGCCTGGCCGAAGGCATGGAGCTGGGTCGCAGCTTCGTCACCCCGAAATACTGGGGTTCGCGTTCACTGGATTATTTATGGATCGGCATCGGTGCCTATCTGAAACAATATCCCGATATTCGCTATTTATTTGGTCCGGTGTCCATGAGCGCCGCGATTCCGATTGCCGCGCGTGAACAAATGGTTGCCTATTACCAACAATTTTATGGCGATGGAAAGAATCACGTCATCGCAAATCATCCGTTCCGCTATCTGGCGAACGCGCCGACATTTATTAGTCTCGATGCCGAAGCCAGTTTCAAGTGCCTGAAGGCCAATCTGGATGCGCTCGGTGCCCGTGTGCCGACTTTGTACAAGCAATATACCGAGCTCTGCGAACCCGGCGGTGCCAGGTTTCTGAGCTTTGGTGTTGACCCGGATTTCAATAACTCCGTCGATGGTTTGATCGAAGTAGATCTGCATCGTATTCGCCCAAAAAAACGCGAGCGCTATTTGGGTATCGTTGCTACTCCGGAATTGGATGCCACTTCGGAAGCGGCCTGATGAAAACCACACCACCATCAGAAATATTGCGAGCAGTATTTATTTCCGATGTGCATCTTGGCTCCAAATATTGTCATGCCGAGGAGCTTGCAGAATTTCTGGGTAATCTGCATTGCAAACGCCTGTATCTTGTCGGCGACATTGTCGATTTATGGTGGATGGCGGAAAAACGAGCAGTGTGGCGCCAAGCACAGAATCATGTCGTCGAAGCGCTTCATCAACTCACACGGCAAGGCACCGAATTAATTTACGTGCCGGGGAATCATGACAGGCCGTTGCGGCGCTTTTGCGGACTGATGTTGCCGCAAATGAAAATGCGTCGACGTGCCATCCACGAACTTCTGGATGGTAGGCGCCTGTTAGTGACGCATGGTGACGATTACGATGCCAAAACCCATTTCGGCGGATTTCAGGAAGCCTTCGGAGATTGGCTGTATTACGTGATCCTGAACGGCAATCGCTTGATGAATGCCGTTCGCCGCCGTGCCGGCAAACGCTATTGGTCGCTGGCCGATTTCCTGAAACGCCAAAGCAGTGTCGCCGAAAGTTTTATCGAACGCTTCGTGCAAGCCGGCTTGCAAGATGCGAAACAGCGTGGCCTCGACGGCATTATTTGCGGACATATCCACCGTGCCGCCATGTTGGAACGCGAAGGGCTGATTTACGCGAACGATGGCGATTGGGTTGAAAGTCTGACGGCAATCACCGAAGACGCGCATGGCAATCTCGCCCTGATCGATTACCGCGGCAATGTGTTGTCGAAAATAGAAAGCTTGAAGCCAAGGCCGGCGTTTAAATTGGTAGCTTAGGTGCCTTGATGCAGGGCCAATCGCATGTTGTTCACTATCGGGCTCGATAAATCGGTTATTTTAATCGTCGGCGAATTTATCGACTTGAATCGACATGGTCATGCGTATCTTTTTCCTGGTTTCCGGAATGCTGTTGTCGAATACGATAATCGCCGGCGATATGTATCGCTGGGTCGATAGAAATGGCCAGGTACATTTCAGTGATCGCGCTCCCGAAAAATCGGTGGAACGCGTGGTTCGACACAAAATCGAGCCGGGACGGCCGGATGACATTGCCACATTTGAGGTGCTTGATCGCACCAATGGCTGGGATGTTTACGCTACCAATCGTGTACAGGGGCCGATTGAAGTCGGTGTGTCGTTCAAGCAAAGCCGGTCTTTGTCGACGGAACCCCGCTTTCCCTTGCGCACGGTGATGAAAGCCGGTGAGCGGGTCAAGCTGGCGAAAATCGATGCCATTGCACGGGACGCGAATTTTTCACTCGAGATGCAAAGTGTGCCCGGTGACCCGAAGGCATTATCCGATAAGCGGCTCTACGATTTTCCATTCAGGCAAAGCGTGAAGTGGAAAATCAGCCAGGCTTTCCATGGCGGGTTTACTCACCAAGATGAACAAAATCGCTACGCGGTGGATATTTCCGTACCGATAGGCAGCGCTGTTCTTGCCGCGCGCGGTGGCGTGGTAATGCAGACAATTGGCGGTTTTGAGCGCACCGGCACCCAGTCGAAAAAATTTTCGGAACGCGCGAACATTATTCGGGTACTGCATGAAGACAACACCATGGGTTTGTATGCCCATCTCAAGCCGGGAGGCATCATGGTGCGTGAAGGGCAGCGCATACAATCGGGGCAACTGATCGGTTACAGCGGCAATACCGGATATTCGACCGGTCCGCATCTGCATTTCTGCCTGCAAATCAATAAAGGCATGCGCCTGGTGTCGATACCGTTCCGGATGAATAGCCCTGAAGGCGAATTGAAATTGTCACGCAAGTGATTTTTGTTGGAACAGCTTTTCTGGGAGCCGCATTAGCAGCGATAGAATGTTTCGGCTTTCGATAATGGCACTAGGCAGCACATAGCCTAATCGCTGCTAATTTGCTCACACAATGAGTCAATCGCGACGACAAACCACGTCGATATCGGCTTCCTTGCTGCTCGGGTTGACTGGTCGCAGTGTCATCGAAAAGTTGCGAATGCGGGCGCGGTTTTTGACGGTGATTTGTTTCGCCAATTGCTCGTTGGCGGATCGCTGTGCGACTTCAACCGGATAGCCCGGGTTGTCGGAAGATAGCACCTGCACATTGCTGGCTTTGGTCTGCAGCACATCGCCCGATTGTGACCAGATGCCAGTCGTCTGGGTTTGCAAGGTCGTTTTCGTGCCGTTGTTCATTTTGATCGTCGTGGTGGCGAAATCGTAATACTCGCCGCCACGGTTGTAGGTCACCTTATTGCTGCCTGTGGCCGTGAACTTGGCTGTCGTCATCGTATAGGGGCCACATTGCCAAGTGCCCTCGATGCTGATGGGGGGCGGGTCGGCTGCCATGCTGGACGGTGACGTTATGCCGAACGCTAACAAACAAAGAAACGAAATTGCAGTCTTCATGGAAGCCTCGTCTTGCAGAATACGACCATCTTAACGTAGGAGCGCTCACTAGCGCGACAAACCTGCGACAGCAATAAAATGTGCATGGCTTTTGTAGGAGCGCTCACGAGCGTGAAGAACCTGCGACAGCAATAAAACGTGCATGGGCTTTTGTAGGAGCGCTCACGAGCGCGAAGAACCTGCGACAGCAATAAAACGCGCATGGGCTTTTGTAGCAGCGCTCACGCGCGCGAAGAACCTGCGACAGCAATAAAATGTGCATGGCTTTTTTTAGGAGCGCTCAAGAGCGCGAAAAACCTACGACAGCAATAAAATGTGCATGGGCTTTTGTAGCAGCGCTCCTACAAGAGCAAAAAAACCTATTCATTAAGTACACGAAATGCCAATTATCGTCGCAGGTTTTTCGCGCTCTTGAGCGCTCCTACAAGAGCAGAAAAACCTATTCATCGAGAAAACGGAATGCCAATTATCGTCGCAGGTTCTTCGCGCTCGTGAGCGCTCCTACGGGAGAAAGGGGAAGGCTGCAAAAAAAGGACGCGATATACGCGTCCTTTCTATTCACAACAACGCTATCAGCATCACGCTGCTTCGTCGCGGTACTCATCCGGCGTCGGACATATGCAGACCAGATTGCGATCGCCATACACATTGTCGACGCGACCGACAGGGCTCCAGTATTTATCGTTGCGGGAGCTGCCGGCCGGAAATACGCCTTCTTCACGGGAATAAGGTCGGTTCCATTCGGCATCCACTAAATCATGCACGGTATGCGGTGCATTGCGCAGCGGGCTTTGTTCGATCGCGAAACGGCCGTCTTGCACTTCTTGAATTTCGTGACGAATAGCAATCATCGCATCACAGAAACGATCGAGTTCTACTTTCGCTTCCGATTCGGTTGGTTCAATCATCAAAGTGCCCGGTACCGGGAAGCTCATCGTGGGTGCGTGGAAACCGAAATCAATCAATCGTTTAGCGATGTCATCAACGCTGACGCCACATAAATCTTTTAATGGCCGTGGGTCGACGATGCATTCATGCGCGACACGGCCATTGTGATTGCGGAACAGCACCGGAAAATGTGGATGCAAGCGTGCGGCCATGTAATTTGCACTGAGAATCGCGACTTCGGTGGCGAGTTTTAATCCATCACCGCCCATCATCAATATGTAGGCGTAGCTGATTGGCAGAATTGACGACGAACCAAACGGTGCCGCAGATACCGGGCCGACGGGCGCTTTGCCGCCATCCAAAACTGGATGACCTGGCAGGAAAGGTGCGAGATGCGCTTTGACGCCAATAGGGCCCATGCCCGGGCCGCCGCCGCCATGTGGAATGCAAAAAGTTTTATGCAGATTCAAATGCGAGACATCGGCACCGAAATCACCCGGGCGCGACAAGCCAACTTGCGCATTCATGTTGGCACCGTCCATGTAAACCTGGCCGCCATGTTGATGGGTGATATCGCAAATTTCAACAATGCGTTCTTCGAATACGCCGTGGGTGGATGGATACGTCACCATCAAGGCAGCGAGATTCGCACTGTGTTTTTCCGCTTTAGCGCGCAGGTCGTCAACATCGACATTGCCTTCGGAATCGCAATTCACCACGACGACATCCATCCCGACCATTTGTGCGGAAGCCGGATTGGTGCCGTGCGCGGAGGATGGAATCAAACAGACGGTGCGATTCAAATCACCACGGGCATGATGATAGCCACGAATCGCCAGCAGGCCGGCGTATTCGCCTTGTGCGCCGGAGTTTGGCTGCAGCGAAACCGCATCGTAACCGGTAATTTCGACCAGCCATTTTTTCAGGTCGTCGAACAGTTCGTAATAACCTAATGCCTGATCTGCAGGAGCAAATGGATGCAATGCGCCGAACTCGGGCCAAGTGACCGGAATCATTTCGGCGGTCGCATTCAATTTCATTGTGCAGGAACCGAGCGGAATCATCGCACGATCAAGTGCTAAATCGCGGTCCGACAATTTACGCATATAGCGCAGCAATTCGGTTTCGGAACGGTAACGGCTGAATATCGGGTGCTTCAGGCAGGCGCCTTTGCGGCTTAGATCGGCAGGAATCACAGTGGTGTCGTTCGCGACGTCGGCGAACTTCAATGAACCACCAAATGCGCGCCAGACGGCTTCGATAATTTCCGGTGTGGTCGCTTCATCGAGCGAGATGCTCAGCTGTGTCGAACCAATGACGCAGAAATTGATTTTCTCGGCAGCGGCACGAGCGATGATCGCATCGCGTTGCGCACCGGCATCAATCGACATCGTGTCGAAGTAATTTTTATTCTGGATGCTGAAACCGAGTTTGCTTAAGCCTGCAGCCAATACTTTGCTGCGTGTGTGCACATCATGCGCAATGGCAGCCAAACCTTCCGGGCCGTGGTAGACCGCATACATCGAGGCGATCACGGCGAGCAAAACCTGCGCAGTACAAATATTCGAAGTCGCTTTTTCACGACGGATATGTTGTTCGCGAGTTTGCAGGGTCAAACGATACGCCGGTTGTCCGCGTGAATCGACCGAGACACCAATCAAACGACCGGGGATATTGCGTTTGATCGCATCACGTACGGACATATACGCCGCGTGTGGACCGCCGTAACCCATCGGCACGCCGAAACGCTGGGTTGAGCCAATCGCGATATCGGCACCGAGTTCGCCCGGCGAAGTCAAAATAGTTAGCGCTAAGGGATCTGCCGCCATGATGCTGACTGCGCCTGCTGCTTTCAGTTGTGCAATAGCAGTACGGAAATCACGCACTTCACCATCGGTGCCGGGGTATTGGAAAATCGCGCCGCAAACATCGGCAGCGACCAGATCTTTATCCGGATTACCAATGATCAATTCCCAGCCAAGGGGTTCGGCGCGGGTGCGCATCACGGCAATCGATTGCGGATGGCAGTTTTCATCGATAAAGAATTTTTTGCTTTTGTTTTTCGAAACACGCTCTGCCACGGCCATCGCTTCGGCGGCGGCTGTGCCTTCGTCCAGCAACGAGGCATTGGCAACATCGAGACCGGTGAGTTCGCAAATCATCGTTTGGAAGTTCAACAGCGCTTCCAGACGACCTTGCGAAATTTCTGGTTGATAGGGCGTATAGGCCGTGTACCAGGCAGGATTTTCCAGAATGTTGCGGAGAATTACCAATGGTGTCAGCGTGCCGTTATAGCCTTGGCCAATCAGTGAAGTGAAAACCTTATTTTTTGAGGCGAGCTCACGCAAACGGGCGAGCGCTTCAACTTCGGAAAGCGCTCGACCCATGCTGCTCAGCGGTTTCAGAATACGGATCGAATCGGGCAAGGTTTCCGCCATCAGCGTGTCCATGCTGTCGACACCAACGGCATCAAGCATTTGTTGCACTTCCTGCGGCGAAGGGCCGATATGGCGTGCGGAAAAATCACGGGCAACGTGCGGAAGCGGCAAAGCAGTCGGTTTCGTCATGGCAATTCTCGGAGTGGGCGCGCATCGATTCACCGAACAAAAGCCTGTTCGGCATCGGCGCCCCCTCTGTCTGTGTGCCTGAGAGTGTTATCCCGTCGGCAGGCGTTGGTGCATAGCGCACGTCGCCATTTTTCAGAGTCTTGAATACCGGCGGTTCTTTTGCCTGAGAGTTTCCGGGGCGGTTGCTCCTTCGGCGTCGGGTGAAACGATCTCTCCCGCAGCGGCCGGCTATTGTAACAGGGCACCCAAGGCCAATCGAGCAGGAAAGTGTGAAATTGGCAGCCTTTTGGCCTAGCATAGGCGCAAGCGTGCCAGGAGCCAGCAATGACACAGAAAAACCCGATGCAAAGCCTCGATTTGTCCGGCTTGCCTGAAGTTTTGCGAAAAAAAGTCCAGGAACAGCTGGACCGGATGTCGCCAGAGATGCAACAGCAATTTCTCGAGAAATCCCGGCCAATGCTCAATCGAGCCATGGATGCTGCCAATGTGCTGCAAAAGAAGGGCGTCGAGGCGGTGCACCAGTCACATCGTGTGCAACCGCGCGGCCATTACAACGCCACTATCCAGCCCGGCGACAGAGGGTCTAACGCCGTCATCAAACTGATCGCTTTCGTAATCTTTGTCGCGCTGGTCTACAGCCTGTTCGAGTAATTCAATCGCCGACTATGGCATCACGTCCTGCAAATGATTGAAGTAATCGCGGGTTAGTTCAATTTGCGAAGCGGCCGATTCTGCGCGATTGACTATCGCTTTGAACGCTAAGTTTTCGGGCCGATCTTTGGCATACCAACCCAGATGTTTTCTCGCGATTCTCACGCCCATGACTTCACCATAAAACGCATGCAGGTGTCCGAGATGGCCCAGCAAAATATCACGGACTTCATCGACGCCGGGTTCGGGCAGATGTTCTCCGGTTGCCAGATAATGCGATATCTCGCGGAATATCCACGGCCTGCCTTGTGCCCCGCGACCAATCATCACGGCATCGGCACCGGTATATTCCAGCACGTATTTCGCCTGTTCCGGCGTACGGATATCGCCATTGGCCAGTACCGGAATTTTGACGGCAGCTTTCACCGCGGCAATAGTGTCGTACTCGGCTTCGCCATTGTATAAATCCACTCGCGTGCGGCCATGTACTGCGAGTGCGGCGATGCCGGCGTCTTCGGCGATACGCGCGATGGCGAGTGCATTTTTATTGTCATGATCCCAGCCGGTCCGGATTTTAAGAGTGACCGGAACGCTAACTGCATTGACCATTGCAGACACGATTTTTCCGACCAGGATTTCATCGCGCATTAGCGCCGAACCGGCCCACACATTGCAGACTTTTTTCGCCGGGCAACCCATATTGATATCGACAATCTGCGCGCCATGATCAACGTTGTAGCGCGCGGCATCGGCCATCACCTGCGGATCGGTACCGGCAATCTGCACGCTGATCGGTGCCGGTTCACCATCATGATCCATGCGATGCATGGACTTGCTGGTTTTCCAGAACTTCGGATCTGAAATCGTCATTTCCGACACGCACAAACCGGCGCCATGCCGTTTGCACAACATGCGAAACGGCTTGTCGGTAACGCCAGCCATCGGTGCCAGCACGACATTGGGTTGGATTTCGTAGGGGCCAATTCGCATGCCCGGTATTGTAAACCGGAAACAAAAAAAGCCCCGCAATGCGGGGCTTTGATCTGACAAACCAGTGCCGCGTGAATTAATCCAGTGCTTTTGCAAGTTTCATCTTGCCAATTTCAGCCTGAAAGTTCACTGCCGTGGAAGGCGTAAGGTTGGGACGCCCGGAAAGAAGACCCATGTTGACTTCACCCATGACGAAATAGGTTTCACCTTCTTCCACTTCCATATTGGTAACGTCTTTGTTTTCTGCGTGAACCGTATAAGCGTGAGTGCCAGGTTCAGCCTGATACAAAAAATAGGTGCCGTTGCGAAGTTTGCCGAGTTCTGCTTTCTCTTCACGCACCTTGAAACCGATAGCCCAACCAACAAAGCGATTTGGACGAAAGAACACGATCAATGCCTTACCGGCTTCTGGCTTGCCGATTACGTCAAGGATTTCCTTTGGAAAATTTGCTTGACCGTCGGCGGCGGGTGCGGTGTTTGCTGCAGCTTCGGCGACTGGCGTTGCAACAGGTGCTGCCACGGGCACGGCATCGGTCGCGGGAGCGGCTTGAGTAGCTGGAGCCGCTTCTGTTGTCGCTTCGGTTTTGGTTTCTTGGGCTAGTGATGGGTTTGCGGTGGCAACACCAAATAAGGCAGCCAAGATAAGCGAAACAGGTAACTTCATTTTGAATCTCCGTTGGTTTGTACTTCAGTAGTTTGGGGTGTTGGAATTTTTTCTGCTTCTTTGTTTTCGGTGGGTGATACTGCTATTGGAGAGAGACTGGTTTCAAGAGCCAGTTGTGCTTCCACCAAGGTGTTTTCCGGCATGATGATTTCACCTCCCTGAATAAAGCCCGCGAACAGACCTATATAAGGAATCTGGCTGACTACCATGACGGTACCGCTCTTGTTGCTACCCTGATAAGGGCGAAATGAGCGCATCTTAATCCGATTTCCGTTCAAGTCGATATAGCGAATGGTCACCAATAGTTCGCCGGCCTTGCCAAAGCCGCTGGCTTTCTGGGCATGAATTACTTCGCCAGTTGCAGGAGTGCCTTGAGGTATCAATACCTGCCCGTTGATCTTTAGATCCTGGGCGACTTTTAGCAGGAATTGCGTGCCTGGAAGTGCAGTTTTCGAGCTTACAGCGCTGTCCAGCGTGAATATCACCGGTGTTCTTGCAGGAATCAGGATTGACGACGATCCAGTTGGCAGAGCCGAGTCCGTATTAGCGGTCGTCGTAATGGAAGAAGTGGGCGCAGTCTCGGAAGAAGTAGACTTCGAGACATTGGCTGGATCATCCACTTTAGCGAGAGCTTCTGTTACAGAGCTGAGAACGCATAACAGAACCAATACTCGCATGTACATCGGAAAGCCCCTTAAAGTAAGTGCGAGATTATAGTTGAATATGAAATTTTAATCAGCGAGTAACAACAAGTAACAGGCCGAAGTCGAGATGATGGCTGTTATGGACTTCCGTCACAAATTCAGATAGTTCGGCCCGGCGCCACCTTCCGGCGTCACCCAGTTGATGATTTGATACGGATCCTTGATGTCGCAGGTTTTGCAGTGCACGCAGTTGGCGGCGTTGATCTGCAAACGCGTGCCGGTGTCGTCTTGCACCATTTCGTAAACGCCGGCCGGGCAGAAGCGGGTGCAGGGATTGCCGTATTCCTTCGTGCATTGATCGATGCAGATATTGGTATCTGCGACGTGCAAATGGATCGGCTGGTCTTCGTCGTGTTCGGTCGCGGCGAAATACACGCCGGCAAGACGATCACGCGGGGCGAGCGTTCGTTCGACGTAATCGCGTTTTGGCGAGGATTGTTCCTCGAGTTTTTTCAATGCGGAATAATCCGGTTTCACGCGCCAGGTCCAGGGTGCCAATCCGGCGGTCACGGTTTCAAAACCGGCATTGATCATGCCGAACCAGAAGCCTTTCTTGAAACCGGGTTTGATGTTGCGGACTTTTTTCAACTCGGCCATGGCTTCGGAAGCGCGAAGTTTTGCATCCCAGCCAGCGGAGTTTAGATTTTCTGCAGCATGTTTTGCTGCCAGCATGCCGGAACGAATTGCCTGATGCACACCCTTGATTTTCGGCACGTTCAACAAGCCGGCGGCGCAGCCAATCAACAAGGCGCCCGGCATTTCCACTTTCGGCAAGCTTTGATAACCGCCAGTCACGATGGCACGTGCGCCGGCCGATAAAATCGTGCCACCTTCGAGTACGGACTTCACCGACGGATGGTTTTTCCATTGCTGGAAGGCTTCGTACGGCTGGTAGTTTGGATCCTGATAATCCAGACCCGAAACATAACCAAGTGCAATGCGGTCTTTATCCAGGTGATACAGGAAACTGCCTCCGTAGGTATTGTTATCGGCGGGCCAGCCGACGGTGTGAACGATTTTCCCGGGCTGTGAGGTGCCCGGTTTGACTTGCCACAGCTCCTTGATGCCGATCGAATACGATTGCGGGTCGGATTCGCTATCGAGATTGAATTGCTTGACCAGCTGCTTTGTCAGATGTCCGCGCGCGCCTTCACCCAGCACAGTGAGTTTGGCCTTGATGTCGATGCCCTGCGTGTAGCTATCTTTGTGACTACCGTCTTTCGCGATACCCATATCGCCGATGCGAACACCGGCAACATGGCCGGCGTCGTCGAATAAAATTTCCGAGGCGGCAAAGCCCGGGTAAATTTCGACGCCGAGTGCTTCTGCTTGAGGTGCCAACCACGCACACATCGCGCCGAGCGAAACGATGAAGTTGCCGTGGTTATTCATTTGGGGCGGATTCGGCAGTTTGGTCGCGCCGGTTTTGTTCAAGAGAAAAAATTCATCGCTCGTAGCAGGCACGCAAATCGGCGGCGGATTGTCACGCCAACCGGGAAGTAATGCATCGAGCGGACCGGGTTCAATCACGGCGCCGGAGAGAATATGCGCGCCGATGGTCGAGGCCTTCTCGATCACGCAGACGCTGATCTCGGGATTGAGTTGTTTCAGATGGATCGCAAACGATAGTCCCGCCGGGCCAGCGCCCACCGTCACTACGTCGTATTCCATGATATCGCGCTCTGGCATAAATCACTCCTGATAGGCCGCTATTGTCGCGTTTTACCGGTGTGTGGGCAATGAATTCACGGCATGGCCTTTACAATAAGGATATGAACTTCACCGAATTGCCCTATCGCTTGCCCATGGTTGGCGCCGATCTGCTTTTTTATCCGAATTGGCTGGCATCCGGCGCGGCAGATAGCCTGATGACATCCCTGCGTGAAAACATCGCCTGGGAATGCCACCGCATCAAAATATTCGGTCGTGAGGTCGATTCGCCGAGACTGAGTTGCTGGATGGGCGATGCCGGTGCGAGTTATGTCTATTCGCAAACCCGTTTCGAGCCGCATTCGTGGTTGTCGGAATTGCAGGGCTTGCGGGAGCGACTTCAAAACGAATTTGAATGCAAATTCAATTCGGTGTTGGCGAATCTTTATCGCGATGGTCAGGACAGCATGGGTTGGCATAGCGATGACGAACCCGAGCTTGGCAAGCAGCCGGTGATAGCGTCGATCAGTCTGGGTGCGACGCGGCGGTTTTCATTTAAGGCAAAGACGGAAGCTGCAAAAGCGGTGCATCTGGAATTGCCGCATGGCAGCTTGCTATTAATGCGTGGCGATACCCAGAAAAATTATCGCCATGCGCTGGCGAAAACCGCCAAGCCGCTAGGCGAGAGAATTAACCTGACCTACCGGAATATTTTGTAACCCGGGTCGGTGAAGCGTGAACCAGGCTTCGTCATTTCTTTGCTGTGACATTGGCCGTCAATGTCCAGGCCAAAATCTCCTGCGAGACTTGCTGCAACGCAGTATCGAAAGCTTCCATGACTTGCGGGATTTTCTTGTCGCGTGCCGGGATGGCGACCTTAAAATGCTTGCTCGCAATAATCCGGTTATTTCTCAGCGACTGGACATTGGCTTGTATTGAAATGGTTGCCGAAGCACTTTTATCATCATCGGCATACACCGCCTCGAACTGACGAATATCAAGCAGTAAAAGCGCATCGCTCGCAGTATTGGTATCAAGGCCGGTGGTCGCGGTAATTTTTCCGCTGTCGTTGAAAGTCTGGTTGAGATGGCTTTGCAGCATATCGGGAACACTGTCGGTCCATCGTGCTGCTTCGAATACCTGCATCGTATTGTTGCCGCGACGTACGGCAATGCGCGTCGAGTCCAGGAATTCACTGCTGTCGGGTTTTTCAATGCGGATCTGCCAAGGCACGGCCGCTTCGGTGCTTGGCAACGGAGACGATGCTCTTGGCGTATAGGCCGCAGTATTTTTTGCACCGGCAGAAAAACAACCCGACAGTCCCAGCATTAAAGTGGCACCGACAAAGAGAGTAGAAGAAAAATTTTTCATGGCTTGAATTCTTCCGGTTGATTGCGACCCATGATCAGGCCGGCGGGATTTTCATTGAGTCGGGTGGACAGGCGATTGAGGTCTTTGATCAAAGCGCGTAGCTCACTCAAGGTCGGGCCAATCTGGGTCAATCCCTGACTGGTGAAGGCATTGATTTGCTCGCGATTTTCATCCACCAGTCCATTGGCATTGGTGCTGAGTTTTTCAAGTTCGGTGAGTGTTCGTTCCAGCGAAGCCACCACTTTCGGCAGTTCCTTGAACACGCCTTCATCCAGCGAGTCCATGCCTTTGTCCAGTTTGCCCATCGCGCTGTCGGCTTTGGCCAGCGTGCTATCGAGTTTCTGTGCCGCATCACGGGCATCGCTGAGGATTTTGGCGATGTCCTGTTTTTGCCCGGCTACCGTGCCGGTGATCTGTTCCAGATTGTCCAGCGAGGTGGAAACACGGCTGATATTGGCATCGCTCAGTACCTTGTTGATGCGGATCAGGACATCGGCTGCCGTGGTGGTGATGTCTTCGGTCGAATTGAGCAATTTGGAGATGGCGGATTCTTCGGCAATGATCACAGGAACGTCATCTTTGGAACTTTCAATCAGCAAAGGGCTTTCGGCCTTGCCGCCGGTAAATTGAATCTGTGCAACGCCGGTCAGGCCGACGAAGGCAAGCTTGGCTTTAGTGTCGGTTTTTATTGGTGTATCTTCTTCGACGCGAACGCGGGCGATCACTTTGCTGGGATCTTTTTTATCCAGTTTCAGCTCGCGCACTTCGCCGACATTGATGCCGTTGTATTGCACGATGCTGCCTTTGGAAAGTCCGGTCACCGCTTCGATAAACACCACGTCGAAATCGTTGAACTTCCGGTCCGAGCCATATTTCGCGGCCCAGAGTGCAAACATCACCGCAGCAATCATCACCGCCAGCGTGAACGCCCCGATCAGTACATGGTTGGCACGGGTTTCCATTTTATTTCTCCAGCAAATGTTGTGCGCCTTGAGCGGCGCGGCCACGCGGGCCATGAAAATATTCCTGCACCCAGGGGTGGTCGAACTTTTCTACTTCACTGATCGGTGCATTGATCAGCACTCTTTTATCGGCAAGCACCGCAACGCGATCACAAATCGTGTAAAGCGTATCGAGATCATGGGTAATCA